>NZ_WWIR01000081.1 GCF_009863025.1 Streptomyces sp. SID4985 | reverse complement strand
AACTGGATCATGCCGCTGCAGATCGGCGCGCCGGATGTGGCGTTCCCGCGGCTGAACATGCTGGCCTACTGGCTGTATCTCTTCGGCTCGCTCATCGTGGTCAGCGGCTTCCTCACCCCGCAGGGCGCGGCCGACTTCGGCTGGTTCGCGTACTCGCCGCTCTCGAACGCCATCCGCTCCCCCGGCCTGGGCGGCGACCTGTGGATCATGGGGCTGGCCCTCTCCGGCTTCGGCACGATCCTCGGCTCGGTCAACTTCATCACCACGATCATCTGCATGCGGGCACCTGGCATGACCATGTTCCGCATGCCGATCTTCTGCTGGAACGCGTTGCTGACCAGCGTGCTCGTCCTGCTCGCCTTCCCCGTCCTCGCGGCCGCGCTGCTCGCCCTGGAGGCGGACCGCAAGTTCGGCGCCCATGTCTACGACGCGGCCAACGGCGGCCCCCTGCTGTGGCAACACCTCTTCTGGTTCTTCGGCCATCCGGAGGTGTACATCATCGCCCTGCCGTTCTTCGGCATCGTCACGGAGATCATCCCCGTGTTCTCGCGCAAGCCGATCTTCGGCTACATGGGCCTGGTGGCGGCGACGATCGCGATCGCGGGCCTCTCGGTGACCGTGTGGGCGCACCACATGTATGTCACCGGTGGTGTGTTGCTGCCCTACTTCTCCTTCATGACGTTCCTGATCGCGGTGCCGACCGGAGTGAAATTCTTCAACTGGATCGGCACCATGTGGAAAGGCTCGGTGTCCTTCGAGACGCCGATGCTCTGGACCACGGGCTTCCTCGTCACGTTCCTCTTCGGCGGCCTCACCGGCGTGATCCTGGCGTCGCCCCCGATGGACTTCCACGTCTCCGACTCGTACTTCGTGGT
>NZ_WWIR01000080.1 GCF_009863025.1 Streptomyces sp. SID4985 | reverse complement strand
GGTGTCCTCGTTCGGGATCAGCGGTACGAACGCGCACGTCATCGTCGAGCAGGGTGACATCGAGCCCGAGCCCGCGCGTGTCGATGGTGACCCGGCGAGCCCGGTGCCGTGGTTCGTGTCGGGGCGGGACGAGACGGCCCTGCGCGCTCAGGCGCGGCGCCTGCACGAGCACCTCACAGGGCACCCCGATCTCGACCCCGTGGACGTCGGCTTCTCCCTGGCCACGGCTCGTGCCGCGCTGGAGCAGCGTGCCGCGGTCGTCGGCAGTACCCGCGGCGAACTACTGACCGGGCTGAAGACGCTCGCCGAGGGCACCGACGCGCCGAACGTCCTGCGCGCCGTCGGACCACGGGGCGCGGACGCCGGCCAGGGCCGTACCCGTACCGCCTTCCTGCTGACCGGACAGGGCAGCCAGCGCCTCGGCATGGGGCGCGAACTGTACGAGAGCGCACCGGTGTTCGCCGCCGCCTTCGACGCGGTGTGCGCCCACCTCGACCCGGCTCTCTCGCGCCCGCTGAAGGACGTCCTGTTCGCCCCCGAGAACTCCGCGGACTCGGCGCTGCTGGACCAGACGGCCTTCACCCAGGCCGCCCTGTTCGCCATCGAGACCGCCCTGTACCGGCTGCTCGAACACCACGGCGTGGTCCCCGACTTCCTCCTCGGCCACTCCCTCGGCGAGGTCACCGCGGCGCACCTGGCCGGGGTGTGGGACCTGGCCGACGTGTGCGCGGTCGTCGCCGCCCGGGGACGGTTCATGCAGGCCGCCCGCGAGGGCGGTGCGATGGCGGCCCTGGAGGCGGCCGAGGACGAGGTACGCGAGACGCTCGCACCCTTCGGCGACACCATCGCCGTGGCCGCGTGCAACGGCCCCCGCTCCACGGTCGTTTCAGGCGACGCCGAAGCGGTGGACCGCGTCGCCGCGCTCTGGCGCGAGCGCGGCCGGAAGACCAAGCGCCTCCCGGTCAGCCACGCCTTCCACTCCCCGCACATGGACG
>NZ_WWIR01000079.1 GCF_009863025.1 Streptomyces sp. SID4985 | reverse complement strand
GAGCGGCGCGCGGCGCGCGGGATGCCGGTGCCCGGCATCGGCGCCGACCTCTCCGGCGGCCCCGCCTCCGGCACCCTGGCCCTGCTCGCCGCCGGACTGCCCGGCAGACCCGGCACCCTGCTCGGCCACGGCACCGGCGCCGGGGAGCGGCTGCTCGCCGTCACCTTCAACGACCTGGCCGTCGGCGGCCGCGAGGCCGAACTCGAACGCGCCGGAGCCCTCGCGGCCAACCCCCGCCTGCACCACGTGGTGGTCACCGGCGGCGAGGACACCCTCCCCTACGCCGACCTCGACGGACCGCTCACCGACGAACCCGGCCCCTCCCTGGTCACCGCCGCCCGGCACCGCGCCCGGCTCGCGGCGGGCAGCGCCGACCACTTCACCGGACACGGCGCCCGCCAGGTCCTCGACGCCCACCCCGCCCGCCTCGCCGATCTGCTGCTCGACCGCAGACGGCGCCATCTGGTCCGCCCGGTCGCCGCCCTCACCCGCGCCGACGGCTCGGTCCTGGTCCCCGCGCGGGTCTACGGCGCGGCCCGGCGGCTGGCCCGTACGCCGTACCGGACGGGCATGGAGGCACTGGCCGAGCGGCTGATGCGGCGAGGCTTCGACGAACCCAAGGGGGCGGTCGGCGCGTCCCTCGCCGCGCTGACCTGGGGGAGACCCGGTCCGGCGGCGCGGTGGCTGACCGGGGAAGCACTGGCTGAAGTATCGGTTCTTCTTCAGTCCGGGGCGGACCGCGCCTCCGGTGGACCCGGGCTGCGCCCCGGCGAGTTCCGCGCCGCCGCCGTCCTCGCCCGGCACGCCTCCGATCTGCGCGTCCTCGAACAGGCCGCCGAGGTCCGCTCCCAGCGGCTGCACGCGCCCTTCCTCGACAACCAGGTCGTCCGCGCCTGCCGCGCCCTGCCCGAGGCCCTGCGGGTCAAGCCCGGCGCCCGCGCCGCCGTCCTGCGCACCGTCCTCGACGGCGCCGGGGTCACCGATCTGCCGCCCGGCTGGGGCGCCCCCTCCCACGCCGCAGGGGCGGCCGCCGCCCGCACGGGCCTGCGCGTCGCCGCCGACTCGCTCGTGGACCTCTTCGCCACCCCGCTGCTCGCGGACGCGGGCCTGGTCGAGGCCCGCGTGGTCCGCAAGGCCGTCCGCTCGGCCGCCGCGGGCGAACCCCTCCCGCTGGACGGGCTCGCCGACCTGGTCTCCGTCGAACTCTGGCTCGGCCGCCTGCTCGCCCGCCGGGGCAGCTGCTGGACCGGCACCCCGGCCCGCGCCCGTGCCGTACCGGCGGGCATCGACCCGCAGCGGGGCGCCCTCGGAGCCGCTAGCGGCAGGTGAAGCGGGACTGCGCCCAGTCCGCGAAGGCCACCTGCTCGAAGGTGTGGCCGCGCTGCTCCACCACGAGCCGCACCGTCGTCCGCCCCGTCAGGTCCACATGCACCGGCACCGCCGCGTCACCGGCCCCGACCGCGCGGGAGTGCCACAGCCGGACCCCGTCCGCGTAGACGGAGAAGGACACCTTGCCGCGCGTGAGGTTCAGGTCGTCCACCCCGACCACGGCGTCGTACGTCGTGCACGGGCGGTTGAGGTCCACGGTGACCGAGGAGTCGCCGCGCACGGTGATGCCGCGCGCGTAGTTCGTGTCGGCGATCGACATGCCGTAGCGGCGCCACACCCAGCTGCTGTCGCCGAGGCGCACCTCGGGCCCGGTGCCGTCGCCGGTCAGGTCGTAGTCCAGCGCGTTGGTCTCGTAGACCTCGGGCGCGGGCGGCGGGGTGGGCTTGGGGGTCGGCTTCGGCGTGGGCGTCGGCTTC
>NZ_WWIR01000078.1 GCF_009863025.1 Streptomyces sp. SID4985 | reverse complement strand
CCCGGCCCCCGCCCCCGGTTCCTGGGCGCGGTACGAGCACGGGCCCGGCTTCCTCGCCTCCCTCGCTTCCGGGGGCGCCCCCAGGGCCGTCTGGACCGCCCTGCCCGGCCCCGAGTGGGCCGGTGAGCTGGCCCGCGCCGTCGCCGCCACGCTCGCCTCGGGACGCGGCGCGCTCGTCGTCGTACCGGACGGCCGTACCGCCGCCCGCGTCGACGCCGCGCTGACCGAGCTGCTCGGCGAGGGACGGCACGCGCTGCTCACCGCGGACGCCGGGCCGGAGAAGCGGTACGCGCAGTGGCTCGCGGTGCGGCGCGGGGCGGTACGGGCCGTCGTCGGGACACGCGCGGCGATGTTCGCCCCCGTCCAGGACCTCGGACTCGTCGCCATCTGGGACGACGGCGACGACAGCCACGCCGAGCAGCACGCACCCCAGCCGCACGCGCGGGACGTACTCCTGCTGCGCGCCTCCCTCGACCGGTGCGCCTTCCTGCTGGGCAGCTGGAGCTGCACCGTGGAGGCCGCCCAGCTGGTGGAGACCGGCTGGGCACGGCCGCTGGCCGCCGGGCGCGACCAGGTGCGCCGTACGGCCCCGCTGGTGCGGACCGTCAGCGACGCCGACCTCGCGCGCGACGAGGCCGCCCGCGCCGCCCGGCTGCCCACGCTCGCCTGGCAGGCCGTACGGGAGGGGCTCAAGCACGGGCCGGTGCTGGTGCAGGTGCCCCGGCGCGGCTACGTCCCCCGCCTTGCCTGCGCGCAGTGCCGGGCGCCCGCGCGGTGTCGGCACTGTGCGGGGCCGCTCCAGGCGCAGGACGCGGGGGAGCTGCGCTGCGAGTGGTGCGGGCACCAGGAGACCTCCTGGCACTGCGCGGAGTGCGGCGGCTTCCGGCTGCGTGCCCAGATCGTCGGCGCGCGCCGGACCGCCGAGGAGCTGGGGCGCGCCTTTCCCGCCGTACCGGTGCGCACCTCGGGCCGCGAACACGTGCTGGACACCGTGCCGGGCACCCCCGCGCTGGTGGTCAGCACCCCGGGCGCCGAACCCGTGGCCGAGGGCGGCTACGCGGCCGCCCTGCTGCTCGACGGCTGGGCCATGCTCGGCCGCCCCGACCTGCGCTCCGACGAGGACGCGCTGCGCCGGTGGATATCGGCGGCCGCGCTGGTGCGTCCGCAGGGGGAGCACGGGACCGTGGTCGTCATGGCCGAGCCGACGCTCCGTCCCGTGCAGGCGCTGGTCCGGTGGGACCCGGTCGGCTTCGCGCTGCGCGAGCTGGCCGAACGGGCGGAGCTGGGCTTCCCGCCGGTGTCGCGGATGGCAGCGGTGTCCGGTACGACCGAGGCCGTCGCGGAGTTCCTGAGCGCCGCCGAGCTGCCGCCGGACGCGGAGGTACTGGGCCCGGTCTCGGTGCCCCCGACCCTCCCCGGGCGCCCCCGCAGACCCGGTGCGCCTCCGCCGGGCGAGGAGTGGGAGCGCGCGCTGATCCGGGTGCCGCCGGGCAGCGGGTCGGCGTTGGCGGGGGCGTTGAAGACCGCTCAGGCGGCGCGGATGGCGCGGGGTGGGGGAGCGCCGGTGCGGGTGCGGATCGATCCGCCGGACATCGGCTGAGGGGGCGCGCCGCTGGGTTTGGCCGGTCGGTGGTGGGTGCGTTGCCGGGTGGGGCTGACGCTTTACCGGGGCGTACCGCTGGGGCGGCTGGTGGTCGCCCGGTCCGGCCGGAGCCGGTGGGGTGGCGGATCGGCTTCGGTTTCGCCCTGTTGCGCACGGGGCCGGGGCGAGGTGGCTCGGGCGGTCGCCTGCCGGGTGGCCGAATACCCTCCCGGGGTGGCCCAGAGGGCGGGGCAGTCGTGAGTGGGGGCCTGGGAAGGCGGTCGGGTGGCCCCGTGGTCAGAGGCGGTCGGCTCGGGCTGCCTGGGTGTGGTGCGGTCGGCGGTGGCCTGGTTCACCAGCCGGTGCGGCCGGCGGCCGGCTGGTCCGCCCGGCCGGGGGCGGCTGATGGCCGGTCGGCCCGGTTCGTTAAGCCGGTCCGGCTGGTTCGGTCGGTGGTGAGCCGCACTGGTGGGGGCGTCGACGGTCGGTGTCGGTGCGCCGCCCGGGGTGGTCGGTGCTCGGTGTCGCGTCCGGGGCGGTGCGTGGTGTGGGTGCCCTCCCGGGCTCGGTGGGGGCCGGGAGGGCGGGGGTCAGCCGTTGCGCGGGCCCGGGAAGGCGGTCGGGCGGGGGTCCTCGCGGAGGGTGGGGCTGCCCGCCGTGGGCTGGGTCGGCATCGAGCGGGCGGCGGGGACCGT
>NZ_WWIR01000077.1 GCF_009863025.1 Streptomyces sp. SID4985 | reverse complement strand
GGCCGGGGTCTGATCCTAGTCGAGCCAGGCTTGCCAGCACGTGATAGAGGGTGACAAAGCGAATCTTGAATACGGTGTATTCGAGATCAAGGACATCGGCGCCTGTGACTAGCAGGGAGGTTGCAAAGTTCACCATCGCCTGAAAGTTGGTTAGGAGTCCATTGAGTACTGGCGTTTCGCGTCCGTTGAAGACCTGTCGATAATATCGATCTGCCCTAACTTCCGAGTCGTCTAGTGCTCTTCTCGTTATATGGCTGGCGAAGGTCTTGGGGTCATCGGCGTCGATCGATGCCCCCAGAGCGGCCAGGCAGCGCCCCATCTGTTCTGTGATCGATTTGACGTAGGCCCCGCCGTCTTTTTTAAAGAGGAGCTTGGATTTTATTCCTATATGGAAGGCGGCGGAATGGTTTGTGCTGAAGATGATGCCGTTGTAGGTGAAGAGAGCCAGGTCAACTTCGAGGAAACGAGCGAGTCGAAGCCAGGTATTTCCTAGGAAGTGATCGGAGTGGGTTCCGATGATCTCTTTTCTATAGAAGTCAAGTTGTCCTGTCACCCAACGCTGGTTGTCTTCAAACAGCTTCAGGCTGTTTCGGGATCGGGCGCACACTTCCGCTGCTTCCGCTGAGAAGTCCAGCGATGGGGATGGTGTGATCATGTTGATCTTTGCGCGGGCCTCGTGGATGACGAGGGACGTGAAGGGCATCATGCAGAAGGACACGATCCCTGCCAGCGCCTCGTGCCGAGGATCGAGCAGTGCACCGAAAAATCGGCCCATGTACTTGGCGTCCTGAGTGACTCCCGCGCTGACAACTTCTTCCCTTGTGGGCAAGGCGACCCCCTCGTTGCTCGTGGAGGAGTGGACGATGCCGTGAGGAGCGGAGCCGGCGCAACAGGGTTCCGGTGCGGGTCTCGGAACTGCCAGCAGGCGTTGCGACGGCCGGGTGCGGCCCCTTGTTCACGCACCACTCACGCGCAACCAGCGCCATATAACGACAAAGGGTCGGACTCAGTGAGACTGAGTCCGACCCTTGACTTACGGCACTTCAGCAGGTCAGCGGGTTCATTACGCTATCCGAGCTGGAGTGCCCCCGGCAGGATTCGAACCTGCGCACACGGCTCCGGAGGCCGTTGCTCTATCCCCTGAGCTACGGGGGCGTGTCGGGCGTTGCGCTGGGCGCTTGCGGCGACGGGTAGAACCCTAGCAGGTCTGTCGGGGTGATCAGGAACGGGTTTGGGGGCGGTGTCCCCCGGGAGGCTGGAAGTGGGGAAAAGCCGGACGCGGCGGCCCGGGCCGACCTACTCTCGAGTTGTGTCAGGCGCCACTGGCCGGGTGCTCGTCGTGGACGACAGCAACGTCATCCGGCAGCTGATCAGGGTCAACCTCGAGCTGGAAGGGCTGGAGGTCGTGACCGCGGTCGACGGTGCCGAGTGTCTGGACGTGGTGCACCAAGTGCGCCCCGACGTGGTGACACTCGACGTCGTCATGCCCCGGCTCGACGGGCTCAGTACCGCCGCCCGTCTCCGGGCCGACCCCCGTACGCGTGATCTCCCGCTCGCCATCATCAGCGCGTGCACCCAGTACGAGGTCGAGAGCGGTCTCGGTGCCGGCGTCGACGCCTTCCTCCCCAAACCCTTCGAGCCCGACGAGCTCGTCCGGCTCGTCAAGGGGCTCATGGCGCGGGGGAAGAAGGGGAAGAGGAACGGGCTGCATGAGGGGGGCGATGACGACGTCAACGGTGGGGTCGCGGGTGGGTGTGGATCGGTGATCAGTTAGGTCCCGCCTGGGTTCGTCGGATGTTCATATCTCCCTCCACCCCCACCTCCGTGTCATCTACTACCGCCTCCGCCTCCCGTCCTCCCCGTCCCACACCCCCCACCCGCCTCCCCTACGCTTGTCCCGTGACCCCCCTCGACCTCTCCCGGACCGTCCTGGACGCCGTCCGGTGTGCCGTGGACGCGGGGGAGCTGAGCGTGGATCTTCCTGAGCGGGTCGTCGTCGACCGGCCCGGGCCCGGGGGATGCGGGGACTTCGCCACCAACGTCGCCCTGCGGCTCGCCCGGCCCGCCAACGAGACCCCGCTGCGCGTCGCCGAGATACTGCGGCCCCACCTCGTCACGGCCGAGGGCATCCAGGACGTCGTCATCACCGGCCCCGGCTTCCTCAACATCAGCCTCGCCGCGCGTGACGACCTCACCGCCGGGATCGTCGACGACATCCTCACGCGTGGCACCGCCTACGGCCACAGCCGCGCCCTCGCCGGGCAGGTCGTCGTACTCCGGGTGCCGTACGAGGTGCGGGCCGAGGTCGTCGCCGACGCCGTGGCCCGTATCGTCGCCACCCAGGGCGGCCGCGCCGAGATCGCGCACCTCAAGCCCGACGACGAGGACCGAAGCACCGGCGTTCTCCGCCCCGTCCC
>NZ_WWIR01000076.1 GCF_009863025.1 Streptomyces sp. SID4985 | reverse complement strand
AACCCGGCCCCCCACCTACGACCCCGAACCCGTGGCCCTTCCCGCCGCCGACCCCGACGCCCTGGCGGACCTCGTCTCCGACACCCTGCTGGACGGCGCCCAGTACGGGACCTGCACGCTGCGGGCGGCCTCCATGCGGGGGGACTCGGCCCGGTACCGGGGTGAGCCGCGCAGGGACGCGATGCTCACCGCCCGGTTCGGGAGCGGGGAGCACGCACTCGTGCTCGTGGCCATGGCGACCGGCGCGCGCGCCGCGCCCCAGGCGCACAGGGCGGCCGCCGAGGCGTGCCGGTGGATCGCGGGGGCGGTCGGGCGAAGCCATGAGCGGCTGGCCGAGGACGTGCGGGCGGGACGGAAGGGGGCGCTCAAGCCGGGGCTGCACCGGCTGACCGACCGCAGCCTGGGCATGCTGCGCGCGAGTGCGGCGGAGCGGGAGCTGGACCCGGAGCTGTACACCGCGAGCCTGCGCTGTCTGCTGCTGTCCGCCGACCCCGACTGCCGCAACCGCGTGTTCTTCGGCGCGGGCGACGGCGGACTGTTCCGGCTGCGGCGGGGGGAGTGGCAGGACATCGAGCCGAGCCCGCCGACCGCCGAGAGCGAGACCGAGGCCGCCCCCGGCGCCCCCTTCGGCGCGCTGCCCGCGGCCTCCCCCGAGGGCGACCGGCTCACCCTGGACCTCGGTCTGCCGGCCCCGCCGAGCCCGTTCGCCCCGGCGCCCGCACCGGAGGCACAGCCCGCCTTCCGGTTCCGGGCCTCCGTAGCCCGCCCGGGTGACGTGCTGCTGATGTGCACGGGCGGGCTCGCGGAACCCCTACGGGGCGAACCGGCCCTGGGCGCGTTCCTCGCCCGGCGCTGGTCCCGTGCCGCCGCGCCGGGGCTGGCCGCTTTCCTGGCGGACACCCAGACGCGGGTGAAGGGGTACGCCGACGACCGTACGGCGGCGGCCGTGTGGGAGGCGTGACGGCGGTCCCTGTGACTTGATGGAACCGGAAGAGGCGTATTCCGGGACCGCGAAGGGGCAGACGACCACCATGGCCAAACAGAACGTCGCCGAGCAGTTCGTGGACATCCTCGCCAGCGCCGGGGTGCGCCGAATGTACGGCGTCGTCGGCGACAGCCTCAACCCGGTCGTGGACGCCATCCGCCGCCACCCCGGCATCGACTGGGTCCATGTGCGCCACGAGGAGACCGCCGCGTTCGCGGCCGGGGCCGAGGCGCAGATCACCGGCAGGCTGACGGCGTGCGCGGGGTCCTGCGGGCCGGGCAATCTGCACCTCATCAACGGCCTCTACGACGCCCACCGTTCCATGGCCCCGGTGCTCGCCCTCGCCTCCCACATCCCGTCCAGCGAGATCGGCCTGAGCTACTTCCAGGAGACGCATCCCGAGCGGCTGTTCCAGGAGTGCAGCCACTACAGCGAGATGATCTCCAACCCGCGGCAGATGCCCCGGCTGCTCCAGACCGCGATCCAGCACGCGATCGGGCAGAGCGGGGTCAGTGTCGTCACGCTGCCCGGCGACGTGGCCGACGAGCCCGCTCCGGACAAGTCCTTCGAGAGCGCCCTGGTCACCTCCCGGCCCGCGATCCGTCCCGGCGACGCCGAGATCGAGCAGCTGGTGCGGATGATCGACGAGGCCGAGAAGGTCACCCTCTTCTGCGGCAGCGGCACGGCGGGCGCGCACGCCGAGGTGATGGACTTCGCCGCCCGCGTCAAGTCCCCGGTGGGGCACGCTCTGCGCGGCAAGGAGTGGATCCAGTACGACAACCCGTACGACGTCGGCATGAGCGGACTGCTGGGCTACGGCGCCGCGTACGAGGCCACCCACGAGTGCGACCTGCTGATCCTGCTCGGCACCGACTTCCCCTACAACGCCTTCCTGCCCGACGACGTGAAGATCGTGCAGATCGACGTGCGCCCCGAGGTCATCGGCCGCCGCTCCCGGCTCGACCTGGCCGTCTGGGGCGACGTCCGCGAGACGCTGCACGCCCTGACGCCCCGGGTGAAGGAGAAGACCAACCGCCGTTTCCTCGACCGGATGCTGAAGAAGCACGCCGACGCGCTGGAGGGCGTGGTCAAGGCGTACACCCGCAAGGTGGAGAAGCACGTCCCGATCCACCCCGAGTACGTGGCCGCCGTGCTCGACGAACTCGCCGACGAGGACGCGATCTTCACAGTTGATACGGGAATGAACAATGTATGGGCCGCGCGGTACATCTCGCCCAACGGCCGCCGCAGGATCATCGGTTCGTTCTCGCACGGCTCGATGGCGAACGCGCTGCCCATGGCCATCGGCGCCCAGTGCGCCGACCGCGACCGCCAGGTCGTCTCCATGTCCGGCGACGGCGGATTCACCATGCTCATGGGCGACTTCCTGAGCCTGGTCCAGTTGGATCTGCCGGTGAAGGTCGTGCTGTTCAACAACTCCTCGCTCGGCATGGTCGAGTTGGAGATGCTGGTCGCGGGCCTGCCCTCGTACGGCACCACGGACGTGAACCCCGACTTCGCCGAAGTCGCCCGCGCCTGCGGGGTGTACGGCGTGCGGGTGGAGAAGCCCAAGCACCTGGCCGGGGCACTCAAGGACGCCTTCCGGCACAAGGGACCGGCCCTGGTCGACGTCGTCACCGACCCCAACGCGCTCTCCATCCCGCCGAAGATCAGCGCCGAGATGGTCACCGGGTTCGCGCTGTCCGCCTCGAAGATCGTGCTGGACGGCGGGGTCGGCCGGATGCTCCAGATGGCCCGTTCCAATCTGCGGAACGTGCCCCGTCCCTGATCCACCATCACCGAGCGTATGTTTCCGGCCACTTTCACACCACGTTCACGGAGCGTGGACCTCCGGTGCCGGACGGTCGCGTACGCGGCCACGGGGGCGCCCGGGGCGCCGTACGGCCTCCTGGGCGCGTCAGGCACCCTCGGGCCGCCGTGGGCGGCCCCGGCCGTACCCCGCACGGGCATGGCCGAACAGGCGGCGGTCCGCGGCCGCCCATGACTGCCCCCAGGGGCACTGGGCAAGCATCCCGGGGTACGCGTTCGACGCTCGACCAGGAGGGGGAGGTCAGGCACAGTGCGGGCGGGGGGCATCACCAGACGGGCACGAGGAGGCGGACCCGGGAACACCGGGGCGCCACCTGCGGACACGGGGAAAGGGACGGACCACCATACGGACGAGGGGCGACGGCTCTGCCGCAGGCTGGCCCGCGCCGATCTCGCGGCGGTGCCCGAGGCACGCCGCGACCTGCGGCGGCTGCTGCGCGGCTGGGGACGGCCCGGCGGCGCGGAGACGGCCGAACTGCTCACCAGCGAACTGGTCACCAACGCACTGGTGCACACCGACGACGACGCGGTGCTGACCGCCGTGGTCTCCCCGCGCGGACTGCGCGTGGAGGTACGGGACTTCATGACCCGCAGGCCGCTGCTCCGCACGGCCGACCCGACCGACGACACCCACGGCCGGGGGCTCGTCCTGGTGCGCTCCCTCGCGGACGCCTGGGGTGTACGGCCGCACCGGGTGGGCAAGTCGGTGTGGTTCGAACTCGGCGCCGGAGCGGGGTAGGAGAGCGAGCGGCACACGGAAACGGGACGGGGCGCCGTCCGCGTGGGTGGCGCCCCGTCCCGTACCGCAGTGCGGCCGTGCTCAGCCGAACTGCTGCTCCAGATCCTTCAGTTTGCGCTCCAGCGAGTCCAGGCGGGGGATGGCCATGGTGTCGTCCTCGGCGGTGAGGTCGACGGTGACCGGTTCAGTCCCCTTCCTCACGGGCTGGAGGGACGGCCGCGAGCGTCCGGGCAGCGTGTCCGATGCCGATATGGCAGGCTCCGCGGACACCGTGGCCGCGTCACGATCCATCTGCACCTCGACCTGCCGGGTCGGTGTGCGCCCGACGACTCCGCTCGCGCCCCGGCTCAGCGCCTTCAACTGGGCGCGCTCCACGCGCTTCTGGTCGCGGCGGCGCTGCCGGGTCTCCTCCTTCTGCCGCTTGTCGTCACGGGCCTCCTCGACCGCCTCGTCCAGGCTGCGGACGCCCTCCAGGAGCATCAGCGACCAGGCGCGGAAGGTCTCACGGGGTGCCCGTACCCAGCGGACGATGCGGATCTGCGGCAACGGGCGCGGCACCAGGCCCTGTTCGCGCAGGGCGGCCCGGCGGGTCTGCTTCAGCGCCCGGTCGAACAGCACGGCCGCCGAGAGCGACATGCCCGAGAAGAACTGCGGGGCGCCGTCGTGGCCGATGCCACGGGGCGCGTGCACCCAGTTGAACCAGGCCGCCGCCGCGGCGAACATCCAGACCAGGATGCGCGATCCCAGCGCGGCGTCGCCGTGACTGGCCTCGCGCACCGCGAGCACCGAGCAGAACATGGCCGCGCCGTCGAGGCCGAACGGCACCAAGTACTGCCAGCCGTCGGTCAGTCCGAGGTTCTGCTCGCCGAAGCCGACCAGTCCGTGGAAGGACAGGGCGGCCGCCACCGCCGCACAGCAGAAGAGCAGGACGTAGGACGCCGTGCCGTACACGGCCTCCTTGCGTCTGCGCCGCTCCTCGCTGCGCTCCCACGAGTCGTCCGCGTTCGCGTTCTCGTTGGAGGCACGCCTGCCGCGCGCGAGTACCGCCACCGCCACCAGCATCCCGAGGAGCAGTACGGCGCCCGGCAGCAGCCAGTTCAGCGATATGTCGGTCAGTCGCATCAGCGGTCCCTCGCATTGGGATGGGGTGTAACGCCCGCCATAGTGGCCCATACCCGGCGTGACTCCGGGGATTTCGGGGCAAGAGACCGCCAAGGAAGTGCCCTGGGGTGACCGGAGTGGCAAAACGTTCGAACTACCGCTTGAGGAGCACGAGTTGAGTTCGAATAAAGACTCCTCGTACGGACGGTTCCGTAACGGGGTTCCGGTGGTAGGCGAAGGTGCTCAGGCGGCCGCGGTGGGTGGCGGTCAGGCGGCCGCGGTGGTGGCGGTCAGCCGGGCGACCCGCTCGCTGTCGCAGGTGCGCGGGCAGGTGTCGCAGGCCTCCGCAGGGCGCAGGGTGTAGAACATGCAGCAGCTGACACGGTCCCGGGTGGGCGCCGGCGCCCCGTCCGGCGCGGTCAGCTCGCGGAACGCGGCCGAACCGGCGTACGGCTTCGTGGCGCCCGGCAGCAGGCGCTCCAGCTCGCGCATCGCGCGCGACTCCTCGCCCTCGCCGAGGAGCCCGGCGACGTACCAGAGCCCCTCCACGATCTCGTCGGTCGCCATGCCCCACAGCGCACGCCCGCGGCGGCGCATCCGGGGTCCGAAGGCGCCGAGCACCGGCTCCAGGTGCTCCGCGACGGCCGCGCGCACCTCGGCGCGCAGGGCCTCCTCGTCGGCCACGACGACCGCGCCGGGCAGGTTCGCCGCCGGGTCGCCGGGAAGGCAGGCGAAGGCGTCCGGGCGCAGGGTCATGCGCGAGGTGGTGCGGTGGTAGGCGACGTGCGCGGCGGGCAGCCGGGGCACCCGGCGGTGCAGGAACCACGGCAGGGTGATCATCAGACAGAGCGGCCACGCGTAGCGGTGCAGGCCGAAGCTCGCGATGACGTCCGGGCGCCCCCGCTGCCCGTAGTCCCGCAGCACCTGCTCGTCGTCCCAGGCCAGGAAGGAGTCGAGCTGCTCGCCGTTCGCCGCGAGTCCGTCGCCGGTCACCCAGCCCTCTCCCTCGGGCAGCGGCTCCGCCGGGCCGTTCAGCAGCGTCACGGTGAGGTACGGATAGACCTCGGCGAGACGGGCGTACGCGGCGGCGAGCGGCGAGACCGCAGCGGGCATGGCGGGACCACCGATCGTGAGTGCGGGCGCTGACGTGCAGGTAAGGCTAACCTTACCCGCCCTTCGGGGAATTTGAACTGCCGCCCCGGGCGCCTAAGGTTCTTGACGGACATATGACAGACCGCCGTCGATGTCCCCCTCGATCCCAGGACCTCAGGACCCAACCCCCGACAGCCGGAGGAGGACCCCGTGAAGCAGGGACTGCACGACCTCACCGGAGCGGGACTGCCATGGGGCGCGGCACGGCCCACGACACCCCGGGTACCGCCCCAGCCCCGACCGTCCGAGCCCGCCGCGGCGCCCCGCGAACGGGCCGTCGGCGCGACGGGCGCGCGCGGCGAGCACACGCACAGCGAGACGCCGATCCGCGTGCCGCGCGCCGCAGTCCAGCGCTCCTCGGTGCGCGGGCAGATCCTCGACGCGCTGCGCACCGCGCTGGTCACCGGCGAACTGGAGCCCGGCGAGGTCTACTCGGCGCCCGTCCTCGGCGAACGCTTCGGCGTCTCCGCCACGCCCGTCCGCGAGGCCATGCAGCAGCTCGCCCTGGAGGGCGCGGTCGAGGTCGTCCCCAACCGGGGCTTCCGCGTCGTCCGCCGCGGCGCCCGGGAACTGGCCGAACTGGCCGAGGTGCGGGCCCTGTTGGAGGTGCCGGTCCTGCTACGGCTCGCCCGTACCGTCCCGCCCGTCCGCTGGGCCGAACTCCTGCCGCTCGCCGAGGACACGGTGCGCGCGGCGGGCTCCGGCTGCCCCGCCGTCTACGCCGAGTCCGACCGCGCCTTCCACCGCGCCGTCCTCTCCCTCGCGGGCAACGAGCAGCTCGTCGGCATCGCGGAAGACCTGCACCGCCGCTCCCAGTGGCCCCTGGTGGGCACGCAGGCCCGCCGGGGGCGTACGGCGTTGTTGGCGGACGCGACCGAACATCTCGCTCTTCTGGACGCGTTGGCCTCCGGTCAGTTGGAGGAGGCTTCGCGGCTGGTGGGAGAGCATTTCGGGGCGGGGCGCTGACGGGCCGCTGAGGCGCGGGGCGTTGGTCTGTGGCTCCGCTGAGGCGTCGGTGCCCGCGTGACGCGCTCCGCACGCTGAACTGCCACTCGGCGGGCGGCTGTCCGGGCGCACCGCTGTGGCGTCCGGGGTTGCGGCGCGAGGCCGCGGGCGCGGAGTGCCCCCGCGGCCTCGCGACTACGCCGTGGCCGCACCCGGCGCTGGTGGGTTCAACTGCTCGGCCAGCCAGGTCGGTACGCCGCCCAGCAGGCGGAACAGCCGGCGGGCCTCCTCGCGCAGGCGGGATGCCTCCGGTTCGGTTTCGGTGTCCGCCAGGGAGGCGAGGGCGGGGGCCGTGCCCACCAGGTAGCCCAACTCCTCGCGGATGCGGAGGGATTCGGCGAAGCCGTGCCTGGCCTCGGCCAACTCGCCCTCGCGCAGGGAGAGTCCGGCGAGGTGGCGCCAGGTGAAGGACAGCAGCAGCGGGGCGGAGTGGGTGGTGGCGCCCGCGTGGGCCCGGCGGTAGGCGGCGCGGGCCGCCTGCGGGGAGCTGCTCAGGTTCTCGGCGAGCAGTCCGCGCCGGAAGTCCAGCAGGGCCCGTCCGGGGGACCCGGGAGCGATCAGTGCCGCCGCCCGGCCGAGCGCGGACCGTGCCTCGTCGGCGCGGTCCCGTACCCCGTGCAGCGTGGACGCGTAGGCGAGCTGGCCGCGCTCGCAGGCGGCCGCGCCCCGCTCGTCGTCGGTCTGGGCCCGCGCCTCGGCGGTGCGCAGCGCGTCCTCGGCGGCCTCCCAGCCCCGCTCGGTGTACAGGCAGCGCTCCACGAGCAGGGCGGCCCGCTGCAGGGCCGTGCCGGGGGTGTCCGCAGGCAGCAGGGCCGCCGCGTCCGCCCAGCAGGCCCGGGAGCGCAGCCGCCACACCGCGGTCTGGAGGGGATCGTCACCGGGGGTCGTTCCGTAACCAGACATGGCGGTGTACGCCACGTTGCCTCCTCCAGCACGCCGTCGAGCCGATGAGTGGTGGCGGCATTCCAGCACCGATCTCCGCGCGAGGCCAAGAGGATGGGTGAATTTTTTCACAAAGTTCCCGGCGCACGGGTGCGCCGGGGGCGCTCGGCCGGGTGTCCGATACCTGGTGGGCCTGGCGGCCCATGTCCGATGGCGGGCGGTCGGCGTAGGAGAAGCGCGCTGGTGGGGGTCCGAGAACGTCCGTGCCCAGCGCTGGGAGTCGGCTGTGTGGCGCTCCGTCGCTTCAGGGCCGGGGGCAGGGACGCGTCCCTCGTCCTCGGTACCGTCGTCGTCGGCGTTCCGGGCCACCGGTTCGGGACGGGCGGGTCGACCTGGGCGCGGGCCGGGTAGCCCGTGCTCGGTGGCGGGGATCGGTGGCGGAGAAGCCGCGCGGGTGGTGACTCGGAACGCCCGTACGTGGCCTCGGGGGCCGGACGCGTGGGGTCCTTGGTTCCTGGGCGGCGGGGTGGCCGGACGGCGCCCGATCGCCACCTGGGACTGGTCAGCGCCGTTCCGGGCCGCAGCCGCAGCCGCAGCCGCAGCCGCAG
>NZ_WWIR01000075.1 GCF_009863025.1 Streptomyces sp. SID4985 | reverse complement strand
GTACGCCTCGGCGGCCGCCGTCGGCGAGGCGTGGGCGCGCGTTTCCGGCAGGCGCGACGCGGACGCCGCCGACTGCGCGAAGGCCGTCGCGGGCGGCGACCGGACCGCCGAACGGGTCTGGCAGGACGCGGTGGACGCCCTCGCCGACGGCCTGGTCACCGCGCTCACCCTGCTCGACCCGGGCACCCTGATCATCGGCGGCGGACTCGCGGAGGCGGGCGAGACGCTGTTCCGTCCCCTGCGGGAGGCCGTGCGGCGCCGGATCACCTTCCAGACCCCGCCCACCCTCGTCCCGGCGGCCCTCGGCGACACCGCCGGATGCCTCGGCGCCGGACTGCTCGCCCGCGATCTCCTGGGCCCTGCCGGCCCGGGCCGCACCGATCCCTCGGAGGTAACCGCCTGATGGCTCCCAGCTTGGTACTCACCGGCGCACGGGTGGTGCTGCCCACCGGCGTGGTGGACGACGGCCGCGTGAGCGTGGAGGGCACGCGGATCACCGCCGCGGGCCCTGCCGGGGCGGCGGCCCCCGCCCCGGCAGGCGCCGAGGTGCTCGACGCGAGCGGCCACTGGCTGGTCCCCGGCTTCGTGGACCTGCACAACCACGGCGGCGGCGGCGCCTCCTTCGCGGGCAGCGCCGAGGACGTGCTGACCGCCGTGCGCACCCACCGCGCGCACGGCACCACCACCCTGGTCGCCTCCACCGTCACCGACGACCTGGACCTGCTGGCCCGCCGCGCCGGGCTCCTCAGCGAACTGGCGGAGCAGGGCGAGATCGCGGGCATCCACTTCGAGGGCCCGTTCATCTCCCCCTGCCGCAAGGGCGCGCACTCCGAGGCCCTGCTGCGCGACCCCGACCCGGCCGAGGTCCGCAAGCTGCTCGACGCCGCGCGCGGGCAGGCCCGCATGGTCACCCTCGCCACCGAACTCCCCGGCGGCCTGGACTCCGTACGGCTCCTCGCCGAGCACGGCGTGATCGCGGCCGTCGGCCACACCGACGCGAGCTACGAGCAGACCGTCGAGGCCATCGACGCGGGCGCCACCGTCGCCACCCACCTCTTCAACGCCATGCCGCCGCTCGGCCACCGCGCCCCCGGCCCGATCACCGCGCTCCTGGAGGACGAGCGGATCACCGTCGAGCTGATCGACGACGGCGTCCATCTGCACCCGGCCGCGCTCCAGCTGGCCTTCCACCACGCGGGCGCCGACCGGGTCGCCTTCATCACCGACGCGATGGACGCGGCGGGCGCGGGCGACGGGCGCTATCTGCTCGGCCCGCTGGAGGTCGAGGTCAGCGACGGCGTGGCCCGGCTGGTGGAGGGCGGCTCCATCGCGGGCTCCACGCTGACCCTGGACCGCGCCTTGAGGCGGGCGGTCACCGTCGACCGGCTCCCGGTGACCGACGTGGTGACCGCGATCTCCGCCAACCCGGCCCGCCTGCTCGGCCTTTCGGACCGGATCGGCTCCCTTGAGCCCGGCAAGGACGCCGATCTCGTGCTGCTGGACGCCGAGTTCGCGGTGAAGGGCGTCATGCGGCGGGGCGAATGGGTGGTCACGCCCCAACTGCCCTGATCCGTACCCCTCTTCACCCCCCTTCATTCAGACGGCGGCTGTCCCCGAGGTGGGCCGGCCGCCGTCTCTTTGGCATGATCGGGGCCCCGGAAACCGAAGCCGCGCCAACTTTCGAGGGAGGTCGGACCGGGTGATCCTCACGGTCACACTGAACACCGCTCTCGACATCACGTACCGCGTACGGTCGTTGCGCCCGCACGCCTCCCACCGCGTCTCCGACGTGGCCGAACGGCCGGGCGGCAAGGGCGTCAACGTGGCCCGGGTGCTGGCCGCGCTCGGGCACGAGGTGACGGTCACCGGGTTCGCGGGCGGCGCGACCGGCGGGGTACTGCGCGGCCGGCTCGCGGGCACGGCCGGGCTGACGGACGCACTGGTGGAGGTCGCGGGCCCGACCCGCCGCACCATCGCTGTCGTGGACGAACACACCGGCGACACCACCCAGTTGAACGAGCCCGGACCGCAGATCGCCCCGGCCGAGTGGGCCGCCTTCCTGCGCGCCTACGACCAACTCCTCGGCGGCGCCTCGGCGGTGGCCCTCTCGGGCAGCCTGCCGCCGGGTGTCCCGGTGGGGGCGTACGCGGGGCTGATACGGGTGGCCCGCTCGGCCGGAGTGCCGGTCCTGCTGGACACCAGCGGCGAACCCCTCCGCCGCGGCGTCGCCGCCCGCCCCGACCTCGTCAAGCCGAACGCCGGGGAACTGGCCGAACTCACCGGTTCCCACGAGCCGTTGCGCGCCACCCGCGACGCCCGCCGCCGCGGCGCCCACGCGGTGGTCGCCTC
>NZ_WWIR01000074.1 GCF_009863025.1 Streptomyces sp. SID4985 | reverse complement strand
GCGCCGCCTTCGTCGCCGCCGTCGGACTCTGGCTGCTCCTCCTCGCCCTCACGCCCGGACTGCGCCGCCTGCTGCCCATGAGCCGCCCGCACCCCGACGTGCGCGCCGCGCTGCGCCGCGAGGCGGCCGCCGTGCTGCTGCGCGACCGGGCCATGGACGTCTCCGGCGTCCGCGAGGCACACGTGCGGGTCGGCCGCAGAAAGGCGGACGTGAAGGTGGTCTCGCACTTCCGCGAACCGGACGAGGTCCGCGCCGATCTGGACAGCACGCTCGACGGCGCGGTCCACGAACTGGGGCTGAGCCGCCCGCCGAAGCTGTCGGTACGGGTCCGCCGTCCCGGACGGAAAGGGTGAGCGCGATGCGCACCGGCACGGTCAACCGGGTCCTGCTCGCCGTGGCGGGCCTGCTGCTGCTCGCTCTCGGCGGGGTGGTCCTCGCCGCGGGGCTCGGCGCGCCCTTCCCGCGCTGGTGGGTCCACTCGAGCGCGCACGACGTGCTGCTCAGCCGGGCCGAGCGCACCAGTTTCCGGGACACCGGCTGGTGGTGGCCCGCCCTCATCGCGGGCCTGGCGATCCTGTTCCTGATCGGCGTGTGGTGGCTGGTGTCGGTGCTGCGCCGTCACCGCGTGGCCGAGGTCCGGGTCGACACCGGCGACGGTGGCACCGCCCGGCTGCGCGGCTCGGCCCTGCAGAACGCCCTCTCGCGGGACGCGTCGGGACAGGAGGGCATGGCCCAGAGCGACGTCCTGCTGACCGGGCGCCGAGGCGCGCCCGCCGTACGGGCGTGGTTCCGGCTGGAGCCGGACATGCCCCCCGGAGCCGCGCTCGCGGAGTTCACCTCCGGCCCCCTGGCCCGCGCCCGGGACTCGGCGGGCCTCGCGGCGCTGCCCGCCGAGGTCCGGCTGCGGGTGATCCGGCACCGCGCCGGACGCGTCACCTGACGCCCAGGGCGACGCGTCACCTGACGCCCGGGACAAGGGAGTTGACTCCCCGCGGAAACGACGCGGGGAGTTGACGGTACGTCAGAATCCGCGCCGCATCCCGCCGTCCACCGACGCCATCACGCCCGTCACATAGGACGCCGCCGGGGACAGCAGGAAGGCGGCCACCCGGCCGAACTCCTCCGGGGTGCCGTAACGGCGCAGCGGGATACGGGACTCGGCGGCCGTGCGGGTCGCCTCGGGGTCGGCGGAGAGGCTGTCCAGCTCGCGCACCCGGTCGGTGTCGATACGACCCGGCAGCAGCCCGATGACCCGGATGCCGCGCGGGCCCAGCTCGTCCGCGAGGGACTTCGCGAACCCGGCGATCCCGGGGCGCAGCCCGTTGGAGACGGTCAGCCCCGGGATCGGCTCGTGCACCGAGCCGGACAGGACGAAGCCGATGACGCCGCCCGGCTCCAGCTCGGCCGCCGCCGCGCGGGCCAGGCGCACCGCGCCCAGGAACACCGACTCGAAGGCGTCCCGCCACTGCTCGTCCGTCACGTCCGCCACGAAGCCGGGCGGCGGCCCGCCCACGCTCACGAGGATGCCGTCGAAGCCCCCGAAGTGCTCACGGGCGGCCGCGATCAGCCTCTGCGGCGCCTCCGGATCGGCGTTGCCGACGGCCACGCCCACCGCGTTCGGGCCCAGCTCGGCGGCCGCGTCGGCCACCCGCTTCTCGTCCCGCCCGCTGACGACCACCTTCGCCCCGTCGGCGACCAGCTGCCGCGCGGCGGCATTGCCGAGCCCCCGCGTGGCCCCGGTCACGATGTACACCCGGTCCTTCAGTCCAAGATCCATGGCCCTATCCTGCACCCTCGCTCCCGTACAGGATCCGGGCGGTGTTCACCAGGGCGATGTGGCTGAAGGCCTGTGGGTAGTTGCCCAGCTGGCAGCCGGACACCGGGTCGTACTCCTCGGCCAGCAGCCCCACGTCGTTGGACAGGTCGACCAGCCGCGCGAAGAGATCCCGCGCCTCCTCGGTGCGGCCGGTCAGGTGCAGGGCGTCGGCCAGCCAGAAGGAGCAGGCCAGGAAGGCGCCCTCGCCCTCGGGCAGCCCGTCCACCACCGGGCCCCCGGTGTCGTAGCGGCGTACGAAGCCGTCCTGGCCGAGGCCCGCGCGGATCGCGTCCACCGTGCCGATCACCCGGGGGTCGTCCGGCGGCAGGAAGCCGACGCGCGGGATCAGCAGCAGCGCGGCGTCCAGGGTGCGCGAGCCGTAGTACTGGGTGAAGGTGTTGCGCTCCGGGTCGTACGCCTTCGCGCACACCTCCCGGTGGATGTCGTCCCGCAGCTCCCGCCAGCCCGTGAGGTCGCCCTCCAGGCCGGGGTGCTCCTCCAGGGTGCGTACGGCGCGGTCGACGGCCACCCACACCATCACCTTGGAGTGCGTGAACTGCCGGCGGCCCCCGCGCACCTCCCACAGCCCCTCGTCGGGCTGCCGCCACGCGGAGCGCAGGAAGTCGATCAGCGCGCGCTGCAGGGACCACATGTGCGGCCGGGGCGACAGGCCCGACTGGCGTGCGAGCCACAGGGAGTCCATCACCTCGCCGTACACGTCCAGCTGGAGCTGGT
>NZ_WWIR01000073.1 GCF_009863025.1 Streptomyces sp. SID4985 | reverse complement strand
GACCGGCAAGGCCGCGTTCGCGCTGCCCGTGGACGGCCCCGGTGCCGTCGCCGCGATCGCCGAGGGCGCGCTGCTCGGCGCCTACGCCTTCGACGTCTACAAGGAGAAGGCCGAGGACGGCGAGGCGAAGAACGCCCCGCTGGCCGAGGCCGTCGTCCTGACCGCCGAGGGCGACGACAACGACGCGGCCCTGGCCCGCGCCGTCGCGGTCAGCGAGGAGCTGAACCGCGCCCGCGACCTGGTCAACACCCCGCCGAACGACCTCGACCCGGAGGCGTTCGCGGCCATCGCGCGCGCCGCCGCCGACGAGCACGGCCTGCAGATCGAGGTGCTCGACGACGCGGCCCTGGTCGAGGGCGGCTACGGCGGCATCATGGGCGTCGGCGGCGGCTCCGCCTCCACCCCGCGCCTGGTCAAGCTGGCCTACACGCACCCCGAGGCCGAGAAGCACCTCGCCTTCGTCGGCAAGGGCATCACCTACGACTCGGGCGGCATCTCGCTCAAGCCCGCCGGGCACAACGAGACGATGAAGTGCGACATGGCCGGTGCCGCCGCCGTGTTCGCCGCGGTCGTCTCCGCCGCCCGCCTCGGCCTCAAGGTCAACGTGACCGGCTGGCTGGCGCTCGCCGAGAACATGCCGTCGGGCTCCGCCGTCCGCCCGGGCGACGTGCTGCGCATGTACAGCGGCAAGACCGTCGAGGTGCTCAACACCGACGCCGAGGGCCGCCTCGTCCTCGCGGACGCGCTGTGGGCCGCCTCGGCCGAGGAGCCGGACGCGATCGTGGACGTGGCCACGCTCACCGGCGCCATGGTGCTGGCGCTCGGCAACCGCACCTTCGGCATCATGGCGAACGACGACGCCTTCCGCGCCTCGCTGCACGACGTGGCCGAGGAGGTCGGCGAGCCGGCCTGGCAGATGCCGCTCCCCGAGCACCTGCGCAAGGGCATGGACTCCCCCGTCGCGGACATCGCGAACATGGGCGAGCGGATGGGCGGCGGCCTGGTCGCCGGTCTGTTCCTGCGTGAGTTCGTCGGCGAGAACATCACCTGGGCGCACCTGGACATCGCGGGCCCGGCCTTCAACGAGGGCGGCCCCTTCGGCTACACCCCGAAGGGCGGCACCGGTTCCGCGGTCCGCACGCTGGTTCGGCTCGCCGAGCTGACCGCCGACGGCGACCTGGGCTGAACCACCCACGGAGACACCCCCTGGCACCACCCCTGACACGGCTCCGCCCCAGGTGAGCGCGGGGCCGGTCGGTCCGAGGGGCGCGCGGCCGCGCATCGACGCGGCCGCGCGCCCCTTTTTCGTCCCGGCACGGCCGGAGCGGACGTGGGGCGTCTCACACCCCGGCCCGGCGTATGGACCACCCCGGACAAGTGCAAAGATGGAGCCCGGCAGGACAGGGCCCCACCCGAGGGCCGAAGCATCAAGCGGCCGGACACCAGCCGCCTGCCGGTCACCGACGACCGGCGTACGGCGCACATGCATGGAGGACGTGACGTGGCGAACGACGCCAGCACCGTTTTCGACCTAGTGATCCTCGGCGGTGGCAGCGGTGGTTACGCCGCCGCCCTGCGCGGAGCGCAGCTGGGCCTGGACGTCGCCCTGATCGAGAAGGACAAGGTCGGCGGCACCTGCCTGCACCGGGGCTGCATCCCCACCAAGGCCCTGCTGCACGCGGGCGAGATCGCCGACCAGGCCCGCGAGAGCGAGCAGTTCGGTGTGAAGGCCACCTTCGAGGGCATCGACGTCCCGGCCGTCCACAAGTACAAGGACGACGTGATCTCGGGCCTCTACAAGGGCCTCCAGGGTCTGATCGCCTCGCGCAAGGTGACGTACATCGAGGGCGAGGGCCGGCTGTCCTCCCCCACCTCCGTGGACGTCAACGGCCAGCGCATTCAGGGCCGTCACGTCCTGCTCGCGACCGGCTCCGTGCCGAAGTCGCTGCCGGGCCTGGAGATCGACGGCGACCGGATCATCTCCTCCGACCACGCCCTCGTCCTGGACCGCGTGCCCAAGTCCGCGATCATCCTCGGCGGCGGTGTCATCGGCGTCGAGTTCGCCTCGGCCTGGAAGTCCTTCGGCGCCGACGTGACCGTCATCGAGGGTCTCAAGCACCTGGTGCCGGTCGAGGACGAGAACTCCTCCAAGCTCCTTGAGCGCGCCTTCCGCAAGCGCGGCATCAAGTTCAACCTCGGCACCTTCTTCGAGAAGGCCGAGTACACCCAGGACGGCGTCAAGGTCACCCTCGCCGACGGCAAGGTGTTCGAGGCCGAGGTCCTGCTCGTCGCCGTCGGCCGCGGCCCGGTGTCGCAGGGTCTGGGCTACGAGGAGCAGGGCGTCGCGATGGACCGCGGCTACGTCCTGGTCGACGAGTACATGCGCACCAACGTGCCGACCATCTCGGCCGTCGGTGACCTCGTCCCGACCCTCCAGCTCGCGCACGTCGGCTTCGCCGAGGGCATCCTGGTGGCGGAGCGCCTGGCCGGTCTGAAGACCGTCCCGATCGACTACGACGGTGTCCCCCGCGTGACGTACTGCCACCCGGAGGTCGCCTCCGTGGGCATCACCGAGGCCAAGGCCAAGGAGATCTACGGCGCGGACAAGGTCGTCGCTCTGAAGTACAGCCTGGCGGGCAACGGCAAGAGCAAGATCCTGAAGACCGCGGGCGAGATCAAGCTCGTCCAGGTCAAGGACGGTGCCGTGGTCGGCGTCCACATGGTCGGCGACCGCATGGGCGAGCAGGTCGGCGAGGCCCAGCTGATCTACAACTGGGAGGCGCTGCCGGCCGAGGTCGCCCAGCTCATCCACGCCCACCCGACGCAGAACGAGGCGCTCGGCGAGGCGCACCTGGCGCTGGCCGGCAAGCCGCTGCACGCCCACGACTGAGCCATCGGCCCCCGGGCGCGACGACACAGACTTCCGCAATTCCTTAAGGAGCAACCGAAACCATGGCGGTTTCCGTAACCCTTCCGGCGCTCGGTGAGAGCGTCACCGAGGGCACTGTCACCCGCTGGCTGAAGGCCGAGGGCGAGCGCGTCGAGGCCGACGAGCCGCTGCTCGAGGTGTCGACCGACAAGGTCGACACCGAGATCCCCTCGCCCGTCTCCGGCGTGCTGGCGTCCATCAAGGTCGCCGAGGACGAGACCGTCGAGGTCGGTGCCGAGCTGGCCCTGATCGACGACGGCTCCG
>NZ_WWIR01000072.1 GCF_009863025.1 Streptomyces sp. SID4985 | reverse complement strand
GTCGTTGCGCAGCCGGTCGCGGGCCTCCCGCGTCAGCCGCTCGGCCTCCGCGCGGGCGGCGGCCATCGCCTGCTCGGTCTCGGCGCGGGACTCGTCGAGCAGCCGGCGCGCCTGCTGCTCGGTACGGGCGCGCAGCTGCTCGGCCCACGCCACGTTCTCGTTGACGTGCGACTCGACGGTCTGCCTGCGCTCCGCCAGCTCCTGGTCGAGCTGCTGGCGACGAGTGACCGCCTCCTGGTGCAGCTCCGCCTGCAGCCGGGCCGCCTGCTCGGCGTGCTCCTGCAGGATGCGCTGGGTCTGCGCGCGGGCCTGACTCAGCTCCCGCTCCGCGTCCTGCCGCAACTGCTCGGCCTGCACCTGGGCATTACGCAGCAACTGCTCGGCCTGATAGCCGATGTCGCCGCCCTCGTAGGAGGGCCTGGTCATGAGGGTGCGGCGCGCCTCGTGCAGCTTGGCGCGCAGCACCTCGACCTGGTAGCCGAGGTCCTCGGCGTGCTGGATCGCCTTTTCCCGCTCGGTCTTCAGCCGCTTCATCTCGGCCTCGAACCGAGAGAGGTGGTCGACGTCAGCCGCCGGCTCTCGCTCCTGGCTCTCGTAGCCCCGCACTGCGCGGTCCCATCCGTCCCCTGGTCAGCTTCTCCAACGAGCTCCGTCCGTCCGCCGAACGGGGCCCCCGGGGAATGGTGTCAGATCATCGGCGGAGCACGGGCTGCTGCCCCGACGCTCGTCCCCCAACCCGGACCCCGGCATCGGTCGTCCCCCGTGTTCGGAGACGACCGCCCCCAACCCTACCGGCCCTTATGTACGAAGGTCAGTGGTCAGGTGACTCAACCGAGGCCGAAGTGACCAGTTCTGTCAGGACTCCGTGGCAATCCTTCGGGTGCAGGAAGGTGATCCTCGACCCCATGGACCCACGTCGTGGCTCGTCGTACAGAACGCGTACGCCCTTGCCGCGGATCTCCTCGGAGTCCGCGTCCACATCCGCCGTACCGAAGGCGATGTGATGGACGCCCTCCCCGTTCTTGGCGAGCCATTTGCCGACCGCGGAGTCCTCGCGGGTCGGCTCCAGGAGCTGCAGGTAGGAGGCGCCGCCGTCGGACGTCTCGTTGATCTTGAGCATGGCCTCGCGCACGCCCTGCTCTTCGTTCACCTCGGTGTGGAACACCTCGAAGCCGTAGGTGGTCCGGTAGAACTCGACGGTGGCGTCGAGGTCGTGGCAGGCGATCCCGATGTGGTCGATTCGCGTCAGCATGTTTTCAGTGCAGCGCGTGCGAGGTGGTTACGCAACGTGCGCGCGATCACACCGTACGCCCGGTGACGTCTTCCGGTACCGGTCAGTACATTCGAAGTAAACCCTCGTTCACTCCTCGGCTGTGCAGGCCGGTAAGGGGATCGCAGCTCATGTCTTCTGGAACGACCACCTCTGTGATCGTCGCGGGCGCGCGGACGCCCATGGGACGGTTGCTCGGTTCGCTGAAGTCCTTCTCGGGTGCCGACCTGGGCGGCTTCGCCATCAAGGCCGCTCTCGACCGCGCCGGCATCGGCGGCGACCAGGTCCAGTACGTGATCATGGGCCAGGTGCTCCAGGCCGGCGCGGGCCAGATCCCGGCCCGCCAGGCGGCGGTCAAGGCGGGCATCCCGATGAGCGTCCCGGCGCTCACCATCAACAAGGTGTGCCTCTCCGGGCTCGACGCGATCGCGCTCGCGGACCAGCTGATCCGCGCGGGCGAGTTCGACATCGTGGTCGCGGGCGGCCAGGAGTCCATGACCAACGCCCCGCATCTGCTGCCCAAGTCCCGTGAGGGCTACAAGTACGGCGCCGTCGAGATGCTCGACTCCATGGCCCACGACGGGCTGACCGACTCCTTCGAGGGCATCGCCATGGGCGAGTCCACCGAGAAGCACAACACCCGGCTCGGCATCGGCCGCCCCGAGCAGGACGAGATCGCCGCGCTGTCCCACCAGCGGGCCGCCGCCGCGCAGAAGAACGGCCTGTTCGAGGCCGAGATCACCCCGGTGGAGATCCCGCAGCGCAAGGGCGAGCCGGTGCTCTTCAGCAAGGACGAGGGCATCCGGGGCGACACCACCGCCGAGTCGCTCGGCAAGCTGCGGCCGGCCTTCGCCAAGGACGGCACCATCACCGCCGGGTCCGCCTCGCAGATCTCGGACGGCGCCGCCGCCGTGGTCGTGATGAGCAAGGCCAAGGCCGAGGAGCTGGGCCTGGAGTGGCTCGCGGAGATCGGCGCGCACGGCAACGTGGCCGGGCCGGACAACTCGCTCCAGTCGCAGCCGTCCAACGCGATCCAGCACGCCCTGAAGAAGGAGGGCCTGGCGGTCGCGGACCTCGACCTGATCGAGATCAACGAGGCGTTCGCGGCGGTCGCCGTGCAGTCAATGAACGACCTCGGCGTGTCCACGGAAAAGGTGAACGTCAACGGCGGCGCCATCGCCCTCGGCCACCCGATCGGCATGTCCGGCGCCCGGCTCGTCCTGCACCTGGCGCTGGAGCTCAAGCGCCGGGGCGGCGGGGTCGGCGCGGCCGCGCTGTGCGGGGGCGGCGGGCAGGGTGACGCGCTGATCGTGCGGGTACCGAAGGCCTGAGGAATCCTTTTCCGGCGGTGATGAGTGACCGTCGGCGCGAGTGGCCGACGGTGCGAGTGAACGGAGCTGTATCGATGCGGGACGTCTCCTCTCTGGTGGCCGAGGCGCGAGAAGGGCGGCCCCGGGCCGTCGCCCGGCTGATCTCCCTGGTTGAGGGGGCGTCCCCGCAGCTCAGGGAGGTCATGGCGGCGCTGGCCCCGCTGACCGGCAACGCCTACGTCGTCGGGCTGACCGGCTCGCCGGGCGTCGGCAAGTCGACCACCACCTCCGCGCTCGTCACCGCCTACCGCAAGCAGGGCAAGCGGGTCGGCGTCCTCGCCGTCGACCCGTCCTCCCCGTTCTCCGGCGGCGCCCTGCTCGGCGACCGGGTCCGCATGTCCGACCACGCCTCCGACCCCGGCGTCTACATCCGCTCCATGGCCACGCGCGGCCACCTCGGCGGCCTCGCCTGGGCCGCCCCGCAGGCGATCCGCGTCCTGGACGCGGCGGGCTGCGACGTGATCCTCGTGGAGACCGTCGGCGTGGGCCAGTCGGAGGTCGAGATCGCCTCCCAGGCCGACACCTCCGTCGTCCTGCTGGCCCCCGGCATGGGCGACGGCATCCAGGCGGCCAAGGCCGGAATCCTGGAGATCGGCGACGTGTACGTCGTCAACAAGGCCGACCGCGACGGCGCTGACGCCACCGCCCGCGAGCTGAACCACATGCTCGGCCTCGGCGAGGCCCGCGGCCCCGGCGACTGGCGCCCGCCCATCGTCAAGACGGTCGCCGCCCGCTCCGAGGGCGTCGACGAGGTCGTGGAGGCCCTGGAGAAGCACCGGGCCTGGATGGAGGAGCACGGCGTCCTCACCGAACGCCGCCGCGCCCGCGCCGCCCGCGAGGTCGAGACGATCGCGGTCACGGCCCTGCGCGAGCGCATCGGCGACCTCCACGGCGCCCACCACCTCCCCAGCCTCGCGGGACGCGTCGCCACGGGCGAACTGGACCCGTACGCGGCGGCGGACCAGCTGCTCGCCGGACTGACCCGGGAGCCGGGGGAGAACTGACCCGGGAGACCGGGGAGAACCGGCGCGGGAACCTGGGAAGAACCGGCGCGGGACCTGGGGAGAACCGACGCGGGCCCGGCCGTCGGCCCCCGACCGGGGCCCGGGACCGCTTCCGGGAAACCGCTACCGCTCCGCCGCTCCCGCTGTTAGCTTGATCCACATGTTCCTCCTCTTGGCATAGCGCGCGCCCATGCCCGCGCGGGTTCCCGGCACACGGCCGGCACCTCGCGCGGCGCACCGTCGCGCCCTGTCCCGCCTCCCGTGAGGAACCCCGCGCATGTCCGCGCCCGCTTCCGCGCGCCCCGCCGCGCCCTCGTACGCCGCCGTCCTCCGCGTCCCGCACGCGCGCCGCACCTTCGCCGCCGCACTCACCGGCCGCTTCTCCTACGGCGTCGCCCCGCTCGCCGTCCTGCTCTCCGTCAACCGCGCCACCGGGTCCTACGCCGTCTCCGGCATGGTGATGTCCCTGTTCGGCGGCGCGGCGGTCTTCCTGATGCCGCTGCGCGCGTCCCTGGTCGACCGGTACGGCGCGCGCCGCGCCCTGCTGCCCATGGCCACGTTGTACGCCGTCCTGCTCTGCGTCCTGGCCGCGCTTCTCTGGCGCCCGGGTGCCCCGGCGGCGCTCATCGGCGCGGCCGCCGCGCTCGCGGGCGCCTGCGCGCCCCCGCTGGGACCGGTCATGCGCGCGCTGTGGTCCGAACTCGTCACCGACCGGCATCTGCAGCGCCGCGCCTACAGCCTCGACGGAGTCGCCGAGGAACTGCTCTTCGTCTCCGGTCCGGTCCTGGTGGGCGTCCTCATCACCTGGGCGCCCCCGGCCTCCGGCATCCTGCTGGGCGCGCTGCTGATCGTCGGCGGGACGGCCGCGTTCATCACGTCCCCGGCGATGACCGGGCCGCGCACGGGGTCGCGCACGGGGCCGGGCACGGAGCGACGCGCCACGTCCCGCCGGACCGGGTCGCGCGGGGTGTCGGGGCTGCTGGTCCCGGTCGTCGTGGCGGCGGGGGCCGGGCTCGCGCTGAGCGGGGTGGAACTGCTGGTGACCGCCTACGCCGAGCGGGGCTCCTACGACACCGCGTTCGTCCCCTGGGCACTGGGCGCCCTCTCGGTCGGCAGCGCGCTGGGCGGTCTCGCGAACGGTGCGATCGACTGGCGGCTGTCCGCGCGGGCACGGCTGGCCCGCTTCACGGCGGGGCTGGGCCTGATGATCGCGGCGGCGGGTCTCGCGCCCGACCTGTGGACCCTCACCGCGGCCATGGTCCTCACGGGCGTTTTCATCGCCCCGACGCTGACCACCTCGTATCTGCTGGCCGACGAGATGGCGCCGCAGGGCGCCCGCACCCAGGCCGGAGCCTGGGTGAACATGGCGGTGAACGGGGGCAATTCGAGCGGGGCGCTGGTGGCGGGGGCGCTGATCGGCCGGCTGCCGCTGCCCCTGTGCTTCGCGCTGGCCGGTGCCGCGTCGCTGGCCGCGGCGGCTGTCACCGTCGTCGCGCGAGGGCCGGGCGGGGGGTCCGTCACCGGGGCCGGGATGGCAGAAGCCGGGGTCTCGGAAGCCGAGGTGCCAGGAACGGCCGCCGGTGTGGCCGGGGTGTCGGAAGCGCCCACCGGCGAGGCCGGTGCGTCCGGGGTGCCCGCCGTGCGGTAGGCGGGAGTCGGCGGCCGAGGCCGCCCGGGGCGGAGGCGCGGTCCGGCGGGTTGGCCGGGATACCGCGCCTTCGCCCGGCCGCTCTGGTGGGTGTCAGAGGCGGCCGCGTTGGGTGCGCAGATGCTCCGCGACGGGCTTGAGGGACTTGTTCAGGTCCTGGAGGGCGTCGGGGGAGAGCAGGTCGATGAAGTGGCGGCGCACCGAGGACACATGGTGGGGCGCGACCTTCTTCATCGTCTCCAGGCCGTGATCGGTCAGCACGGCATACAGTCCGCGCCGGTCCGACTCACAGTTCTCCCGGCGCACCAGGTCCGCGTTCTCCATGCGGGTGATCTGGTGCGAGAGCCGGCTCTTGGACTGGAGGGTGGCGGTGGCGAGATCGCTCATCCGCAACCGCATGTCCTCGGACTCGGACAGATTGACGAGGATCTCGTAATCGTTCATGGTCAGTCCGAACGGTTGCAGATCCTTTTCGAGCTGGTACGTCAACAGCCTGTTGACCTCCAGGTGGGTGCGCCAGGCGCACTGCTCCGCATCGGTCAGCCAGTGCGTGGCCGTCTCGGTCTCCATGAATGAAGTCTACCTAAGATGTTGAATGACGAACTACTCTGGGTGATGTGACTGTGCGCACGCGTTCGACGTCACACTCCGCAGACTACCGCTCACAGCCCGAAGCGACGCTGGAGATCCCCCAGCTGTCCGGGAAGGCGCGGTACTCCTGAGGTCCCTGTGACAGGGCCGCCGGGCGCCGCTCCACCCCCTCCGGGTACCCCCGGTTCGGACGGAACCGCACCCGTCTCCCGCTCCGCCATCAGCACCTCGGTCGACTGCAGCAGCACCGTCCCGGCGCCGACGAACTCGAACTGGTGCTCCTCCCCGGAGGCCCCGCCCAGCCCCGTCATCGCACGTAGACCGCCCAGCACGCCGGTCAGATAGCCGTGGTCGTAGTGATGGCAGGGTGACGGGCAGTCGGCCCAGCCGACCAGTGCCTGGGGGTCCACCCGGATCGGGGGCTCCATGAACACCACCGGGCCGTTGGAGGCGGCCACGAATTTCCCCGTGCCGATCAGTGTGAGAAAGCCGGGCACGATCGACTGTTTGAGTGCCAAGCTTGGCTGGAAAGCGATCAAGTTGCCTGCGCGAACGGTCAGATTGCCCTCGTCCAGGTCGTACGAGTTCACGTCGAACGCCCGGTCCGCGAGCAGCATCTTGCCCGAGCCCTCCGCCACGACCCAGTCGCTCGCGTGCAATGGCGAATGGAACGAGGAACGCACCAGCCGGTCCAGCCGCCCGTGCCCGATGCCGTTGAACTCGATCGCCCCGTAATAGGCGATCATCTTCCCCTTCTGCAGGAACCACTGACTGCCCTTGAGCTCCACGCAGAACGTGTACGGGTTCACGTTGTCGTCGGCCGGCAGGGTCACGGGGTCGAACACCACCGGCCCCCCGGCACCCGCGTACGCGCTCACAGCTTCTCCTCCGATGCCTGGACATAGACCGTGCCGCTGCCGCTCAGCTCCAGCTGGAACGCCTCGCCGGAGCCCCGGCCCACCATGTCGCGCCAGCCGAGCGCGGTGGAGAGCCGGTTGCGGACCTCGCCGTGATGGGCGACGTACGCCTGGGGGTCCACATGGACCGGGCGCTGCGGGGTGATCGGTATCCCGAAGACACCGCCGTGCGCCATCACGGCGACCGCGCCATGGCCCTGGAGCGTGGTGGTGAACAGCCCCTGGCCGGTCGCCTGGCCCCGGACGATGCCCATGACGCCGCCCTGCGAGCCCATGAACATCGTGCCCTGCCGCAGCGAGCCCTCGAAGGCCAGCAGCCGGTCCGCCTCCACGTAGAGCGTGTCGCCGGTCAGGTTGATCACCTGCACATGGTGGCCGCCGTGCCCGAAGAACACCGTGCCGCTGCCCTCGACCGACATCAGCGGGGCCGCCTCGCCCGCCACCCGGCGCCCGAGCATCGACATGACGCCGCCCTGCCCGCTCTGGACGCTGGGGGTGAACGACACCTCCCCGCGGTAGGCGAGCATCGCCCCGCGCTGGCTGAACAGCCGCGCGCCGGGCGAGACCGTCGCCTCGATCATCTTCGAGTTGATCTCCCGGAAGCCCATGTCACAGATCCCCCGCGATCGTGTTCCGCTCGCTCGGCTGGACGTACACCAGCCCGTCGCCCTCGAAACGGATCTGGAACGCCTCGCCGCCGCCCTCCCCGAGGAGCGTGCGGAACGTCACGCCCGACTGGAAGGACTGCCGTACATCCCCCTGGTGGGCGATGTACGCCCCCGGGTCCACCGTCAGCGGGTACTGCGGCGAGACCCGGAGCACCACCGCCGGGCCGTCGGACAGCAGAGCCGCCTGGCCGTTGCCCTCGACGGTCGTGGTGAACAGGCCGTTGCCCTGCGAGGCGCCGCGCAGGCCCGTGAACGCCGTACCCGTGCGCAGCCCCGCGTCCGTCGCCAGCAGATTGCTCGACTCCACCCAGAGCTTGTCGCCCCGGAGTGTCACGAGATTGATCTCGGACGCCCGGTCCGCGAACCAGCAGGTCCCCTGCCCCCTCACCTCCATCACCGTCATCTGCTCGCCGGTCAGCCGCCGGGTCACCATGCCCCGCAGACCCTCGCCACCGCCGCTCAGCTTCTTGAAGGCCATCTGCCCGTCGTACGCGACCATGGAGCCGTTCTTCGCCTTCACGGCATCCCCGGTCATGTCGACGGCGAGCACCTTGCTGCCCTGTAGTCGGAACGTCGCCACACCGCGAAAGTAGCCCCCGGCCGGGTGGAGAGAACAGGGCCCCCGGGTGGAGAACGACCCTGACCGCACCCCTAGGGGCACTGTTTGCCACAATGTGGCGACGCTTGTGCTTCCGTTCACAAAGGATCATGAGCCGCTCACCGGGCGACCGCGCCCACGCCCCAGCGACCTCCCCCACCGAAGGTGACCCGTGGACCTCAAGACAGCATCCGCCATCCGACGCCTGCGACTGGTCTCGGCGCCCGAGGCCGTGTCCTTCCTGATCCTGCTCGTCTGCTCGGTGCTGAAGCGGACCACGGACTTCAACGCCGTCCCCGTGATGGGCGCGGTCCACGGCGTGCTGTTCGTCCTCTACGTGCTCTTCTGGATCGACGCCTGGAACCGCGCCAAGTGGAGCTTCGGCACCGCCGCGCTCTACTTCGTCCTCTCCGTCCTGCCCACCGGCGGCTTCTTCGCCGAGCGCAGGCTGCGCCGTGAGTCCGAGGCCGCCGTCATGGCCGCCCGCGCCCGCCGCGAGGGAGTCGTGAACGCATGATCGTCGCCTTCTCCGTGACGCCCCTCGGTGTCGGCGAGGACGTGGGGGAGTACGTCGCCGACGCCGTCCGCGTGGTCCGCGAGTCGGGCCTGCCCCACCGCACCGACGCCATGTTCACCTCGATCGAGGGTGAGTGGCATGAGGTCATGGACGTCGTCCGGCGCGCCGTCGCCGCCGTCGAGGCCCGGGCCCCGCGCGTCTCCCTCGTCCTCAAGGCCGACATCCGCCCCGGTGTCACCGACGGCCTCACCTCGAAGGTCGAGACCGTGGAGCGTCACCTGGCCGGGTGACATCCCGCGACGCCCCCCACCCGGACCCCGGCCCGCCCCTGGCGGCCGGGGTCCGGTCGTCCCCCGCCCGGTCCGGCCGCCACGGCGGCGAAGACAGCATGATCCTCCGGGTAGTTTGAGCCTGAAACACCGCTCCGACGTGGGGGAACACCACATGGGTCTCTACATAGAGACGCACATCCGCACCGATCTGGACGACCTCTGGACCCGCACCCAGGACCCCGCCCACCGCCGCCGCTGGGACCTCAGGATCGGCGAGATCGAGTACCTTCCCCACCCCGCTCCGCGGACCGCGCCGCGCCCCTTCCGCTACCGCGCCCGGCTGCTGCCGTTCCTCACCGTCCACGGCACCGGGCTCGCCGCCGACGAGCGCGAACGCCCCGACGGCACCCGCACCTCCGCCCTGCGCTTCACCTCCGCGCACCCCCTCTCCCCGCTCGCCGAGGGCAGGGGCTACTGGCGCTACGTCCCCGACGCCCATGGCGTCCGCTTCCTCACGGGCTACGACTACCGCCCCCGCTGGGGCAGGCCCGGCGCCCTCGCCGACCGGCTGCTGCTGCGCCCGCTCACGGTCTGGGCCACCGCCTGGTCCTTCGACCGGCTGCGGCTGTGGCTGGAGCGGGGCATCACCCCCGAGCGCGCCCTCGCCAACTGGCTGGCCGAACTCGCCGTACGCACCCTCGTCCTGACCGCCTGTGCGGCCGGGCTCGGCCTGGAGCCCATGCTCCCGCTGCTCGGCCCCCTCGCCCCCGTGCTCGCCTTCCTGTGCCCCCTGCTGCTGGTGCTCGTCCTCTCCGCCGCCCTGTTCAAGTCCCCGCTCCCCGGCACCCCGGCGGCCCGCCGCTGTCTGCGCTCGCCCGTCACCCAGCCCCGCACCCCGGGTGTCCTGCGGACCCTGGAGGAGCAGGCGAGCTGACTCAGGCGGCCCCGGCCGTCAGTGCCGTGCCGAGCGGGGTGCGCGCGTACAGCACCTGGTGGCCGTGCCGGGTCGCGGTAAGCAGGCCCGCCGCCTTCAAGACCGTCAGATGGTCCGAGACCGAGGAGGGGGCGAGGCCGAGCCGGTGGGCCAGGGCCGAGGTCGTCGCCGGTTCGCCGAGCGCGGTCAGGACGGCCGCGCGGTTGCGTCCGAGGAGCCGTACCAGCGCCTGCGGGGTCCGCCCGGCGGGCTCGGTCCACAGCTCGCCGATGCCCCGCGCCGGATACACCAGCATCGGCTGCCACGGCGCCTCGAAACCGGTGATCACGTCCGGCCAGCAGAACACGCTCGGCATCAGCAGCAGACCCCGGCCGCCGAGATCGCGCGCGTACCGCCCGTGCGGCAGCGTCAGCGTCCGCCCGTCCCAGGACAGCCGTCCGTCCAGCTCCGGCAGCAGCGCGCCCAGGCCCACCTCGGCCAGCCTGCGCGAATGGAAGGCCACGTCCGCCTCCAGGAGCGCCCGCAGCCGGCGCCACTCCGGCGCCACCAGCACCCGCCAGGCCGCCTCCAGAAGGTCAGCCAGCTCCCGCACCATCCGCGCGGGGTCCGCGAGCCACGCCCGGCCGCGCGCCGACTCCAGGGCCCCCGGCGTACAGGCCAGCGAACGCGCCGTCTCCGCCCGCGCCGCCTCCGGATCGGCCGCCCGCACCGCCGCGATCTCGTCCGCGAACGACGTCAGCGGCCCGAGCGGCGGGGGGCAGAGCCAGTCCGGCGAACTG
>NZ_WWIR01000009.1 GCF_009863025.1 Streptomyces sp. SID4985 | reverse complement strand
GTCGTCCGGGGCGGCCGTACACCAGGCGTCGAACCACTCGGGGCGCGCGTGGGCGAAGGCGGCCAGGCGCCGCGCGTAGCCGTCCCGGTCCTCCCAGCGGGCCGCCGCGCGGGTCGCGGCGAGCAGGGCGGCGGCGGGTTCGTACTCACCGCGGGCGGCGGCGACGAGCACGGGGGAGAGGTGGTCGTCCGGCGCGTCGAGGACGGCGTCGTCGGCGGCCGGGATGGGGCCGGCCGGGCGCGCGGCGCGTCGTGTCTTCCGGGTGGGGCGGAGGAACGCGGGCAGTGGAACCATGGTGTCGACCATTGAAAGTCCGCAGGTCGCGGCCGCGCCAGAGGGTTGAGGCAAGTCCTCGAAGGTTGTATCGCGCCAGGTCAAGACAGGGTAAAAAGGTGACTTCTGCGGTCTTGTCGGGAGCCCGATGAAATGTCCGCTCCTTCGACTCGCGCCCCACCCGCGACTCCCGTCCCACCCGGCCCCGCCGTACCGCCGCTCACCCCCGTCGCAGCAGTCTCGTGGCCCCCGCCGCCACCGCCGTCGCCAGCACCCAGCCGAGCAGGATCAGCGCCGCCACCAGCCAGGGCCAGGCCCCGCGCAGCCGCCACTGGCCCGCCATGCCGAGGTCCACCACCGGCAGCAGCAGATCCAGGGTGAACAGCGCCGGGCTCCAGGCGGGGTGCGTGTCCGGGTCCGTCGGGTGGTGCCCGGCGTGCCGGAACGCCAGCGTCCCCGCCGCCCACAGCACCGCCATCCACACCGCGGCCCGCCCCGGCCGGTAGCCGTACGCCACCGCCCAGTCCTGCGCGTACCCCCAGAGCTTGGCCGCGAGCGGCAGCGTCTCGCGGCGTCTGCGCTGCTTGGCGAGCAGCACCTCGCGCGCGTCCTCGTCCTCCCCGGCCGCCCGCAGCACGGCCGCCAGCCGCTCGTACGGCTCCGGGTGGTACTCGGCGGTCGCCGCCGCCACCCAGTCCAGGCGCCGGGTCAGCGGGAACGGCCCCCTCGGCACCAGGTTCTCGTACGCGAAGCCGCCCATCTGGAGGTTGCCCGGCTCCGGCCAGCTGCCCGCGTGGTCCACCAGGTTCACGATCCGGGCGCCGGAGAGCACCACGCGCCCGCGCGACGGACGGTCCCCGAGGAAGCGCAGCTCGGGCGTCTGAACCCGGCGCAAAGACACCTCCTGGTCGTCGCCGAGCACGAACCGGGCCCGCTCCAGGTCCACCGCGTCCCCGAAGCGCCCGTCGTCCAGGCGCACCCCGCCCCGGCACTCGAAGGGCTGCACCCGGGTCCCGCGCGCCGGTGTGGTCCCGCTCAGCAGCGGGCTGCCCACCCCGGCCGGGGTCATGTACAGCGTGCGGCCCACGGTGAGCTGCGGGGCGTTCAGCGCGCGCCGCGCGTACGGGTTGACCAGCCGGGCCCCGCGCAGGCTCAGCGACACCCCGACCGTCGCGCCGCGCAGGCTCAGCTCGCCGTAGGACTCCAGCATCTCCGCCTGGAGGTCCTGGCCCACGCTCATGCCGTCCCCCGCGAGGGACCGTCCGCTGCGGTCACGGTGCGCGACGGCCTGGTTGAGCAGCAGATCGGTGCCGATCTGGGCGTCGGTCAGCCGCACGCCCTCGCGGAAGTGGCAGCGCGGCAGATGGAGGTCGCCCTCGGTGTGCACCCGGGCTGCCTCAAGGCGCGGCACCGCGCAGTCCACCAGGCGCAGGGTCGTGAAGTGCGCCTCCGGCATCCGGACCTCGTCGTCGAAACGGCAGCCGCGCAGCTCCACGTACGGCGTCACCGTGCCGCCCGCCACGTCCAGCGTGCCGGTGATCCGCACCCCGCACAGCTTCAGCGCGGCCACCCGGCCCGCGAGCGCGGGCGGCCCGTCCAGCAGCAGCCAGGACACGATCCGCGCCCGCACACTGCGTCCAGGACCCCACAGGTAGTCGCCGTGCGGATCGTCCACAGCGGCGTCCCCGCAGGTCAGGTCGTACAGACTGCCGTCGCGGAATGCCTGCCACATGCCCGCCTCGGCGGGGGTCAGATCCTCCGGAAGGCCTCCGGTGCCCTGCCCGGCCCCATCGGTCACAGCGGCCCCCTCTTCGTCCTCGGCCACCCGTACGCCGCTGATGCCCGCCCGGTGACCTCCGCAACACACCACGTGACGGCGTTTTGGCCACGCTCTGTGTCACCGGTTGTCCCACGAGGTGTCACCGGTTGTCCCACGGGTCGTATCAGCCACTGATACGTGCGGACGGCCCGCTGCGCCGGTCTGAGAGAATTGGGACTGTGATCTCCCGAATCGATCTGCGCGGCGACGCCCTCCCCGAGGGCCCCGCACTGCGCGACCTGCTGCCCCGAGCCGACTTCGACGTCTCGGCCGCCCTGGAGAAGGTGCGTCCGATCTGCGAGGCCGTGCATCATCGTGGCGACGCGGCGCTGATCGACTTCGCGGAGAGGTTCGACGGAGTACGGCTGGAATCCGTCCGTGTCCCGGCCCAGGCGCTCACCGACGCGCTCGACGCCCTCGACCCCGCCGTGCGCGCGGCCCTGGAGGAGTCCATCCGCCGGGCCCGCATGGTCCACCGCGCCCAGCGCCGCACCGACCACACCACTCAGGTCGTGCCCGGCGGCACCGTGACCGAGAAGTGGGTGCCCGTCGACCGGGTCGGGCTCTACGCGCCCGGCGGCCGCTCGGTCTACCCCTCCTCCGTGATCATGAACGTGGTGCCCGCGCAGGAGGCCGGGGTCGAGTCCATCGCGCTCGCCTCGCCCGCGCAGGCCCCCGTTTTTGAAAATGACCCAGCCGGGGGCCTCCCGCACCCGACCATCCTCGCCGCCTGCGCCCTGCTCGGCGTGGACGAGGTGTACGCGGCCGGTGGCGCCACCGCCGTGGCGATGTTCGCCTACGGCACCGAGTCCTGCCCGCCCGCCAACATGGTGACCGGGCCGGGCAACATCTGGGTCGCCGCCGCCAAGCGCTTCTTCACCGGCAAGATCGGCATCGACGCCGAGGCGGGCCCGACCGAGATCGCGGTCCTCGCCGACGAGACGGCCGACCCGGTGCACGTCGCCGCCGACCTGATCAGCCAGGCCGAGCACGACCCGCTGGCCGCCGCCGTCCTCGTCACCGACTCGGTGGAGCTGGCCGACGCGGTCGAGGCCGAGCTGAAGACCCAGGTCGCCGCCACCAAGCACATCGACGACCGGATCGTCCCCGCGCTGAACGGCCGGCAGTCCGCGATCGTCCTCGTGGACGGCGTGGAGGAGGGCCTGCGCGTGGTCGACGCGTACGGCGCCGAGCACCTGGAGATCCAGACCGCCGACGCGGCCGCCGTCGCCGACCGCGTGCGCAACGCGGGCGCGATCTTCATCGGCCCCTGGGCCCCCGTCTCCCTCGGGGACTACGCGGCCGGGTCCAACCACGTGCTGCCCACCGGCGGTTGCGCCTGCCACTCCTCGGGCCTGTCCGTGCAGTCCTTCCTGCGCGGCATCCACATCGTGGACTACACCCAGGACGCGCTCGCCGAGGTCGCCCACCACGTGGTGACCCTCGCGGAGGCGGAGGACCTGCCCGCGCACGGCGCGGCCGTCAAGGCCCGCTTCGGGTGGAAGGTACCTGGGACCAAGTGACCGGCATCGACGATCTCCCCGTACGGGACGAGCTGCGCGGCAAGTCCCCCTACGGCGCGCCCCAGTTGGACGTCCCCGTCCGGCTGAACACCAACGAGAACCCGTACCCGCTGCCCGAGCCGCTGGTCGAGCGGATCGCGGAGCGGGTACGCGAGGCCGCCCGGAACCTGAACCGCTACCCCGACCGGGACGCGGTCCAGCTCCGCACGGAACTCGCCAAGTACCTGACCAAGACCGGCCATTACGCCCTCGGCGTCGAGAACGTCTGGGCGGCCAACGGCTCCAACGAGGTCATCCAGCAACTGCTGCAGACCTTCGGCGGACCGGGCCGTACCGCGATCGGCTTCGAGCCGTCGTACTCCATGCACGCGCTCATCGCGCGCGGCACCGGCACCGGCTGGATCTCCGGACCGCGCGGCGAGGACTTCACCATCGACCTCGCGGCGGCCGAGCGCGCCATCGCCGAGCACAAGCCCGACGTCGTGTTCATCACCACGCCCAACAACCCCACGGGCAACACCGTTCCGCCCGAGACGGTCCTCGCGCTGTACGAGGCCGCGCAGGCGGCGAAGCCGTCCATGGTGGTCGTGGACGAGGCGTACATCGAGTTCAGCCACGGCGACTCGCTGCTGCCGCTGCTCGACGGCCGCCCGAACCTGGTGATCTCGCGCACCATGTCCAAGGCGTTCGGCGCCGCCGGGCTACGGCTCGGCTACCTGGCCGCCGACCCCGCCGTGGTGGACGCCGTGCAGCTGGTCCGGCTGCCGTACCACCTGTCGGCCGTCACCCAGGCGACCGCGCTGGCCGCCCTGGAGCACACCGACACCCTGCTCGGCTATGTCGAGCAGCTCAAGACCGAGCGGGACCGCCTGGTCACCGAACTGCGCGCCATCGGTTACGACGTGACCGAGTCCGACGCCAACTTCGTGCAGTTCGGCCGCTTCACGGACACCCAGGCGGCCTGGCGCCGCATCCTCGACCACGGCGTCCTCGTCCGGGACAACGGCGTCCCCGGATGGCTGCGGGTGTCGGCCGGCACCCCCGAAGAGAACGACGCGTTCCTCGACGCGGTTCGGGAACTGAAGAAGGAGCTCGACGCATGAGCCGCACAGGCCGGGTGCAGCGCACCACCAAGGAGACCTCGGTCCTCGTCGAGATCGACCTCGACGGCACCGGCAAGACCGACATCGCCACCGGCGTCGGCTTCTACGACCACATGCTCGACCAGCTCGGTCGCCACGGTCTGTTCGACCTCACCGTGAAGACCGACGGCGACCTGCACATCGACACCCACCACACCATCGAGGACACCGCCCTCGCGCTGGGCGCCGCCTTCAAGCAGGCGCTCGGCGACAAGGTGGGCATCTACCGCTTCGGCAACTGCACGGTCCCGCTGGACGAGTCCCTCGCCCAGGTCACCGTCGACCTCTCCGGCCGCCCCTACCTCGTGCACACCGAGCCCGAGAAGATGGCGCCGATGATCGGCGAGTACGACACGACGATGACCCGGCACATCCTGGAGTCCTTCGTCGCCCAGGCGCAGATCGCGCTGCACGTGCACGTGCCGTACGGGCGCAACGCGCACCACATCGTGGAGTGCCAGTTCAAGGCGCTCGCCCGCGCCCTGCGCTACGCCAGCGAGCGCGACCCGCGCGCGGCCGGCATCCTCCCCTCCACGAAGGGCGCGCTGTAACCCATGACCGGTCTGTCCACCCTGCTGATCGTCGTCGGCCTCTTCCTGGTCGGCGGCATCATCTCCTTCGTCAAGCAGAAGATGCCCACCAGCCTGATCGTGCTGGTCTCCATCGGCGCGGCCATGTGCCTCGTCGCGGGCGTCATGCGGCTGGGGGTGTGGAGTTGAGCGACCTCAAGAAGGTCGTGGTCTTCGACTACGGCTTCGGCAACGTCCGCTCCGCCGAGCGCGCCCTCGCCCGCGTCGGCGCCGACGTCGAGATCACCCGTGACTTCGACTCCGCCATGAACGCCGACGGCCTGCTCGTCCCCGGCGTCGGCGCGTTCGCCGCCTGCATGGAGGGCCTGCGCGCGGCCCGCGGTGACTGGGTGATCGACCGCCGCCTCGCCGGTGGCCGCCCGGTGCTCGGCATCTGCGTCGGCATGCAGATCCTCTTCGCCCGCGGCATCGAGCACGGTGTCGAGACCGAGGGCCTGGACGAGTGGCCCGGCACGGTCGGCCCGCTCAAGGCCGACGTCGTCCCGCACATGGGCTGGAACACCGTCGACGCGCCCGCCGACTCGCGGCTCTTCGCGGGCCTCGACCCGGAGGACCGCTACTACTTCGTGCACTCCTACGCCGTGCAGGACTGGGAGTTCGAGCAGCTCAACGCGGCCATGACCCCGCCTGCGGTGACCTGGTCGACCTACGGCGGGCCTTTCGTGGCCGCCGTGGAGAACGGCGCCCTCGCCGCCACCCAGTTCCACCCCGAGAAGTCCGGCGACGCCGGCGCCCAGCTCCTCACCAACTGGATCGGAACCCTCTAAGACCATGGCCAAGCTCGAACTGCTCCCCGCCGTCGACGTCCGCGACGGCCAGGCCGTACGCCTCGTGCACGGCGAGTCCGGCACCGAGACCTCCTACGGCTCCCCGCTGGAGGCCGCCCTCGCCTGGCAGCGCGCGGGCGCGGAGTGGCTGCATCTGGTCGACCTGGACGCCGCGTTCGGCACCGGGGACAACCGGGCCCTGATCGCCGAGGTCGCGGGCGCGATGGACATCAAGGTCGAGCTGTCCGGCGGCATCCGCGACGACGACACCCTCGCCGCCGCCCTCGCCACCGGCTGCACCCGCGTCAACCTCGGCACCGCCGCGCTGGAGACCCCCGAGTGGGTCGCCAAGGTCATCGCGGAGCACGGCGACAAGATCGCGGTCGGCCTGGACGTGCGCGGCACCACCCTGCGTGGCCGGGGCTGGACCCGCGACGGCGGCGACCTCTACGAGACGCTGGACCGCCTGAACAAGGAGGGCTGCGCCCGCTACGTCGTCACCGACATCGCCAAGGACGGCACCCTCCAGGGCCCCAACCTGGAGCTGCTGCGGAACGTCTGCGCGGCCACCGACCGCCCGGTCGTCGCCTCCGGCGGCGTCTCCTCGCTGGACGACCTGCGCGCCATCGCCGACCTCGTGCCGCTCGGCGTCGAGGGCTCCATCGTCGGCAAGGCGCTGTACGCCAAGGCGTTCACCCTGGAAGAGGCCCTGGCGGCGGTGGACCGGTGAGCGACGTACGCCGGGTGAACACCGGCGCGCCCTGGGAGGAGCAGTTCGGCTACTCCCGCGCGGTGGAGCTGCCGAACGGCCTGGTGCTGGTCTCGGGCTGCACCTCCATCGTGGACGGGCAGATCGCCGGGGGCGGTCCGTACGAGCAGGCCGTCAACGCCTTCAACGTCGCGCTCGGCGCGCTGGAACAGGTGGGCCTCGGGCGCGACGACGTGGTGCGCACCCGGATGTACATCACCCATGCGCGGGACGTGGACGATGTGGGACGCGCCCACAAGGAGCTGTTCGACACCGTCCGGCCCGCCGCATCCATGATCATCGTCTCCGGTCTCGTGGACCCCAGCCTGGTCGTCGAGGTCGAGGTGGAGGCGTTCCGAGGAGTGTCCGCATGACCCTGGCCGTACGAGTGATCCCCTGCCTGGACGTGGACAACGGCCGGGTCGTCAAGGGCGTCAACTTCCAGAACCTGCGCGACGCGGGCGACCCGGTGGAGATGGCCAAGGTCTACGACGCCGAGGGCGCCGACGAGCTGACCTTCCTGGACATCACCGCGTCCTCCGGCAACCGGGAGACCACCTACGACGTGGTGCGCCGTACCGCCGAGCAGGTCTTCATCCCGCTCACCGTGGGCGGCGGCGTCCGCACCGCCGAGGACGTGGACAAGCTGCTGCGCGCGGGCGCGGACAAGGTGGGCGTCAACACCGCCGCCATCGCCCGTCCCGACCTCATCCGCGAGATCGCCGAGCGGTTCGGCCGCCAGGTGCTGGTCCTCTCGGTGGACGCCCGCCGCACGCCGTCCGGCTCCTTCGAGGTCACCACCCACGGCGGCCGCAAGGGCACCGGCATCGACGCGGTGGAGTGGGCGCACCGGGCCGCCGAGCTGGGCGCGGGCGAGATCCTGCTCAACTCGATGGACGCGGACGGCACGAAGGACGGCTACGACATCGAGATGCTGGCGGCCGTCCGCAAGCACGTCTCCGTGCCGGTGATCGCCTCGGGCGGCGCGGGTGCGCTGGAGCACTTCTCCCCGGCGGTCGAGGCGGGCGCGGACGCGGTCCTCGCGGCCTCGGTCTTCCACTTCGGGGACCTGCGGATCGGGGACGTGAAGCGGACGCTGCGGGAGGCGGGGCACCCCGTGCGGTGACGCTGCGCTGAGCGGTGACGCTGCGCTGAGCTTCGGCGGGGTGCGAAAGAAAAGTTGCGCAAGGAATGTTGTGCAACTTTCCTTTCGTATCTACAGTCGTGCCCATGGCAAGCAAGGAGAACCGGCGCATCACCGACGTGGGCACCCTCAAGGCGCTCGCGCACCCGCTGCGGGCCGACCTGTACCGGCTGCTGTGCATCGAGAACGTCGCCACCGCGTCCCGGCTCGCCGAGCACGTGGACGAGGCCGTGTCCCTGGTCAGCTATCACCTGCGCAAGCTCGCCGAGCACGGGCTGATCGAGCAGGCGGAGTCGCGGACCGGTGACGCCCGCGAGCGCTGGTGGCAGCCGTCGTCGGACGGCGTGAGCATCCGGGACGAGGACTTCCGCGACGCCCCCGAGAAGGCGGCGGCCCACCTAGCCGCCGCCCGCCTCTTCCACGAGCAGCGCGCCGACCTCTACCGGCGCCACCTCGACGAACGCCCGACCTGGTCCGCCGAGTGGGCCACCGCCTCCGGGGACAGCGAGTCCCTGATGCGTCTCACCGCTTCCGAACTGGAGCGGCTCCGCGAGGAGCTGACCGAGGTCGTCAGGAAGTACGACGAGAAGGGCCGGGCGGCCGAAGCCTCCGGCGACACCGACGGGCGCGAGAACGTCGCGCTGTACGTGTACGGCTTCCCGTTCCGCGTCTGAGAAGGATCACCGACTTGACCACCGTCACCGCCGTACCCGTCGTGGGCCGCCCCGCCCACCGCGACCCCAACGTCCTGCGCTGGCTCGGGGCCTACGCCTCCTCCATGGTCGGCGACAACGTCTTCTACCTCGCCCTGTCCTGGGCCGCCGTGCGCGCCGGGAGCCCCGCGGAGGCGGGGATCGTGGTGTCCATCAGCGCGCTGCCGCGTGCCGTGCTGATGCTGGGCGGCGGAGTGGTGGCCGACCGGTTCGGGCCGCGCCGGGTCGTCATCGGCAGCGACACCGTGCGCTGCGTGGCCGTCCTCGCGGTGGCCGCGCTGCTGTTCCTCGCCCACCCCGGACTGTGGCCGCTGGCCGCGCTGGCGCTGCTGTTCGGCGCCGTCGACGCCGTGTTCGTCCCGGCCGTGGGCGCCCTGCCCGCCAGGATCACCGGCGCGGACCAGCTCACCCGGGTCCAGGGGATGCGCGGCCTCGCCAACCGGTTCGCGTCCGTCGTCGGCGCCCCCCTCGGCGGACTCGGCATCGCCATGGGCGGCGCGGCGACCGCCTTCGGCCTGGCCGGAGCGCTCATCGCGATATCGGTGCCGCTGCTGGTCTCCGTACGGATACGGGAGCTGTCCGGGCGGAAGACGGCCGACGCGACTGGGGCGAGCCCGGATGTCGTAGCCGCCGACGTCGAGGACGCGGAGGCCGTCGCCGCCGAGGCCGTGGCCACCGTGCCGCTCGGGCCGCCCCCGCCCAAGGCGCCCGAGACCGCCCGCCGGGCCGGAGCCGCCGCCTGGCACGACCTCCGCGCCGGGCTCGCCTACATCCGCCACCACCGCGTCCTCGGCCCCCTGGTGCTGGCCATCGCGCTCGGGGACCTCGGGTTCGTCGCGCCGCTGAACATCGGACTGACCCTGCTGGCCGACCAGCGCGGCTGGGGGGCCTCCGGCATGGGCTGGGTGCTCGCCGGGTTCGGGGTCGGCGCGGGCGCCGTCTCGATGCTGCTCGCCGTGCGGGGGCGGCTGCCCCGGGCCGGACTGGTCACGGGGTGCGCCTGCACGGCCGGTGCCGTGGCCGTCGGGGCCCTGGGTCAGGCGTCCGCGCTGCCCGTCGCCGTCGGGATCGCCCTGCTCATCGGACTGCTCGCCGGACTCAGCGGGGCCCTGTGCGGGGCGCTGCTCCAGACCCAGGGCGACCCCGCCTACCTCGGCCGGGTCGTCTCCGTCGCCAGCCTGGTCAGTCTCGGCATCGCCCCGCTGAGCATGCCGCTCTCCGCCGCCGCGATCGGCACCTGGGGCACCGGACCGGTCTACGCCGTCAGCGCCGCCGTCTGCGGCCTGGGCGGGGTCGTCGTCCTCGCCTTCCCCGCTCTGCGCCGCGCCGAACTGCCCCGCTGACCGGTCCCGGTCCCAGGCCCGTCACGGGATCGGCTGGGTCAGCTGGACCAGATTGCCCACCGTGTCGTCCAGGACCGCCGCCAGCAGCGGGCCCTGGACGGTCGGGGGGTGCGGGAAGCGCACGCCGAGGCCGCGCAGCCGCTCGTACTCGGCGAACAGGTCGTCCACCGCGAACACGATGGACGGCAGCCCCGCCTCGTACAGCGCCGCCCGGTACGGCTCCGCGATCGGGCCCTCGCCGGGCTCCAGCAGGAGCTGCACGTCCGGCTGGACCCCGTCCGGTGCGCCGACCGTCACGAACAGCGCGCCGTCGCCGAGGTCCACGCGCAGCCGCGTCTCGAAGCCCAGCACCTCCGTGTAGAAGGCGTGCGCCCGCTCGACGTCGTCGACGTACACCCCGGTCATCGCGACCTTGATCACGGCGGCGCGCCCGGGTCTCAGATGCCGAGCTGCCGGGAGTCGCCCACCTTGGTGATCGCGTCCGGGTCGCCGTCCAGGACCACCTTGGCCGCGTCCTGCCGCCCGAAGACGAACATCAGCAGCTCGGCGGGCTCCCCGGTCACCGTCACCACCGGCGCGCCCTTGTGTGCCACCACCGTCTGCCCGTCCGGGCGGCGCAGCACGAGCCCGGTCGGCGCCTTGCGCCCCGCGAGCCGGGCCGCGCGCTCCAGACGCGACCACAGCGCGTCCTGGAACACCGGGTCCAGCTCGCGCGGGCTCCAGTCCGGCTGGGCGCGGCGCACGTCCTCGGCGTGGATGAAGAACTCCACCGTGTTCGACGCCTCGTCCACCTGCTTGACGGAGAACGGCGAGAGCTTCGGCGGGCCCGTCCGGATCAGCTGGATCAGCTCGGAGTACGGCTTCGCGGCGTACTCCTCCATCACCCGGTCCAGGCGGGGCGCGAGCTGCTTCACGAACTGGCCCGCGACAGCGTCCGGGCGGCGCTCGCGCACCACCACATGGGCGGCCAGGTCCCGGGCGGTCCACCCCTCGCACAGCGTCGGGGCTTCCGGACCGGCGGTTTCCAAGAGGTCGGCGAACAACAGCCGTTCACGCTTGGCGAAGGTCGACATGGGCTCAGCCTACGACCATACGGAAGGACCGCACAGCGGACACGGACCGTGACGCGCCGTCCCGCACGGCACAATGGCACCCATGACCCGTACGACCGGCAGCCCACGCCCCAGCGGCCTCGACCCGGAGATCGCCGCCCGCCTCAAGCGCGACCGCGACGGACTCGTGCCCGCCATCGCCCAGCAGTACGACACCGGCGAGGTACTGATGCTCGGCTGGATGGACGACGAGGCGCTGCACCGCACCCTGACCACCGGCCGCTGCACGTACTGGTCCCGCAGCCGTCAGGAGTACTGGGTCAAGGGCGACACCTCCGGCCACGTCCAGCTGGTGAAGTCCGTCGCGCTGGACTGCGACGCCGACACCCTGCTGGTCAAGGTCGACCAGACGGACGCCGCCTGCCACACCGGCGACCGCACCTGCTTCGACGCCGACGTGCTCCTGAAGGGTGAGGAGCGGTGACCGCCATGGACCTCGACACCTTCCGCAAGCTCGCCGCCGACCGGCGTGTCATCCCCGTCACCCGCAAGCTCCTCGCCGACGGCGACACCCCCGTCGCCCTCTACCGCAAACTCGCCGCCGAACGCCCCGGCACCTTCCTCCTGGAGTCCGCCGAGAACGGCCGCTCCTGGTCGCGCTACTCCTTCGTCGGCGTCCGCTCGGCCGGCACCCTGACCACGCGCGACGGCGAGACCCACTGGCTCGGCACCCCGCCGGTCGGCGTCCCCACCGACGGCGACCCGCTCGCCGCCCTGCGCGCCACCCTCCAGGCCCTGCACACCCCGCACCAGGAGGGCCTGCCGCCCTTCACCGGCGGCATGGTCGGCTACCTCGGCTACGACATCGTCCGCCGCCTGGAGAAGATCGGCCCCGGCGAGCGCGACGACCTCCAGCTGCCCGAGCTGACCATGCTCCTGACCAGCGACCTCGCGGTCATGGACCACTGGGAGGGCTCGGTCCTGCTGATCGCCAACGCGATCAACCACAACGACCTCGACGCCGGCGTGGACGAGGCGTACACCGACGCGGTCGCCCGGCTCGACGCCATGGAGGCCGACCTGGCCCGCCCGGTCGCCCAGCCCCCGGCCGTGCTGCCGCCCTCCGAGCTGCCCGAGTACACCGCGCTGTGGGGCGGCCCCGACTTCCAGCGGGCCGTCGAGGACGTCAAGGAGCGCATCCGCGCGGGCGAGGCCTTCCAGGTCGTCCCCTCGCAGCGCTTCGAGACCCCGTGCACCGCGAGCGCCCTGGACGTCTACCGGGTCCTCAGGGCCACCAACCCCTCCCCGTACATGTACCTGTTCCGCTTCGACGGCTTCGACGTGGTCGGCTCCTCGCCCGAGGCGCTGGTCAAGGTCGAGGACGGCCGCGCCATGGTGCACCCCATCGCGGGCACCCGGCACCGGGGCGCCACCCCGCAGGAGGACCAGGCCCTTGCCGACGAGCTGATGGCCGACCCCAAGGAGCGCGCCGAGCACCTGATGCTGGTCGACCTCGGCCGCAACGACCTCGGCCGGGTCTGCGAACCCGGCTCGGTGGAGGTCGTCGACTTCATGTCGATCGAGCGCTACTCCCACGTGATGCACATCGTCTCCACGGTCACCGGCAAGGTCTCCGGCGGCCGTACCGCCTTCGACGTGCTCACCGCGTGCTTCCCGGCGGGCACCCTCTCCGGCGCCCCCAAGCCCCGCGCGATGCAGATCATCGACGAGCTGGAGCCCTCCCGGCGCGGTCTGTACGGCGGCTGCGTCGGCTACCTCGACTTCGCGGGCGACTCCGACACCGCCATCGCCATCCGCACCGCCCTGCTGCGCGACGGCACGGCGTACGTCCAGGCGGGTGCAGGGATCGTCGCGGACTCCGACCCGGTCGCCGAGGACCAGGAGTGCCGCAACAAGGCCGCCGCGGTGCTCCGCGCGGTGCACACCGCCAACCGGCTCGGCACCGTCTGACGCCTTCGTGATGAACCCCGGGTGACTGATCGCCCGGGGTTCAGGCGATAGTGGAGTACGTGACTGCCGTACCTCACCCCCGTACCGAAGCCGCCGCGCCCGTCCGGTCCAGCCGGCGCAGCCTCGCGGCGGCCCTGCTGTTCGGCGC
>NZ_WWIR01000731.1 GCF_009863025.1 Streptomyces sp. SID4985 | reverse complement strand
CCACCGGCGCGGTCTCCGCGACGGTCACGACGGCCGCCTCGGACCCGGCCGGGGACCCGGCGGGCGCCGACACCTTGCGGGTGGCCCGGCGGCGCGTACGGCCCTGGGGCGCGGCCTCCTCGGCCACGGGCTCCTGGGCGGCGGGCGCCTCGGCCGACGGCTTCTCAGCCGCGGCCTCCCGCGTCACCACCGGGTCCTCGGCGGCGACCGGCGCGGCCTGCGCCTC
>NZ_WWIR01000730.1 GCF_009863025.1 Streptomyces sp. SID4985 | reverse complement strand
GAGCTGGGCACCAACAACCTGCCCGACTGCTCCAACATGTGCCACGAGGCATCCGGCCGCGCCCTCCAGGCCGCCCTCGGCACCGGCAAGGGCACCGCCGACCTCAAGGACTGGGAGGTCACCGACGCCCTGTTCATCCTCGGCGTCAACGCGGCCTCCAACGCGCCCCGGATGCTCACCTCGCTGGCCGAGGCGTACAAGCGCGGCGCGCAGATCGTGCACATCAACCCGCTCGTCGAGGCCGCCGCCCGGCGCACGATCATCCCGCACGACTTCGTGGACATGGCGCTGTTCAAGTCCACCCCCACCAGCACGCTCAACCTCCAGCCGCGCATCGGCGGCGACATGGCGCTGCTGCGCGGCATGGCCAAGGCGATCCTCGCCGAGTCGGAGACCGACCCCAAGGCGCTGGACCGCGAGTTCATCGAGCGGCACACCACCGGCTTCGAGGCGTACCGGGCGCTCGTCGAGGCCACCACCTGGAAGGAGATCGAGGAGCAGAGCGGTCTCACCCAGGCCCAGGTCGAGCAGGCCGCGCGCGTCTACTGCGACGCCGACCGCTCCATCTTCAGCTGGTGCCTCGGCGTCACCCAGCACGAGCACGGCGTGGACACCGTCCGTGAGATCGTCAACGTCCTGCTGCTGCGCGGCAACCT
>NZ_WWIR01000729.1 GCF_009863025.1 Streptomyces sp. SID4985 | reverse complement strand
CGGGGAGGTGGCCGGCCTCGGCGGGGGCCTGTACGCCGAAACCGCCAACGGCCGCACCAGGACCGCCCGTCCCGGCGGGGGCCTGCACACCGGGCGCGCCAACAGCGCCGAAACCACCGGCGCCTGCGGCGGGGCGGCTCTGTCTACCACCGGTGCCGCTGTTCGCCCCGGCCGGGCCCTGAGCGACACCGCCCTGGGCACCGGATACGCCGGATGCGGCGGGGCCGCTCGCTCCGGGCACACCCGCCCCACCGGGGGTACCGGCCGGAGTCCAGCCCCCAGCCTCCGGGGCGCCCGTGCCGGGAGCGCCGAAGGCGCCCGGGTTGC
>NZ_WWIR01000728.1 GCF_009863025.1 Streptomyces sp. SID4985 | reverse complement strand
CCGCGCGGTAGGCGGCGTCGGCCAGGCGGGCGTCGGCCTCCTTCAGACGCGTGGCGGCCTCGTCGGCGGCGCGGGCGGCATCGGCGGCACCGGTCAACAGGGCTGCCCGGCGCTCCAGTTGGGCGGCCCGGTCGGCCACGCTGGAGGCGGCTCCGCGCGCTCGGGTCAACTCCTCTTCGAGGGTGGCCTGTTCGCGCTCCAGGGTCTCGCGCCGGGTGACACGGGAGGCGGTGCGCACGGCGGCACTCTGACGGGCCTCCAGGCGCTGTTCGCGTTCACGCTCGGCCCGGCGGAGTTCTTCCTGGGCGGCGTGCAGGGCGGAGGCATCGCGTCGGGCCTGCTCGAACTCGCGCTCCAGGTCGTGGAGTTCGGCGGCGAGTTGGTCAGCGGGGGTGTCGCCCGCCTCGGTGGTCGCGGCGGACAGGGCGGTGTCCAGCTGAGCGGCCCGGTTCTCGCCCTCGGCGTGCTGCCGCTGCGCGGCCTGGTACGCGTCGAGGGCGTTCTGCTCGGTCTCCCGGTCCACATGCCCGGCGTCCTTGCGGGCCGGGGCGGGGTGCTCGGTCGCCCCGCAGACGGCACAGGGCTCGCCGTCGGTGAGGTGGGCGGCCAGTTCGGCGGCGATGCCGTTCAGGCGCTGTTCCTTCAGGTCGAGCCAGCGTGTGCGCAGGTCGCCCGCGCGCTGCCCCGAGTCCAGCGCGCTACGGCGGGCGGCGGCCAGCTCCCCGGTCAAGGCATCCCGGCGCCGCGCCGCGTCCAGCCGTCGCCGGACGGGCTCGCGCCGCGCCCCGAGCTGTTCCGCCCGCACGGCCGCCTCCCCGGCGGCGTCGATCCGCGCCTGAAGCC
>NZ_WWIR01000071.1 GCF_009863025.1 Streptomyces sp. SID4985 | reverse complement strand
GCCGCCGCGTGGTGGGCGCGGGCCTCGTCCAGGTCGTCGGCGAGGTGGCCGAGCAGGTCGTGCCTGATCGCGCGGATGTGCGGCAGCTCGGCCTCGTCGCGCAACAGGCCGGTGGCGACGTCGAGTTGTGCGCGCGCCTCGTCGGCGTCGCCGTCCCAGCGGGCCAGTGCGGCCCGGGCGAAGGCCAGTTCGGCCAGCGCGTCCGGCCAGGTGACGCGCTCCGCCCACCGCCGCGCCTCGGCCACGGCGGCCGCGCTCGCCTCCCGGTCGCCGAGGAGCCAGTACAACTGGGCCTGCCGCGAGCGCATTCGGATGACGTCCTCGGCGGCGCCGACCTCGGTGACGACCGCGACGGCCTGCTCGTAGTGCGCGCAGGCGGCGGCGAACTCGCCGCGCGCGGCGATCCGGTCGGCCAGCTCGCTCTGCGCGAACGAGATCCCGAACCGCTCGCCGAGCGCCCTGAACTCCGCGAGCGCCGCCTCCAGATGGGCGTCCGCGTCCCGCCCGCTCCAGCCGAGCACGATCCGCATCTTGCCCATGTGCAGCCGGGCCAGGGCGCGCACCCAGGGGTCCTCGTCGGCGAGCAGCGGTTCGAACGCGGCCAGGGCCTCCTCGGGCCCCCGGAGCAGCCGCACCAGCGCGCCCACGAGACCCAGCGCCGGGTGACCGCCGCCCGGCAGGCCCTCGTTGATCCGGTGCGCCGCGTGGATCCACTCCGCGGCCTGCTGCGCGTCGCCCCGCCCGGAGGTCGCGAACATCGAGTACAGGGCGTACACCGTGGCCCGGACCTCGTCGGCGACGTCGCCGGGCACCTTCGTGGCGGCGGTGATCAGCTCCATGCCCTCGGTGCGGTGTCCGCCGAGCCACCAGTACCAGCCCGCGGCGGCCGCCAGCCGCATCGCCGCCTGGGCGTCGCCCGCCGCGAGCGCCCCGCGCATGGCCGCCGCGATGTCGTCGTGCTCGGCCTCCAGCCGTGCCAGCCAGTGGAGTTGACTCGCGCGGCGCAGCTGCGGCTCGGCGGTCTCGGCGAGTTCGGTGAGGTGCGCGAGGTGGGCCCGGCGGGCGAGGTCCGCCTCTCCGGCCTCCGCGAGGCGGTGCCCGGCGTACTCCTTGATCGTGCCGGTCATGCGGTAGCGCGGGGTGCCGTCGCCCCCGGTGCGCAGCAGCGACTTCTCGGTGAGTGCGGTGAGCAGCTCGAAGACCTCGTGCCGCGCGGCCTCCTCCCGGGCGAACTCCTCGCCCGCGCAGACCCGTTCGGCCGCCTCCAGGCTCGCCCCGCCGGAGAACACCGCGAGCCTGCGCAGCACGGCCCGTTCGGCGTCGGTGAGCAGTTCCCAGCTCCAGTCGACGGCCGCGCGCAGGGTCTTGTGCCGGGGGAGGGCGGTGCGGCTGCCGCCGGTCAGCAGGCGGAAGCGGTCGTCGAGGCCGCCCGCGAGCTGGTCGACGGACATGGTGCGCAGCCGGGCGGCGGCCAGTTCGATGGCCAGCGGCAGTCCGTCCAGCGCCCGGCAGACCCGCACCATGGTGGCCAGCGTGGCGGTGTCGCCCGCCAGGTCCCGGCGCACGGCGAGGGCCCGGTCCCGCAGCAGCCGTACGGCCGGTGCGGACGCGATCTCGCCGGGGGCGGCGTCCGCCGTCGGCAGGGCCAGTGGCTCGACGGGCCACAGCGCCTCGCCGGTGATGCCGAGCGGTTCCCGGCTCGTCGCCAGGATGCGCAGCCGCCGGCACTCCCCGAGGAGCCGGTGGGCGAACACCGCGGCGGACTCGATCAGATGCTCGCAGTTGTCCAGGATCAGCAGCGCCTCGCGCTCACGGATCGCGGCGACGAGCCGGTCCACCGGCTCCGCGTGCGGGGCGCCCCCGAGCAGGGTGTCCCGCAGCCCGAGCCCGGAGAGGGTCGCCTGCGCCACGTCGCCCTCCGCGCCGACCCCGGCCAGCTCCACCAGCCAGGCCCCGTCCGGGAGTTCACCGAGCAGCGTGCGCGCGGTCTCGGTGGCGAGCCTGGTCTTCCCGGCGCCGCCCGGCCCGATCACGGTGGTGAGCCGGTGCTCCGTGACGAGCCCGCGCACCGCGTCGACATCGCGGTCCCGGCCCACGAACGTGGTCAGCTCGGCCCGCAGGTTGGTCTTCCGGCTCTCCTCCGGACGCCCCAACTCGCCGCGCAGCAGCGCGACATGGAGTGCGGCCAGCTCCGGCGAGGGATCGGCGCCCAGCGCCTCGGACAGGGACTCCCGCGCCCGCTGGTACACCAGCAGCGCCTCGCTGTCCCGCCCGGCCGCGACGAGGGCACGCATCAGCGCGGCCACGAGCCGTTCGCGCAGCGGATGCGCGGCCACCAGATCGGTCAGCTCCGTGACCGTCTCCGCCCCGCGCCCGAGCGCGAGATCCGCCTCGGCCCGCTCCTCGGTGGCGGTCAGCCGCAGCCCCTCCAGCCGTACGACGACGGCGTCGAACGCCTCACCGCCGCCCAGCCCGACATCCTGAAGGGCCGCCCCCCGCCACAGTTCGAGTGCCTCGCGCAGCAGCCGCACCCGCCCGAACGCGTCCCGCCCCTGGGCCTCCCCGACGAGCCGCTCGAACCGTACGGCGTCCACGGCGTCGGGCTCCACCCGCAGCCGGTACCCGTCCGTGCGCCCCTCGATCGCGCCGTCCGGCAGCAGTTTCCGCAGCCTGGACACCAGCCGCTGCAGCGCGTTCGCGGCGTCGGCGGGCGGCAGTTCGCCCCAGATCCAGTCCACGAGCGTCGCCTTCGGGACCACCTGCCCCGCCCTGAGCGCCAGCGCGGCCAGCAGCCCCCGCAGCCGCGCCCCCGGCACGTCGACCGGGCCACCGTCGTCCGCGCGCGCCGTCAACGGCCCGAGTATCCCGATCTGCACGCGCCGATTTTGCCACGGGCGCGGGCGGGCGTCTGCGGGCCGGTGACGCCCGCCGATCCCCGAGTTCTCCGGGTCCCGTCCCGCCTCCTGACCAGCGGCTCCCGGCCGCCTAGGATCGACGCCGGTCCTCGCGGGGACCGGTTGTCCACAACGGAGTGGAGGGAGCCGGATCATGGTCGGGCAGTGGGCGGATTTCCAGTACGAGATCTACTTGAACGGGATGACCGGCGCGGTGCCCCGGCTGCCCACCGACCTGACCCGGCTGGAGGAGCTGGCCGAACACCGGCTCGGCCCCGGGCCGGTGGGGTACGTCGCGGGGAGCGCCGGGGACGGGAGCACGGCGCGGGCCAACCGGGACGCGCTGGAGCGGCGGCGGATCGTACCCCGGATGCTGCGGGACGTGAGGGAACGAGACCTGTCCGTAGAGGTGTTGGGGCGCACGCTGCCCGCGCCGCTGGCCCTGGCGCCGGTCGGGGTGCTGTCGATCATGCACCCGGAGGCGGAGTCCGGGGCGGCCCGGGCCGCCGCCGCGCGGGGCGTGCCGTACATCCTCTCGTCGGCGTCGAGCACGCCGATGGAGGAGGTCGCGGCGGCGATGGGCGACGCCGAGCGCTGGTTCCAGTTGTACTGGGGCAGCGACCCGGAGGTGACGGCCAGTTTCCTCGCCCGTGCGAAGGCGTCCGGGTACTCGGTGCTTGTGGTCACGCTGGACACCCCGCTGCTGTCCTGGCGCCCGCGCGACCTGGACCGGGCGTACCTTCCGTTCCTGCACGGGGTCGGCACCGCCAACTACTTCACCGACCCGGCGTTCCAGGCAGGACTGGCGAAGCCGGTGCACGAGGACCCGAACGCGGCCGTGCTGCGCTTCCTCGGGCTGTTCGGGGACGCCGGGCACACCTGGCCGGACCTCGCGTTCCTGCGGGAGCACTGGGACGGCCCGATCGTGCTGAAGGGCGTACTGCACCCGGACGACGCCCGGCTCGCCGCCGACGCCGGGATGGACGGGGTGGTGGTCTCCAACCACGGCGGCCGCCAGGTCGCCGGTTCCGTCGCGGCGGCCGACGCGCTGCCCAGGATCGCCGAGGCCGTCGGCGACCGGCTCACCGTCCTGTTCGACAGCGGCATACGCACCGGCGACGACGTGTTCAAGTCGCTCGCCCTGGGCGCGCGTGCGGTGCTGCTCGGCCGCCCCTACGTGTACGGGCTCGGCCTGGACGGACAGGCGGGCGTGGACCACGTGATCCGCTGCCTGCTAGCGGAACTGGACCTCACCATGGCCCTCTCCGGCCACGCCTCCGTGTCCACCCTCGGCCCGGAGTCACTGACCTGACCAAGGGCACGACAACTCGCTAGGGGCGCGGGGCCGTGTCGATATGCGGCTACCGCCGCGTGGGCGCGACCAGCCACGCTGAACCGGCACCCGCCAACGGCGAGAACCACCTCGTTCCCGGCCGAAGCGCCGCAGGCACTACGCCCCTTGGCGCGGCGGCTCCGAAGCCCCCGCTATGGAGAGCGAGTCGGGCTTCGCCGACGGCGTGTCGGTCAGCCAGAGCTGGCCGGAGGAGCTGTCCCGAGGGGCGGCCACGATGTCGGAGCCGGGCCGGGTGTCCGCCGCCGCGAGGGCCAGGGTCCGGTCCCAGCGGGGCAGCAGCTCGCCGCGCACCGTGAGGTCGTAGCGCACGTCGTCCGCGCGGTCCGTGCCGGCGTCGACGCAGGTGCCCAGGATGACCACGCCGGGGTCGGCGTGCGAGTCCAGGCACAGCTGGGGGTCGGCGGCGCTGTGCAGCATGCCGTCGGCGTCGTAGGTCCAGCGCTGGACCTCGTCGCCGGAGCACAGGGCCAGCGTGGTCGCGCCGCCGTCCCGGGGTTCGCCCTTGACGCTCAGACAGAGGTCGGCGCCGACGTTGCGCAGCCGGAAGGGGTGCCCGGCCGTGGGGACCGCCACGGCGGTGGGCGTCCCGGCGGACGCGGACGGTGACGTGCCGTCGGACGGCTGCGCGGAGCGGGGGTCGGCGGCGGGCTTGGCGCCGGTGGAGGCGATCTGGGAGGTGCCGTCACCGCCGCCCGGCCAGGCGCCGACGGCGAACACGGTCACGAGGAGCCCGGCGGAGGCGACACCGACAACGGTGAGCACCACCTTGGCCGGCCAGGCCC
>NZ_WWIR01000727.1 GCF_009863025.1 Streptomyces sp. SID4985 | reverse complement strand
GAGCGCGCGGCGGGCGGGGGCCGGTGAGCGGGGCGGCGGCCAGTACGGACCCGTACCCGGCGGGCCTGTGCGGGACCGCCGCACGAGCCGCCCGAGCCGAGCGCGGCGGGAGCAGTGGGAGCGGCGGAAGCGGTGGGCAACGCCGGTCGCGGACAGGGTCCGTGGGGCGCGAGCCCCGTATCCGAGCGGTGCCCGCGCCATTGGGCTGTCCGGAGTCCGTGGCGCCCGACGTCGGCACCCCCTCCATGCCCGCCGCCCGACCAGCCCCATGCCCGCCGCCCGGAGTCGCCGACCGACATCCGCCGCTCCCTCGACCGGCGTTTCGTCCAGAAGCCCGCTCGACCTGAGCCACGGGTGGGGGCCGCCGTCAGGCACTCCGGCCCAGAACCGCCCCCGCCCGCGCGGAGCGCTACCCGCAGCCGCAGGCCGACAGTGCCGAGGCCGTCTGGTCCAGGGCGGACTGGGCCGCTTCCGGGTTGGTGGTGTCGGAGGCGAGGAAGGCGAAGGAGAGGAGGCGGCCGCCCGCGTCCACGACGGTGCCGGCGAGGGTGTTGACGCCGGTGAGGGTGCCGGTCTTGGCGCGGACCACTCCGGCGGCCCCGTCGGTGTAGCGCTCGGCGAGGGTGCCGGTGAAGCCGCCGACGGGGAGGCCGGTGAGGACGGGACGCAGGCCGGGCCGGGTCGGGTCGGCGGCCTTGGCCAGGAGCGAGGTCAGGAGGTCGGCCGTCAGGCGGTCGTCGCGGTTGAGGCCGCTGCCGTCGTGGAAGGCGGCGCCCTTCATGGGCAGCCCGAGCTTGGTCAGCCGGGCGGCGATGGCCTGTGCGCCGCCCGCGAAGCTGCCCGGTCGCCCGGAGGCGAGGGCGGTCTGGCGGGCCAGGGCCTCGGCGATGTCGTTGTCGCTGTTGGTGAGCATCCGCTCGACCAGGTCGGACAGCGGCGGCGAGGCGACGGTGGCGAGGGTCTGCGCGCGCCCGGTGGCCTTGGAGGGGCCGGGCGGGGTCGCGGTGATCCCGGCGTCCTTCAGGAACCCGGCGAAGGCGCGGGCCGCCTCGGCCGCCGGGTCGGCCACCCGGGTCACGGGGCCGTGGTCGGAGCCGTCGGTGCGGCCCTCGTCGGCGGTGAGCGCGGTGACGGGGGCGAGGTTGTCGTTGACGCCGATGGGGTGCAGGGAGGGTCCGGAGAAGAGCGTCGTGTCGTAGGAGAGCGTGATCTTGTGGATGCCGCGCTTGCCCAGGGCGACGGCGGTGTCCCGGGCCAGGGTGCGCAGGCTCGCCCACTCGCCGGGTGCCTTGTGCGCGGTCAGGGTGGGGTCGCCGCCGCCGACCAGGACCAGTTCCCGGGTGTCGGGTTCGAGCGCGGTGCGGGTGGTGAGGCGGTGGTCCGGGCCGAGCGCGGAGAGCACGGCCACGGCGGTGGCGATCTTCGTGGTGGAGGCGGGCGTGAGGGACTTGCCGCTGTCGGCGCCGTAGAGCCGCTCGCCGGTGCTCATGTCGACGACGGCCGCCGCGTGCCCGGCGGAGAGCGCCGGGGCGTCCAGGAGCGGGTCCAGGACCTCCGCGAGCGGCTTGCCGCCCTTCGCGGGGTCCTGGTCGGTCCGCGCGGCCGTCGCGGC
>NZ_WWIR01000726.1 GCF_009863025.1 Streptomyces sp. SID4985 | reverse complement strand
CGCCCCGAACCACACCGAGGTACAGCCGTGCTCCCGCAGCAGCCCCACCGCCCGCCGGGTCGCCCCCGGAGTGGGCAGCAGCATGGTCGTACGGTCGCGTACGACGGTGAAGGGCTGCTCGGCGTCGAAGGCGGCCGTGGCCTCGGCGCCCTCCCGGCCGCGCTTCCAGGTGGAGGCGTAGACGACAATGTCCTCGGGGTCCAGTCGCAGCGCCATGTTGTGCAGGAACGCCTGGATGCCGCCGGGGCGGGGCGGGAAGTCGTTGGTCACGATCAGGGTCTTGTGCATCGCCGCCGACATTACCGGGCCGCCCGGACCCGTTCGCCCGGCCGGGTTCCGGTCCCGGCGGAGTCTGTGGCAGGGGTACAGCCGTAAAGGACATCATGAGTCTTCCGACGCGCGTCACGCGCGCCATGCGCACGGCCCGCAACCGACCGGCAGGGGATCACGTGGACACCAAGGGCGCCCGGCTCCTCCCGGCGGCGGCACCGGCGGTCCTGTGGGCGGCGACCCGCGCCCTGCTGTTGCTGTGCGTGTTCAAGGTCTACGTCTTCCCGGGCCCGGACGTCACCTCGGACGTGTCGGTGATCTACCGGGGCTGGTACGAGGTCCTGCGTCAAGGAACGTTTCCCCTGGACGACGTGACCTGGCAGTACCCGCCCGCCGCCGCGCTCGCGATCCTCTCCCCCGCGCTGCTGCCCTTCCTGGACTACCCGTCCGCCTTCTACGTCCTGGCCTGCGCCGCCGACCTCGTGGTGCTCGGCATGCTGTGGCGCACGGGAGGGCGGCCGGGGCGCTCCCGGCGCGGCCTGTGGGCCTGGACCGCCGGCGTCCCGCTGCTCGGCCCCACGGTCTACGCCCGCTACGACCTGATGGTGACCGCCGTCGCCGTGGCCGCGCTGCTGACGGCCGCCCGGCATCCCCGAGTCATGGGCGCGCTGACCGCCCTCGGCGCGATGGTGAAGGTGTGGCCCGCGCTGCTGCTCGCGGGCTCCTTCCGGCGCCGTACCTGGGGCTCGGCGGCGGTCACCGCGGCCGGGCTCGCGGCGCTGTTCGCGGTGTCGATGCCGGGCGCGTTCGCCTTCCTGACCTTCCAGCGGGACCGGGGCACGGAGGTGGAGTCGCTGGGGGCGCTGGTCTTCCATGTGGCCCGGCAGTTCGGCTGGGAGGGCCAGGTGCTGCTGAACTACGGCTCGATCGAGTTCCTCGGCCCGTACGTCGACGTGGTGAGCACGGCCGCGCTGGTGCTGACCGGGGCCGCGTTCGGCTGGCTGGTGATCTGGCGGCTGCGGGTGACCCGCAGGGGCCCGGCCACGCTCGCGGAGGCCGCGTTCACGGCGGTGCTGCTGTTCACCGTCACCAGCCGCGTCATCAGCCCGCAGTACCTGGTCTGGCTGATCGGGCTGGCCGCCGTCTGTCTGACGTACCGTTCCTCCCGCATGGGCTCCCCGGCCGTCCTGGTCCTCGCGGCCTCCCTGGTGACGGTCCTGGAGTTCCCGCTCGGCTTCATCCACGTGGTGACCAGCGACTGGTACGGCGTCACACTGATGTTCGTCCGCAACGGGCTGCTGGTCGCCGCAGGCGTCTGCGCGTGCCGTCGGCTGTGGCGCTCCACGGTGCCCCCGGCGCCCGTCGCACCGGTCCCGCCGCAGTCCGCCCCGGCCGACGAGGCGCCGGTCAGCTCCTAGGTCAGCTGCTCGCGGGTGTAGCGGCGCCACTGCGCGGTGAACGCGGCGGGTGTGGTGCCGAGCACCCGCTTCAGGGCCTCCTCGACCGCGCCCGCGCGCCGTCCGTGGGCGCCTACGGCGCGGTAGAAGGCGCGCAGCCGGGGCTCGCCCCAGCGGTCGGCGATCATCCGGCAGGCCAGCCAGCCCGACTCGTAGGACTGGGCGAGCCGGGTGGGGTCGCTGGTGAAGCCGAAGTCCCGGTCGGCGGGGAGCGCGTCCGGGGTGTGCCCTTCGCGTACGGCGCGGGCGAGTTCGGGGGCGATCTCGGCGGGGGTGCGACCGGTGCCGAGGTAGCCGGTCCAGTCGGCGCAGCCCTCGGAGAGCCAGAGCGGGGTGGCCGGGGTGGTGGCGGCGCGGGTGGCGACATGGGTGGTCTCGTGGGTGAGCACGACCTGCTTGCCGAGATCGCCGAGCGCCCCGTACGCCTCCGGGTTGACGATCACCCGGTCCGCCGGGGTGTCCTCGGCGGTGCCGGTCTCGGCGGTGGTGACGGCGGCGATCCCCCGGTACTCGGAGGCGGGCGAGCCGAGCAGCGCCGCCATGCCGTCCAGGGTGGGCGGTACGACGACCACGACCCGGCGCGCCCAGCCGGTGCCCCAGGCCCCGGTGACGGCCGGTACGGCGCGGTCCGCGAGCCGGGCGTACCCGCGCAGCTCGGCGGTGCCCGCCCCGGTGCCGAGCACCAGGCTGTGGGCGCCCCGGACGACGGTGACGGTGCCCTCGTCCCACAGCTGGCGTCCGGCGGAGCGGGCGGGGGCGTCGGCGGTGACGTACCAGCCGCCGTCGGCGGCGCGGCCGAGGGTGAGGGTGCGGCGGGTGACGGCGGGGGCGGTGTCGTAGCCCGCGATGCGGTAGCGCAGTTCGGCGTCGGCCGCGGCTCCGGTGCCGGTGCGGTGCACGGCGGTGACCTTGTAGGTCCAGGAGGCCAGCGGGAGGGCGCGCAGGCGGGGGTAGGCGGTGCGGGTACCGGTCGCGGCCCAGCCGTGCTCGTCGTGGCCGAGCAGGGCGGTGGCGCGGCGGTCCAGGAGGCGCTGCACCTGGGCCTTGGCGGTGTCTCCGGGGGTGGGCGTGCCACAGGCGGCGAGCGGCAGACAGAGCGCCGCCGCCATGACGCTCCACACCCGTGCCCGGCCAGCCATCGTCCGATCGTAGAGGGCGTGGCGGGTGCGGAGCACCGCGGGCTCAGGGCCGGGTCACCCAGGAGACGGGCATCATGCCGACCGGGTCGAAGCGCACGGCGGCGCCGGGGTGCGGGGCGTGGACGACCTGGCCGTGGCCGACGTACATCGCGACATGGCTGGCGTCGGAGCGGTAGAAGACCAGGTCGCCGGGGCGGGCCTCGGCGAGGGAGACGCGGCGGCCCGCGAAGCGCTGTTCCTGGGAGGTGCGCGGGAGCTGGATGCCCGCGTGGGCGTAGGCCCACTGCATGAGGCCCGAGCAGTCGAAGGCGGAGGGGCCGCTCGCGCCCCACACGTACGGGCGGCCGAGGACGGAGCGGGCGGCG
>NZ_WWIR01000725.1 GCF_009863025.1 Streptomyces sp. SID4985 | reverse complement strand
GAGAAGAGGCAGCCGCCGAGGAAGGTGCCCTCCAGCGCGTTGTAGCCGTGGACCCCGCCGCCGCCGAACCCGGCGACCTCGCCGGCCGCGTACAGGCCGCCGACCGGGGTGCCGTCCGGGCCGAGGGCGCGGGAGTCCAGGTCGGTCTGGATGCCGCCGAGGGTCTTGCGGGTGAGCACGCTGAGCCGTACGCCGATGAGCGGGCCCGCCTCCGGGTCGAGGATGCGGTGCGGGGAGGCGACGCGGCCGAGGCGGTCGCCGATGTAGCGGCGGGCGTTGCGGATGCCCTGGATCTGGGAGTCCTTGCTGTAGGGGTTGGCCAGCTGGAGGTCGCGGGCCTCTATCTGGCGGCGCACCTCGGCGGCGTCGAGGAGGGACTTGCCGGTGAGGCCGTTCATCTTGCCGACCAGGTCCTCCAGGGTGCGGGCGGTGACGAAGTCGGCGCCGTGGTCGAGGAACGCCTGTACGGGGGCGGGGGCGCCCTTGCCGAGCAGCCGGTCGCGCAGCACGGCCTTGCGGTCCTTGGCGGTGATGTCGGGGTTCTGCTCGGAGCCGGAGAGCGCGAACTCCTTCTCCACGATCTTGCGGGTGAGGACGAACCAGGAGTGGTCGTACCCGGCGATGTCCTCGGTGGTGCGCAGATGACGGAGGGTGCCGAGCGTGTCGTACCCGGGCAGGCAGGGGTCGGGCAGCCGGCGGCCGAGCGCGTCGAGCCAGATGGAGGACGGGCCGGGCAGGATGCGGATGCCGTGGCCGGGCCAGACGGGGTTCCAGTTGGCGATGCCCTCGGTGTAGTGCCACATCCGGTCGCGGTTGACCAGGCGCGCGCCCGCCTCTGCGGTGATGTCGAGCATCCGGCCGTCCACGTAGGCGGGGACACCGGTGACCATCTTGGCGGGGGGTGTGCCGAGCCGTGCGGGCCAGTGGCGGCGGACCAGGTCGTGGTCGGCGCCGATGCCGCCGCTGGTGACGATCACGGCTCCGGCGGTCAGCTCGAAGTCGCCGACGGTCTCGCGGCTGGAGGCGACACCGCGCGGGGAGTCGTCGGGGGCGAGGAGCGTGCCGCGCACCCCGCGCACCGCGCCGTCCTGGACGAGGAGTTCGTCCACGCGGTGGCGGTGGTGGAAGGTGAGCAGCCCGTCCCGCGCGGCCTCGCGGGCGTACCGCACGAAGGGTTCGACCACGCCGGTGCCGGTGCCCCAGGCGATGTGGAAGCGGGGTACGGAGTTGCCGTGGCCGTCCGCGCGCAGGTCGCCGCGCTCGGCCCAGCCGACGGTGGGCAGCAGCTCGATCCCGTGCCCGCGCAGCCAGGACCGCTTCTCCCCCGCGGCGAACTCGACGTAGGCGCGGGCCCAGCGCACCGCCCAGGAGTCCTCGTCCTCGACGCGGTCGAACTGGGCGCTGCCCCGCCAGTCGTTCCAGGCGAGGTCGAGGGAGTCCTTGACGCCGAGACGGCGCTGTTCGGGCGAGTCGACCAGGAAGAGGCCGCCGAAGGACCAGTACGCCTGTCCGCCGAGGTTGGCGGCGTTCTCCTGGTCGAGCAGGGCCACCTTCCGTCCCCGGCTGGTGAGTTCGTGCGCGGCGACCAGGCCGGCGAGGCCCGCTCCGACGACTATCGCGTCCGCGTCCATGGTGTGCGTGTCCTTCCGTCGGGCGGGTCAGGAGGTCCGGCTGCCGTCGGTCAGCAGAGCGGTGAGGAGCTGTTTCAGCCAGGCGCGTGCGGCGGGCACGTCCTTGTCGAGGAGGAGCTGGGTGGTGACGCCGTCGTACGCGGCGACGACCGCGTGGGCCGCGCCGTCGGCGTCGCCGAGCACGGCGGGCAGCTCGGTGTGCCCCTGCGCCCTCCGCAGGCGCTCGGCGACGGCCTCGCGCAACCGGGCGCGGTGGTCGAGCAGGGCGCGGGCGGTGTCGGGGTCGCGGGCCGCGTGCACCAGGAAGTCGGTCTTCACCAGCAGCCAGTCCACGTCGAGCAGCAGCACCTCGGTGACGCGGTCGACGCACGCCGGCACGTCGAGCCCGGGGCCGTCCTGGGCGAGGGCGTCCGCGACCTGGGCGGCGATGAGGTCGGCGCGCTCCTGGTACAGGGCGAAGAACAGCTCGTCCAGGGTGGCGAAGTTGGAGTAGAAGGCGCCCCGGCTGTACCCGGCCGCCTCGCAGACCTCCTCGATGGAGACCCGCCCGAACCCCTTGGCGGCGAACACCGCGAAGGCGGCGGCGAGCAGGTCGGCGCGGGTCCTGGCGCGGCGTTTGGTGACGCGGGGGGCGGCGAGTCCGTCCGTCATGGTGCCCACCTCCATTCGATACACGAATGTATTCGATACACCTCTGTATCGAAAGAGGGTGGCCCCCCGGATTCATGAAGCGAACGTATTTTCGATTAAGGAGTACGCTGACCCCATGTCCCCCCTGTCCACGCACCTCCAGGGCTCCCTCTTCGACCAGACCGACGAACTACGGCTCGGTCCGCTCGGCGGCCTGCGCCGCACCGAACTCGGCGCGGGCGCCTGGATCGACGTACTGCCGGGCTGGCTGAGCGGCGCGGACGCGCTGTTCGACCGGCTCGTCGCCGAGGTCCCCTGGCGGGCGGAGCGGCGGAAGATGTACGACAACGTGGTGGCGGTGCCCCGGCTGCTCGCCTTCTACGAGCAGCGCGATCCGCTCCCCCACCCCGTGCTCGACGAGGCCCGCGCCGCGCTCACCGCGCACTACGCGGCGGAACTGGGCGAACCGTTCACGACGGCCGGGCTGTGCTTCTACCGCGACGGGCGGGACAGCGTGGCCTGGCACGGCGACCGGATCGGGCGCGGAGCGCGGGCGGACACCATGGTCGCGATCCTCTCCGTGGGCGCGCCCCGGGATCTGCTGCTACGTCCGGCCGACGGCGGCGGTGTCGGCTCGGCCACGGTGCGGCGCCCGCTGGGGCACGGCGACCTGATCGTGATGGGCGGCTCCTGCCAGCGCACCTGGGAGCACTGCGTACCGAAGACCGCCCGCGCGGCGGGGCCCCGGATCAGTGTGCAGTTCCGTCCGCACGGGGTGCGGTGACGCGTCCGCCGCGTGCGGTCTGCTTGGGTGTCACCGACGGTTCGACGGCGAAGGAACGGCAGGCGGATGAGCGCGGAAGTACACCAAGTGGCCGACGGCACCTACCTGGTGCACGGCCATCACACCAACTGGGTGATCCTCAAGGACGGGGACGCCGTGACCCTGGTGGACACCGGGTATCCGGGGGACCGCGCGGGGCTACTGGAGTCCCTTGCGGCGGTGGGGAGTTCGCCGGAGGCGGTGGCCGCCGTGCTGATCACCCACGCGCACAACGACCACCTGGGCTCGGCGGAACACCTGCGCGCCGCGTACGGCACGCCGGTTCAGCTGCACCCGGCCGAAGTCCCGCACGCGCGGCGGGAGTTCCTCCAGCAGGCCAAGGTGGGCGACGTGGTGCGCAACATCTGGCGGCCCGGTGTCCTGAAGTGGGCGGCGCACCTCATCCAGGTCGGCGGGCTTGAGCAGCACCCCGTCACCAAGCCCGAGCCCTTCCCCGCCGAGGGCGCGCTCGACCTGCCGGGGAACCCGGTCCCGGTGCACACCCCGGGCCACACGGACGGCCACTGCGTCTACCACCTCCCGCACCTGGGCGTGGTGATCTCCGGCGACGCGCTGGTCACCGGCCACGCGATCTCCCGCCTGAAGGGTCCGCAGCTCCTGGCCGACTTCTTCCACCACGAGCGGGAGCGCGCCGTGGACTCCCTGGACCTGATCGCCGCACTGGAGGGCGACACGCTGCTGCCGGGGCACGGTCCGGTGCACCGGGGGCCGGTCC
>NZ_WWIR01000724.1 GCF_009863025.1 Streptomyces sp. SID4985 | reverse complement strand
GCCACAGCCGGGCCCGCGCCCACTCGCGCGGCCGCTCGGCGGGGCCCGACCCGGCGTCCACGCGCACGGTGCCGTTGCGCTCGCCGCACTGGAGCGCGGGATGCCCGGCGCCGTACCGCACGGGCAGCCCGGAGGTGCCGGGCGGCGCGTCCGGGCCCGGCGCACCGGAGGGGGTGGCGGCGATCCGTACGAGCCGTACGGCGCCCTCGTTCTCCGAGCCGGGCGGCACCGGCACCGCCCGGTCGAGCAGGGCGTGGTCGGCGAAGCCCGCGAGGGCGAACTCCAGGTGGACCACGGCCGCCTCCGCCGGGTCCTCGCACTCGGCGGCGGCACGGGCCGCGCGATGCAACTGGTTGGAGCGGAACCGCAGTTGGGACGCCTCCCGCTCGCCCTGCCGGGCCTCGGTGACGTCCTGGAAGAGCCAGCCGACCCCGAGCGGTACGGGCTCCTCGGCCAGCGGCGAGGCCAGCCGCACGAAGCCACTGCGCCAGCAGCGCCGCCGCTCCCCGTCGGCCGTCCGCACGGTCACCCACATCTCGGCGGGCCCCGGCGGGGCGCCCTCGGCCAGCACATGGGTCAACGCGCTCTCCAGCTCCTCCACACCCTGGCCGAGCAGCTCACCGAGCGGCCGCCCGAGCGCGGACGTACGGCCCACCCCGAGCGCGCGGGCCGCGTGCGCGTTGACGACGGCGGGACGCAGATCGGCGTCCACCAGCACGACACCCCAGGACGCGTCCTCGAACAGCGCCTCGCTGAGCGCGATCGACCGCTCCAGGTCGATCTGCGCGTGCACCTCGCTGAAGGCGCAGTACAGCCCGGCCGGGCTGCCGTCCGGCCCCCGCACGGCGGCGGACTGGGTCCTGACGAGCACCCGTCCCCCGTCCTTGGTGACCAGCGCGAACTCGTGCACCTGCCGCCCCGGCGCCCGCATCGCGGACATCAGCCGCCGCTGCACCTCCTCGGCGTCCGCACTGCGCACCGCCCACCCGGCGAACCCCGGCCGCCCGACCGCCTCGGCCGCGCTCCACCCCAGAATCCGCTCCGCCTCGCGGTTCCAGTGGGTCACGACCCCCTCGGCGTCGAAGGCGCACAAAGCCGCGTCCATGCCGTCCAGCAGCGCGGCGAGCAGATCCTCCCCACCCGGCTCCCCCGGCCCCAGCTCATCGGTGGCCCCACCACGCCGGGAAGCACTCACCCTGGACCCCCTGGAGGCTGCGTCGGGCACACCCCTCGGCACCCGTTCCGCTCACTGGCCTGCGTCGTTCAATGTCATTCAACTCGACGGTGACACAGCCCACACGGAGTTCCGCGAGATTGCGGCGCCGAAAATCGTTTGAAGCGTGTGCGGCGGCTTCCTAGGCTGTGGAGCACACACGAAGGGAGGTGGTTCGGCAGATGTACGGAAACCGGACGCGTGAGGTGGCTGCGGGCTAGCGGCCCGACACCACGCCTCGTCGAGGGTGCCGGACCAGCGCGTGCGCGTCATGCGCAGCCGGCCAATCCATCGCAGTCGCCCGACCCGTGAGCTCGCCGGTACGTCCGGCCGGCTCTCCGCCCCGGCGGAGGACCCGAGCTCGCGGGTCGTCTGCGTTTGTGTTTGTGCGCGGGTCAGGGGCTGAGGCGGTCGACCGTCCAGGTGCCGTCCGGGAGGGCGGTGTAGCGGAGGCGGTCGTGGAGGCGGTTCTCGCGGCCCTGCCAGAACTCGACGGTCTCGGGGGCGACGCGGAAGCCTCCCCAGTGGGGCGGGACGGGGACTTCCTCGCCCTCGGGGTAGCGGGCGCCGAGCGCGGCGTACGCCTCGTCCAGTTCGGCGCGGGAGCCGACCACCGTGGACTGCGCACTGGCCCAGGCGCCCAGCTGGGAGCCGTGCGGGCGGCTGTGGAAGTAGGCGGCGGTCTCCTCGCGGCTGGTGCGGCGGGCCACGCCCGAGACGATGACCTGGCGGGCGATCGGGTGCCAGGGGAAAAGCAGCGAGACATACGGGTTCCCGGCCAGGTCACGGGCCTTGCGGGAGTCGTAGTTGGTGTAGAAGACGAAGCCGTCGGTGTCGTAGCCCTTCATCAGGACCGTGCGCGAGCCGGGGCGCCCTGCGGGGTCGACGGTGGAGACGACCATCGCGTTGGGCTCGTAGAGCGTGCCGTGGACGGCCGCGCGGGCGGCATCCGCGAACCAGCGCGCGAACTGGTCCATCGGGTGGACCGCGAGTTCCGTCGTCTCAAGGCCCCGGGCGCGGTACTGCTTGCGCATGAACGCGGGGTCGGTGGCGGGGTCGGGCATCGTGTCGCGATCGGTCACGCGGCCATCCTGCCGCATGGGGGCGTACGGGCCGCGGGCCCACTCCCGACCCACTCCGGCGCACTTCCGGCGCGCTCCCGCGCGCAGCGCGTGGCGGCTCGCCACCACCGCCTCCCCCTAACGTGGCACTCAGTGCCGCAAGGGCTCCCCAAACCTGGCACTCAGGGCTATCGTGCTGGTTCCCGCCCCATGTCCGGGTGACCCTCGGCCGTACGGGGCATCACCGGTGTGACCGCCGCCGACCCAGCATGAGGAGCCGCCTTATGTCCGAGTTCGTACCCGGGCTAGAGGGAGTCGTCGCCTTCGAGACGGAGATCGCCGAGCCGGACAAGGAGGGCGGTGCCCTGCGCTACCGGGGCGTCGACATCGAGGACCTGGTCGGGCACGTGTCCTTCGGGAACGTGTGGGGCCTGCTGGTCGACGGCGCCTTCGACCCCGGCCTGCCGCCCGCCGAGCCGTTCCCGATCCCGGTGCACTCCGGGGACATCCGCGTGGACGTGCAGTCCGCGCTGGCCATGCTGGCCCCCGTGTGGGGTCTGAAACCGCTGCTGGACATCGACGCCGAGCAGGCCCGCGACGACCTCGCCCGCGCCGCCGTCATGGCGCTGTCGTACGTCGCCCAGTCCGCGCGCGGGCAGGGCCTGCCGATGGTGCCGCAGAACGAGATCGACAAGGCGCGGTCGGTGGTCGAGCGGTTCATGATCCGCTGGCGCGGCGAGCCGGACCCGAAGCACGTCGCGGCCGTCGACGCGTACTGGACCTCGGCCGCCGAGCACGGCATGAACGCGTCCACCTTCACCGCGCGGGTCATCGCCTCCACCGGGGCGGATGTCGCTGCCGCGCTCTCGGGTGCCGTCGGTGCGATGTCCGGTCCCCTCCATGGCGGGGCGCCCTCCCGTGTGCTCGGCATGATCGAGGAGATCGAGCAGACCGGGGACGCGGAGGGGTGGGTACGGCAGGCCCTCGACCGGGGTGAGCGGCTCATGGGGTTCGGGCATCGCGTCTACCGGGCCGAGGACCCCCGGGCGCGGGTACTGCGGCGCACCGCGCGGGAGTTGGGGGCGCCCCGGTACGAGATCGCGGAGGCGCTGGAGAAGGCGGCGCTGGAGGAGCTCCACAATCGGCGGCCGGATCGTGTGTTGGCCACCAATGTGGAGTTCTGGGCGGCGATCTTGCTGGACTTCGCGGAGGTGCCGGCGCACATGTTCACGTCGATGTTCACGTGTGCCAGGACCGCCGGGTGGTCGGCGCACATTCTTGAGCAGAAGCGGACGGGGCGGTTGGTGCGGCCTTCGGCGAAGTACGTCGGTCCGAGTTCGCGTCGGCCTGAAGACATCCCGGGGTTTGCGGGGATCGCCCACTGAATTCGCCCGCCAAGATGGGGTGTTGGGGCGCGTGGCGACTGCGGACCGGTCGTGGCTGGTCGCGCAGTTCCCCGCGCCCCT
>NZ_WWIR01000723.1 GCF_009863025.1 Streptomyces sp. SID4985 | reverse complement strand
GCACCCCGGGCCGCCGGGCGGCCGTGGAGACCGCCGGGCGACGGACGGGGCGCCGTCCGCCGCCGGAGGACACAGCCGGGGCAGTCGCAGTCGCTCACGGGCTCGATTTCCTCGAACACCGGAACGATCATGCGATCTACCTCACATTCGGGGTGGATTTGTCCGCGAGTGTGCACGTCGATCAGTCTCACAACTGTCGGCGGGACGCGCATGTTGACGGTCCGAATGATGTACGGCGGCCCCCTGAAGGGCGGCGGAGCGATCGGGGGCGGCCGGAGGTGGTCGGGGGTACCCCTCCAGGTCATGTAGAGTTTTCTCTGTCAGCAGGCGCCGCTAGCTCAGTTGGTTAGAGCAGCTGACTCTTAATCAGCGGGTCCGGGGTTCGAGTCCCTGGCGGCGCACAGACAACGATCAGGCCCCTCGCGTAAGCGGGGGGCCTGATCGCGTTGTGCGGAACATGAACACTTTTGACCGGTAAACACCGCGTTTCGCATCTTGCGATCATGCTCGACGCCGTAGAACCCTGTTGTCCATCATGCCGTGGAAACACGGCAGTTGGGGGTTTGGTACCGGTGGTCGACCGGCGGGAGGGGGCCCGCCGACTGAGCGGCGCCGAGGGGGATGCCGCGTTTGACCGGAGTTCACCGTCCCGCGACGGCCGAGGGGGCACCGGCGGGGCGGACGACCGACGAAACACGCGCTGACGCGCGTGTGGGGGGGATCACTCATGACGTCGACGCCGCAGGGCGCCCGGCAGAGCCATGACCAGTCGAACGATCCGTCGCGGACCACGCGGCCGCACACCGTCCAGCACCGGGACGGCCAGTTCCGCAGGATCAGGAGGAACCTGCCCAGATACGACTACGAGCACTACAGCCGCCTCGCCGGGCCGCTGACCCAGCCGCCGCCCGACCGGCCCTACACGGTCCGCTACCGCTCCCTGCTCGCGCAGGAGCCGCACCGTATACGCGCGGCGCTCATGCTCGGCGCCGCCCCGCTGCTCTCGCTCGTCCTGCTGGCCTGGCTGCTCCAGCCGGAGCACTGGACCGAGCGCGACTATCCCACCTACGCCTTCCTGCCCGCGCTGGACACGGTGATGCTGGTCTCGATCGGCCTGATCGAGTTCTTCCGCTGTGTGAACGTGCTGTCCAACGCGCACGCCACCCTCGTCGCCCGCGACCCGGTGCCGGTGGTGCCCGAGACCGGCACCCGCGTGGCGTTCCTGACCACCTTCGTGCCCGGCAAGGAACCGCTGGAGATGGTCACCCGCACCCTGGAGGCCGCCGTCCGGCTGCGCCACCGGGGCCTGCTGCACGTCTGGCTCCTCGACGAGGGCGACGACCCGGCCGTCAAGGAGGTCTGCGCCCGGCTCGGCGTCCACCACTTCACCCGCAGGGGCGTGGAGCGCTGGAACCGCCCCGAGGGGCCGTACCGCGCGAAGACCAAGCACGGCAACTACAACGCCTGGCTGGAGGCGCACGGCGAGGAGTACGACTTCTTCGCCTCCGTCGACACCGACCACGTTCCGCTCCCCAACTACCTGGAGCGGATGCTGGGTTACTTCCGGGACCCGGACGTCGGCTTCGTCATCGGCCCGCAGGTGTACGGCAATTACGACACCTTCGTCACCAAGGCCGCCGAGTCGCAGCAGTTCCTCTTCCACGCGCTGATCCAGCGCGCCGGGAACCGGTACGGCGGCCCGATGTTCGTCGGCACCTCCAACGCGGTGCGCGTCAGCGCGATCCGGCAGATCGGCGGGCTGTACGACTCGATCACCGAGGACATGGCCACCGGCTTCGAGATGCACCGGACGAAAAATCCGGCCACCGGCCGCAAGTGGAAGTCCGTCTACACGCCCGACGTGCTCGCGGTCGGCGAGGGCCCGAACGCCTGGACCGACTTCTTCACCCAGCAACTGCGCTGGTCCCGGGGCACGTACGAGACGATCCTCAAGCAGTACTGGAAGGGCCTGTTCACGCTGCCGCCCGGCAAGCTCTTCAACTACACGATGATGATCGTGTTCTACCCGATGTCCGCCCTCAACTGGATTCTGGCAGCGCTCAGTTGCGCCCTGTTCCTGGGCCTCGGCGCATCGGGCGTGAACATCGACCCGACCGTGTGGCTGATGCTCTACGGCAACGCCTCCGCGCTCCAGATCGGCCTGTACGTCTGGAACCGGCGGCACAACGTCTCCCCGCACGAGCCGGAGGGCTCCGGCGGGGTCGCGGGCATGGTGATGTCGGCGCTGTCCGCGCCGGTCTACGCCCGCTCGCTGATGGACGCCGTACTGCGCCGCAAGAGCCGCTTCGTGGTGACGCCCAAGGGTGAATCGGCCAGCCCGGACACGCTGTTCGGGACCTTCCGCATCCACTGGTTCTTCATCGCCGTCTTCGCGGGGTCGCTGGCCGCGGGCTTCGCGCTCGGACACGCGCATCCGGCGATGATCACCTGGGCGGTCTTCGCACTGCTGATCACGGCGGCGCCCGTCTTCGCGTGGCGGTACGCGCTGTGGCGGGAGGGACGGGCGGTGGACCCGGCCGAGGTCGCAGGCGGAGTCGAGGTCGACGTCGCGGAGGGGATCAAGGCCGCGGACGAGGTCGAGGTGATGGCCGAAGGCACCCCGCAGATCCCGCACCCCCGGCCCGTCTGGAGCGGCCCACCGCCGGACGGCCGACGCGACGACACCCTGCCGATCGCCCTCGGCGGACGCGGCGGACTCGGGGGGCGTAAGGAATGAGGAACCACACCGGGCGCCGCCGGGTCCGCCGGCTCGCCATGGGCAGCGTCGTCGTGCTCGCGCTCGCGGGCATGAACGGCCCCTGGCTCTACCGCTTCGGCACCGCGCAGTACCACCAGTACAAGATCAACGAGCCGGAGTACAAGGCGGCCAACGGCCACTGGGACGTCATCGACTTCCCCGAGGAGTACCGCCAGGACACCATCCACGCGGCCCTGCTGCACACCGGCAAGGTGCTGCTGGTCGCCGGGTCGGGCAACAACCAGGACAACTTCGACAAGAAGAAGTTCGACACCCGGCTCTACGACCCGGTCAAGGGCACGATCAAGAAGATCCCCACGCCCAGCGACCTGTTCTGCACCGGCCACACCCAGCTCGCCAACGGCAACCTGCTGATCGCGGGCGGCACCAAGCGGTACGAGAAGCTCAAGGGCGACGTCACCAAGGCCGGCGGCCTGATGATCGTCCACAACGAGAACCCGGACAAGCCGGTGACCCTGCCCGCGGGCACGAGGTTCACCGGGCGGACGAACGGCAGAACCTTCGTCTCCAAGGACCCGGTGCTCGTCCCGCGCGCGAAGAAGGTCTTCGACCCCAAGACCGGCAAGTTCCTGCGCAACGACCCCGGCCTGGGCCGCATTTACGTCGAGGCCCAGCGCAGCGGCGCCACGTACGAGACCGGTACGCAGGACAACTACCGCATCCAGGGCCTCAAGGGCACCGACGCGCGCAACACGTACGGCATCGCGCAGAAGCTCGCGCTCGACAAGAAGGACTTCCAGGGCATCCGCGACGCCTACGAGTTCGACCCGGTGGCCGAGCGGTACATCAAGGTCGACCCGATGCACGAGGCCCGCTGGTACCCGACGCTCACCACCCTGTCCGACGGCAAGATCCTCAGCGTCTCCGGACTCGACGACATCGGCCAGCTCGTCCCCGGCAAGAACGAGGTCTTCGATCCCAAGACCAGGAAGTGGACGTACACCAAGAAGATCCGGCAGTTCCCGACCTACCCGGCGCTCTTCCTGCTCCAGAACGGCAAGATCTTCTACTCCGGGTCGAACGCGGGCTACGGCCCCGACGACGTGGGCCGCGTCCCGGGCGTGTGGGACCTGGACAGCAACGAGTTCACCGACCTCCCCGGGCTCAGCGACCCGGACCGGATGGAGACCTCCGGGACCGTGCTGCTGCCTCCGGCCCAGGACGAGCGGTTCCTGGTGATCGGCGGGGGCGGGGTGGGTGAGTCCTCCCTGTCCAGCGACAAGACGCGGCTCATCGACCTCAAGGCCAAGCGGCCGCGCTTCACGGACGGGCCTCGGCTGGAGAAGGGGACCCGCTACCCGCAGTCCTCGATCCTGCCCGACGACACCGTCCTGGTCTCCGGCGGCTCGGAGGACTACCGGGGGCGCGGCGACTCCAACATCCACCAGGCGCGGCTCTACCACCCGGACGGCAACAGCTTCACCCGGGTCGCGGACCCGCTGGTCGGCCGGAACTACCACTCCGGCTCCCTGCTGCTCCCGGACGGCCGGGTGCTGTTCTTCGGCTCCGACTCGCTCTACGGCGACAAGGCGAACACCAAACCGGGGGTGTTCGAGCAGCGGGTGGAGGTCTACAGCCCGCCGTATCTCTACCGGGATGCGCGGCCGGAGTTGAGTGGTGGGCCGAGTGTGATTGCCCGGGGGGCCTCGGGGACGTTCACCTCCCGGCATGCGCAGAGCATTCGGAAGGTGCGGTTGATCCGGCCCAGCGCGTCCACGCATGTCACGGATGTGGATCAGCGGTCCATCGCGTTGGACTTCAAGACGGTGGGGGATCGGGTGACCGTGACGGTGCCGGGGAGTCGGAATCTGGTGCAGTCGGGGTGGTACATGCTGTTTGTGGATGACGATCAGGGGACTCCGTCGGTGGCGCGGTGGGTCCAAGTTCCTTAGCGTTCCCGCAGGTTCGTGAACGGGTGCGGGAGCGCTGTGGCTGGTCGCGCCCACGCGGCGGAGCCGCAAATCGACACAGCCCCGCGCCCCTTTCAGGGAGTTGCAGCCTCTGCCAGCTTCAAGGCGTAGGTCGGCCACCAATCTCCCGCCTTCGGGCCGCCCTTGCACGTGCCGTCCGACTCTCCTGGGCGTTTCACCCACAAGTAGGCGTCCACCAGCGGGTCTGCCGTCTTCGTGGTCGGAGTGGCGCCCAAGGCCCTCCCTGGTGGATTGCACCAGCGTTCGTCCGGACTGCCGCCCGTGTAGGGGCCGTTGCCGTTGCGGCTGGTGTCGATCACGAAGTGTTTGTCGCCGACCTTGGCGGAGAGGCGTTTGCCGTAGGTGAGGGAGTCCTCGGTGGAGTAGAAGTTGGAGACGTTCACGGCGAAGCCGTCCGCGCGGGCGATGCCGGCGCGGCGGAGGGGGTCGTGGATCTGGTCGGGGTGGCCCCAGCCCGCGTTGCCCGCGTCGAGGTAGACCTTGGTGTGCTTCAGGGACTTGAGGCGGGTCACCGCGCCGGAGAGCAGGTCGTAGCGCTCCTCGTGGAACTCGGCGGGGGTGCAGCCGTCGACCAGGTGCAGCAGGGCGTCCGGTTCGAGGATCACGGTGGCGGGGCGGTCGCCGATGCCCCGGGCCACGCCGTCGATCCAGGCACGGTAGGCGTCGCCGTCGGCCGCGCCGCCGCTCGAGTACTGGCCGCAGTCGCGGTGCGGGATGTCGTACAGCACCAACAGGGCCGTACGGTTTGAGCGTTGGGCCGCCTCGGTGAAGCCGCGCGCCTCCCGCTCGGGGTTCTCCGGGCCGATCCACTCCCCCGTGGGCTGCTCGGCGATCCGGCGTATCCAGTCGGCCTCGGTCTTTCTGCCCGCCTTCTCGTAGGCGGCGACCTGGCGGGCCGCGTTGCCGTCCGGGTTGACCCAGAACGGGTCGGCCGCGCGGGGCTGTTGGGTGATCCGCGCCCCGGGGTCCTTGGTCCCCGCGTCCTTGTCCCCGCCGTCCCCCGAGGAACAGCCCGCCGCGAGCAGCGCCGCCCCCAGCAGCACCGCGGACATCCGTGCCCGTCCCGAAGGACGGTCCCCCCTGCCGTCGTACATGCGATTCCCCCCTGGAGCGCATCCGGTCGGGTATCAATCGTGGCATACCGGTCCGGACGCCACGAGGTCGTCCAGGAAAGGGAGTTGAGGGTTTCGGGGGGGGGAGGGCGCGGTCAGGGGGTGGTGGCGGTGAGGTACGCCGAGACGACCACGTTGGCCGTGTAGCTCCGGGTGGTGCGGTCGAAGGTGCCGCCGCAGGTGATCAGGCGCAGCTCGGAGCGGCCGGGTTCGCGGGTGCCGTAGGCGCGGTCGGCGTCGAAGTGGGTCAGGGGGATCACCTGGACGTCGTCGATGGTGAACTCGGCGACCCTGTTGTCCGCGCGGACGACGCGGACCTTCTCGCCGGGCTTGAGGGTGCTGAGCCGGTAGAAGACGGCGGCCCGGGTCGTGGTGTCGACGTGCCCGACCAGCAGTGCGGTACCGACGGCGCCCGGCGCGGTTCCGGCGCCGTACCAGCCGACCACGCCGGGCTCGTCGAAGGGCGGCGGGACGATCGCGCCCTTGCCGTCCAGGCCGCGTGGCATCACCGGTGCCTGGACGGCGAGTTGGGGGATGTCGAGGCGCTGCGGGGCGGCGGCGGCCAGCGGCTTCGCCGGGGCGGGCAGGGGGCTGCCGTCGTACGCCCTGCCGAGCCCGGCCAGGCCGCCGGCCGCGGTGTCCGGCAGTCCGGTCACCTCGCGGCCCCACAGCCACAGCCCGAGGAGCAGGACCGCCCAGGCCGTGATCATGACCAGCCGGCCGGTGCCGGAGGTGTGCGCGCCCTCGCCGGACGCGGTGGATTCATCGGGCATGACGGATTCCGTGCCCTCAGTCGGTGCCGCGTCTCCGGCGGGACCGGAGCAGGACGACTCCGGCCGCCGCGCAGCCCGCGAGGGCCAACCCGCTCAGCGCCTGCGCGGCGCCGGGGCCCGAGCCGGTGGGGGCGACCGTGGCGAAGAGGGTGTCGTTGTCGCCGTCGCCGTCCGCCGTGACGCGGTGGGCCGTGACGCCCTGTGCCATGCCGCCGCCGCCCGCGTGGACCGGGGCGATGGGCGAGGCGGCGGTCAGGGGCTCCTCGGCGGAGTCCGCCGCCGGGTCGTCGGGGCCGGTCACCTGGCCGGAGTCACCGACGGGCCGTCCCGCGTCCCCGGCGGGCCGGTCGGCCACCGTGATCCGGCTGGTGAACGCGTAGTCGGCACAGGTGACCTGGACGTCGTACGCGCCCGCCTTCAGCGCCGTACGGACCCGGGTGTCCCCGGCGAGCGCGCCCCCGATGCCGGTCAGCCGGGCGGCGGAGACGAACGCGGACGACACCGCGCTCCCCTGCGTGCTGGAACAGCCGCGCACCCGCAGGGACACGTCGGTGCCGGGGGCGGGCGAGGCCGGGGACACGGTCACACCGCCGTCCGCCGCATGGGCGGCGGTGAGCACGGTGGGGGCGAGCCCGGCGGGAGCGAGGGCGGCCGCCGCCAGGAGCGGCACACAGAGAGTGAGGCGAGCTGAGCACATCGTGAACCTCCAGATATCTGGAGGCTCCCCCGAGCGGAGCTCCCCCGCATCCCCGGGAGGGGGACGCTTGCTCCGTTCGGGTGGGGGCGGGATGGCTGACGCGAGAGGCTCTCGGGGAACGTGGAGAACCCGGACCCGGCGACCCGGATGGACTTCGTCGTGGTGGCCGCCGCGCTGTTCCAGGAGTGGAAGCGCGCGGGGCGGCCGCCCGAGACCGTGACGCGGCCCTACTGGTGACGCGTTCGCTCCCCGCTCAGACCAGGTCGATCAGGTCCGCGATCGAGTCGACCACCTTGGAGGGGCGGTAGGGGTAGCGGTCGACCTCGTCGGGCTGGGTGACGCCGGTGAGGACCAGGAAGGTGCGCATCCCGGCCTCCAGGCCCGCGAGGACGTCGGTGTCCATCCGGTCGCCGATCATCGCGGAGGTCTCCGAGTGGGCGCCGATCGCGTTGAGCCCGGCCCGCATCATCAGCGGGTTGGGCTTGCCGACGAAGTACGGCTTCTTCTTGGTGGCGGCGGTGATCAGCGCCGCGACCGAGCCGGTGGCGGGCAGCGCGCCCTCGGTGGAGGGGCCGACGTTGTCCGGGTTGGTGGCGATGAACCGGGCGCCGTCGTTGATCAGCCGGACGGCCTTGGTCATGGCCTCGAAGGAGTACGTACGGGTCTCCCCGAGGATCACGAAGTCCGGCTCGTGGTCGGTGAGGATGTAGCCGACGTCGTGCAGCGCGGTGGTCAGCCCCGCCTCCCCGATGACATAGGCGCTGCCGCCGGGCCGCTGCTCGTTCACGAACTGGGCCGTGGCCATCGCCGAGGTCCAGATGTTCTCCACCGGCACGTCGAGGCCCAGCCTCCGCAGCCGGGCGTGCAGATCACGGGCCGTGTAGATGGAGTTGTTGGTCAGCACCAGGAACGGCCGCTCCGCCTCCCGCAACTTCTTCAGGAAGGCATCGGCCCCGGGAATCGGAACACCCTCGTGAATCAGCACCCCGTCCATGTCGGTGAGCCACGACTCGATGGGCTTGCGGTCTGCCATGTACGTCTCCGTCTCCCGGCTTGAGTGCGGTGCAGACCCCAGCGTAATGAGGGTGACGGGGTCAGGGGCGGGGGCGGGGGTGCGTACGGGGACGCCTGCGGGCGATCAGGAACGCGACGGCACCGAGGGTGAGGAGGGTTGTGGTGGCGGCGAGGAGGGGGAGGGCGGGGG
>NZ_WWIR01000722.1 GCF_009863025.1 Streptomyces sp. SID4985 | reverse complement strand
CGCGCTGCGCTGACGGCGAGGGGCGCCACGCGCTGACGAGGCGGGGCGCCCCGACTCGCCCAGGGACGGGTTCAGGGGCACCCCCGGTTCACGCCGGGGGCGCCCCTGAGCCGTCCCCGATTTCCGGCCACTCGGCAGGTGATCCGGCCCGTCCGCACGTAACGTCGAGGCATGACGCATATCGACGCGGGCGCCGGACTGGACCCCGTGCACCCGGTCGCGCCGCCCGGCACGCCCTCGACGGGGCTGACCCGGGCGCAGGTCGCGGAGCGGGTGGCACGCGGTCAGGTCAACGACGTGCCGGTGCGCAGCAGCCGCTCCCTCGCCGAGATCGTGCGGGCGAACGTGTTCACCCGGTTCAACGCGATCATCGGCGTGCTGTGGATCGTCACGCTGTTCGTCGCGCCCATCCAGGACAGCCTGTTCGGCTTCGTGATCCTCGCCAACACCGGCATCGGCATCGTGCAGGAGTGGCGGGCGAAGAAGACGCTGGACTCGCTCGCGGTGATCGGGGAGGCCCGGCCGACCGTGCGCCGGGACGGCAGATCCGTCGAGGTGCCGACCAGCGCGATCGTGCTGGACGACCTGGTGGAGATCGGGCCGGGCGACAAGATCGTGGTGGACGGGGTGTGCGCCGAGGCCGAAGGGCTGGAGATCGACGAGTCGCTGCTCACCGGCGAGGCGGACCCGGTCCTCAAGCGCACCGGCGACCGGCTGCTCTCCGGCAGCTTCGTGGTCGCGGGCGGTGGCGCCTTCACCGCGACCAAGGTCGGCCGCGAGGCGTACGCGGCGCAGCTCGCGGAGGAGGCGTCCCGGTTCACCCTGGTCCACTCCGAGCTGCGCACCGGCATCTCCACGATCCTCAAGTACGTGACGTGGATGATGATCCCGGCCGCGCTCGGCCTGATCGTCACCCAGCTGGTGGTGAAGAGCAACGACTTCAAGGGCTCGATCGCGCGCACCATCGGCGGGATCATCCCCATGGTGCCGGAGGGGCTGGTGCTGCTGACCTCGGTGGCCTTCGCCATCGGCGTCATCCGGCTGGGCCGCAAGCAGTGCCTGGTGCAGGAGCTGCCCGCCATCGAGGGCCTGGCCCGGGTGGACACGGTGTGCCTGGACAAGACCGGCACGCTCACCGAGGGCGGCATGGACGTGTCCGCGCTCAGGATGCTGGACGGCGCCGACGAGGAGCACGCGCGCAAGGTGCTCGGCGCCCTCGGGGAGTCCGACCCACACCCCAACGCCTCCCTCCAGGCGATCATCGACGCCTATCCGGACAGCGAGGAGTGGCGGTGCGTGGAGTCGCTGCCCTTCTCCTCCGCGCGCAAGTACAGCGGGGCCGCGTTCAGCGAGGGCGACGGCCAGGTGAGCAGTTGGCTGCTGGGCGCCCCCGATGTGCTGCTCGGTGCGGACGACCCGGCACTGGCGGAGACCTCACGGCTGAACGAGCAGGGGCTGCGGGTGCTGTTGCTGGCCCGCGCCGCCCGGGGTCTGGACGCGCCCGAGCCCGCCGAGGACGCGCGTCCCGTCGCCCTGGTGGTGCTGGAGCAGCGGCTGCGTCCGGACGCGGCCGAGACCCTGCGCTACTTCGCCGACCAGCACGTGCACGCCAAGATCATCTCCGGGGACAACGCGGTGTCGGTGGGCGCGGTCGCCCAGAAGCTGGGCCTGAAGGGCGCGGCGGTGGACGCGCGGAAGCTGCCCGCCGAACTGCCGGAGATGGCCAGGGCGATGGACCGGGCGACGGTGTTCGGGCGGGTCACCCCGCGCCAGAAGCGGGAGATGGTCGGCGCGCTCCAGTCGGAGGGGCACACGGTCGCGATGACCGGCGACGGGGTGAACGACGTGCTGGCGCTGAAGGACGCCGACATCGGCGTCTCGATGGGCTCCGGCTCGGAGGCGACGCGCGCAGTGGCGCAGATCGTGCTGCTGAACAACAGCTTCGCGACGCTGCCCTCGGTGGTCGCGGAGGGCCGCCGGGTCATCGGCAACATCACCCGCGTGGCGACGCTGTTCCTGGTGAAGACCGTGTACTCGGTGCTGCTCGCGCTGCTGGTGGTGTGCTGGCAGGTGGAGTATCCGTTCCTGCCCCGGCATCTGACCCTGCTGTCCACGCTCACCATCGGCATCCCGGCCTTCTTCCTGGCCCTCGCACCGAACACGGAGCGGGCGCGGCCGCACTTCGTGCGCCGGGTCATGCGGTACTCGATACCGGGCGGCCTGGTGGCGGGGCTCGCGACGTTCGCGACGTATCTGCTCGCCCGGCACCACTACACGGGTGAGGGGGCGCTGTCCGCCGAGACCAGTGCGGCGACGCTGACCCTGTTCCTGATCTCCATGTGGGTGCTCGCCATCATCGCGCGCCCCTACACCTGGTGGCGGATCGCGCTGGTGGCGGCGATGGGGGTCGCGTTCCTGTTCGTGCTGATCGTGCCCTGGCTGCAGGACTTCTTCGCGCTGCGCCTGGTGGGGAACACGATGCCGTGGGCCGCGGTGGGAATCGCGGCGGTGGCGGCGGCCGCCCTGGAACTCATGTGGAGGTGGGTCGACCGCCGCTTCCCGGCGTGAGGGTTACTGCACGACGATCGCGTCGGCCGCGGAGGTGACGGCGGCCGTGGGGAAGAGGCCCGCGTAGACGTAGCGGTACGAGCCGGAGACCGAGGCGGTGACGGTGGTCTTCAGCTTGCCGCTGGAGTCCGTCTTGATGGTCTTCAGCGTCGTGTAGGTGCTGGAGCCCTTCTTGGCGAACTGAAGCTGCACCGACTGGCCCGAGTAGGCGTAGTACTTGTTGTAGGTCCAGCTCGCGCGGGTCAGGGCGCCGGTGACCGTGATGGTCTTGCCCTTCTTGACCGGCTCCGGGGCGGCGTCGGTGGTGAGCGAGGAGTAGCGCAGCAGGTTGGTGGCCGGCCCGCTCTGGTCCTTGAAGCCGACCTTGCTGAAGTCGGGGTTGTCGGGGTTCTGCCCGTTGAAGGCGACCGCCTCGGCGGCCAGGGTCCACTTACCGGCGTCGCCGTCGGTCAGGTCGGCGTGGGTCGGGTAGACGTCGACGTGGCCGGTGCAGGTCAGGGTGGTGCTCGTGGCGACCTTGCAGGTGGCCTCCTCGGCGTCGTCGTCGTTCCCGACCGTGTCGGACGGGTCGTCCAGCGAGCCCCGGTACAGGTAGGCGTCGGTGTAGAAGTCGGCCGCGGTGGCCTTGACGTCCGTGCCGTGGGTCAGCGTGTACGAGTAGGCCATGCTGACCTTGCTGCTCGTACCGATCTTGACCGACGAGGCGATCTTCAGGTTCGAGAAGCTGACGTTCATGGTGTACGGCGTACCGTCACCCGGGGCGGCGTGCGCGGCGGGGACGGCGAACGCGGAGAGAGCCAGGGCGCCGGTGACGGCTGCCACGGTGGCACGTATGCGCATGTGCGGTTCCCTCTGGGGGAGAAGTGATCTGGGAGTCGGTCGACTCGGGTGATCAGATCCGTGAGGGGTGCCGCAGGTTGTAGGCGCGGGGCGTGCCTCAACGGAATTTGCCCAGTCATTGCCTGACGGGCACGACGGCGACGGTCACCCCGGAACGCATCCGCGAGAGGCCGACCGCCGCTTCCCCTGACGAGGTGGCCCGCTCAGCCGGTCACCCGGAGCTCCACCAGTACCGAGCGGGCGCCGCCCACGGTGCCCTCTCCGACCGGCTCGAATCCGTCCTTGGGGACGTCGACCGTCGTGGTCTGCCCGTTGGCGGTGAGGTCCGCGCTCACCGGGTGGTCGGCCGCCTCCACGGCGAAGACGCGGGGGAGTTCGAGGGTGAGCAGGCCGGTCCTGGCCGTGCCCTTGAAGCAGTAGGTGCCCTGACGGCCGGACGAAGCGTCCGCGACCGTGTACACGCGGATCTGCGGGGCCGCCTGGTCGCAGTCGGCCAGCACGATGTGGCCGTCGCCCCTCAGGAGCTTGATCCCCTTCTCGGCCAGGACGCGGTCGGCGCCCGGGTATCCGAAGTCCTCGACGGCGAAGGGCGGCTGCGAGGGGGTCGGGGGCGGGTCGTCGGCGGACGCCGCCGACCCTCCTGCCAGCGTGGCTCCGCCGGCCAGCACCGCGGCCGCTACGAGCCTTCGGCCAGGAAAAGGCAACTGAGGATTCCTTTCAGGAAATACCACCGCCCGAAATTCCCCGCCACACAAATCCAGAGAAGCCAAGAACAGGCCGCTTCAGAAACGAAATAAGCGGCCGCCGGCACCCCTCACCGACGGGAATTAGCCGGTCAAGCAGCAGTAAAGACGACCCATAGGCTAGCCAAAACACGTACGCGCGTCAACATCGGATCTACGCGATCCGCACCCGTCAACTGCCAGTAAAACAGCGGGTTTTGACCTTCAAAGCGGAGGTAACGGGCAGCCTCCGACCGTGCGCTGGCGCCGGTGATCTCACGGCCGAAAACCAACTTAGATGCAAAGATCAATCACGTTAAGCTGCCCGTTCCTTATTCGGCGGCGCACTCGGGGAAGCCGCCGAGAACCGAGACGGGTATTCAGTGAATCGAAGAACTGACGGGCTCGACAGGGCCGGTGTGACAAGGCATCTGATACGCCGTACGGCATTGGGTCTGCTGCCTCTCGCCCTCACCGCCGGTCTGCTCGGCGCGGCCCCCGCGACGGCGGCCGCCGCGTCCGGGGCCGGTGCCCGCCCGACGACGGCCACCGCAGCCACCGCGACCACCGCCGAACAGCGCGGGCTGGTCGTCGACTACTGGCGTGAGGGCGGCCCCGGCATCAGGGCGGCCGCCGAGGCGGCCCTCACGGGCAGCGACGCCGACGTCCAGGCGTTCCTCACCGCCGCGGACGAGCTCTCCGTCCAGGACGAGCGGGTCGCCGCGGCTCAGATCGCCTCGGTCGGGGGCACCGAGCTCATCGACGCCGCCCGCCAGGCACTGAGCGGGACGCCCGAGGACTTGGGCACATTCGTCAGCTGGGGCTGGGAAGCTCCCCTGGAGCAGGACAACCGTGTCCGGGTCGCCCAGATCATCGACACCGGCGGTCCCAACGTGCAGGACGCGGGGCGCGCGGCTCTCGCGGGTACCGCCGACGACGTACAGAAGTTCCTCACCGAGGGGCAGTACGCCCAGCAGGAACAGGACGAGCGGGTGCAGCTCGTCCAGATCATGAGCGTGGGGGGTCCCAACCTCCGGGCCGCCGGACGCATCGCGCTGAGCGGCAGTGCCGCGGACATCCGCGAGTTCCTGGAGGTCGGCCGGTTCGTGGCCCAGGCCAAGGACGAGGAGCACGCCTCGATCGCCGAACTCGCCGCGCAGGCGAAGGAAGCGGGCCGGCTCGCGGCCAAGGAGACGGCGGCCGCGAAGTCGGAGTCGGCCAAGGCGGTCAAGGCCGCGGAGCTGGCCAAGGAAGCCGCGCTGGAGGCCCAGGCCGAGGCGCAGGCCGCCAAGGACGACACGAACCGGGCGGCACGGGCCGCCAAGCGTGCCGCCGAGGCGGCGTCCCAGGCCGCCGCGTC
>NZ_WWIR01000721.1 GCF_009863025.1 Streptomyces sp. SID4985 | reverse complement strand
GGCGGCCTCACCGCGACCACCGCGCTCGTCACGGCCACCGCGCTCGTCACGACCACGGCCACCGCGACCACCACGGTCGTCGCGGTCACCCCGACCGCCCCGGCCACGCGGCGCGCGGCCACCGGGCTCGCCCAGGTCCTCCAGGACCTCCGCGTCGAGCCCGGCGCGGGTGCGCTCCGAACGCGGCAGGGTGCCCTTCGTGCCCTCGGGGATGCCGAGGTCGGAGAACAGGTGCGGGGACGTCGAGTACGTCTCCACCGGGTCGTTGAAGTCCAGCTCCAGCGCCTTGTTGATCAGCTGCCAGCGCGGGATGTCGTCCCAGTCGACGAACGTGATCGCCGTACCCTTGGCGCCCGCGCGGCCGGTGCGGCCGACGCGGTGCAGGTACGTCTTCTCGTCCTCGGGGGACTGGTAGTTGATGACGTGCGTGACGCCCTCGACGTCGATGCCGCGCGCGGCCACGTCGGTGCAGACCAGCACGTCCACCTTGCCGTTGCGGAAGGCGCGCAGCGCCTGCTCGCGGGCGCCCTGGCCGAGGTCGCCGTGGACCGCGCCCGAGGCGAAGCCCCGGCGCTGCAGCTGCTCGGCGATGTCGGCGGCGGTGCGCTTGGTGCGGCAGAAGATCATCGCCAGACCCCGGCCGTCGGCCTGGAGTATGCGGGCGATCATCTCCGGCTTGTCCATGGAGTGACCGCGGTAGACGAACTGCTTGATGTTCGCGACCGTGACGCCCTCGTCGTCCGGCGCGGTGGCGCGGATGTGCGTGGGGCGGGACATGTAGCGGCGGGCGAGACCGATGACCGCGCCCGGCATGGTGGCCGAGAACAGCATGGTCTGGCGCTTGGCCGGGAGCATGTTGATGATCTTCTCGACGTCGGGCAGGAAGCCCAGGTCGAGCATCTCGTCGGCCTCGTCGAGGACCAGGCACTTCACGTGCGAGAGGTCGAGCTTCTTCTGGCCCGCGAGGTCCAGCAGCCGGCCGGGGGTGCCGACGACCACGTCGACGCCCTTGTTCAGGGCCTCGACCTGCGGCTCGTAGGCACGGCCGCCGTAGATGGCGAGGACGCGCACGTTGCGCACCTTGCCCGCCGTCAGCAGGTCGTTGGTGACCTGGGTGCACAGCTCGCGGGTGGGCACGACGATGAGCGCCTGCGGCGCGCTGGTCAGTGCCTCGGGGGCGGCGCGGCCGGCCTCGACGTCGGCCGGGACGATCACGCGCTCGAGGATCGGGAGGCCGAAACCGAGGGTCTTGCCCGTACCGGTCTTGGCCTGGCCGATGACGTCCGAGCCCGAGAGGGCGACGGGGAGCGTCATCTCCTGGATGGGAAAGGGGTTGATGATGCCGACGGCCTCGAGGGCTTCGGCGGTCTCGGGAAGAATTCCGAGATCACGGAACGTGGTAGTCAGGGTGATGCCTCTTCTGTGTGCGCGGCGCGAGGCGAGCGCGGGGGCCAGGTCGACCGTGCCGGGGATGTCGGCCGTCGTACGGGACCGCCACTCGGGCGAGCCGTAGACAGGGGACCTTCGCCGACGCTCTAGCGCTCGTACCGCTGAGGGTTCCCTCCGGTCGTCGTACGTACACTGCCGTACGGCCACGGAGGGCTGTCAGGTCGGAGCCGATCGGGCCACCGACCGGGCATCCTCATGCGTGCGGCCTGGCAGGACACACCGAACACGTCGGCGCGCTCCAGCAGGCGCATTACCACCATACCCCGGATTGCCGCACTCGCGATGGCCGATTTGGTCACGTAGTCGTCGTCACACCGCTCGGTCGGGGGGTGGAGAGGCAGGACGAGCGGGCTATTGTGCGCCTCATGACTAGCTCTGACAAGCCTGAGAACGTGGCCCCGGACGCCGTCGAATCCACCGGTCCCACCGGGGTGGCGGCCCAGGACTGGGCGTCGGCCGCGGCGGACCCGCAGTACCGCGCGGCGGTCGTGGACCTGCTCGGCGCGCTGGCCTACGGCGAGCTGGCGGCGTTCGAGCGCCTCGCGGAGGACGCCAAGCTGGCGCCGACCCTCGCGGACAAGGCGGAGCTGGCGAAGATGGCCTCGGCCGAGTTCCACCACTTCGAGCGGCTGCGGAACCGGCTGACCGAGATCGGGCAGGAGCCGACGGCCGCGATGGAGCCCTTCGTCGCCGCCCTGGACGGCTTCCACCGGCAGACCGCGCCCTCGGACTGGCTGGAGGGCCTGGTCAAGGCGTACGTCGGCGACTCGATCGCGAGCGACTTCTACCGCGAGGTCGCGGCCCGCCTCGACACCGACACCCGCGAACTGGTCCTCGCCGTCCTGGACGACACCGGGCACGCGGGCTTCGCCGTGGAGAAGGTGCGCGCCGCCATCGACGCCGACCCGCGCGTGGGCGGACGGCTCGCGCTGTGGGCGCGACGGCTGATGGGCGAGGCGCTGTCCCAGTCGCAGCGGGTGGTCGCGGACCGCGACGCGCTCTCGACCATGCTGGTCGGCGGCGTGGCCGACGGCTTCGACCTCGCGGAGGTCGGCCGGATGTTCACCCGGATCACCGAGGCGCACACCAAGCGGATGGCCGCGCTCGGACTCGCCGCCTGAGATTCCCGTTCTTCTACGGGCGGCTACGCCGGCGCGGACCGTCGGCGCAGCCGCCCGGCCGGGCGCAACAGCAGCGACAGCGAGGCGGCCGAGACGACCGCCGCACCGAGCAGGCTCACCAGGAGCGGGGCCGCCCCGAGCGCGCTGTGCGTGACGAAGTCGCCGAACAGGGCTCCCGCGAGACCCGTCGCGAGCACCAGCGCGCGGGAGGGCAGGCGGTGCGGCAGACGGCGCGCGGCCGCCCAGGCCAGGGCCGACCCGAGCACGGCCGATGCGAGCACTTCCAGGATCATCGCGAGGTACCTCCACGGTCGGGCGTGCTCTTGAGGTCGTAGCCCGTCCTACCCGTGACCTGCGGATTCCAATCACCCTGTGCACCGGTTGTGGGTGGTTCGTACGACGAAGGGCCCGGTGGCTGCGTGCCACCGGGCCCTTCTCGTCATGCGTGTCCTACAGCGTGCCGAAGCCCACCTTGCGGACGGTCGGCTCGCCGATCTCCACGTACGCGAGGCGGTCCGCCGGGACCAGGACCTTGCGGCCGCGCTCGTCCACGAGGCTCAGCAGCGGCGTCTTGCCCGCCAGCGCCTCGGCCACGAGACGCTCGACCTCGTCGACGCTCTGACCGCTCTCCAGAACGATCTCGCGGGGCGCGTGCTGCACGCCGATCTTGACCTCCACGGCTATGTCCCTCCGACGGTCAGTGATGTGCGCGATCTGCCGCGCCGTACGCTGCACACATTAGCCCGGTGAGGGGACGGCCACGCCGCGCGAGGGAACGCCATCAGCGAACAGAGCACGTCGGCGGCGCGTCGGCGGCGCGTCGGCGGCGCGTCAGTGGTGGTCGGTCCCGTGCAGCGGGAAGCCCGCGATGCCCCGCCACGCCAGCGACGCCAGCAGCTGCACCGCCTGGTCGCGCGGCACGCTGCGGTCGCTGTGCAGCCAGGAGCGCGCGACGACCTGGGCGAGTCCGCCGAGCCCGGAGGCGAGCAGCATGGACTCCGCGCGCGAGAGGCCGGTGTCCTCGGCGATGACCTCGCAGATCGCCTCGGCGCACTCGGTCGTCACCTTGTCGACCCGCTCGCGCACGGCGGGCTCGTTCGTCAGGTCCGACTCGAAGACCAGGCGGAAGGCACCGCCGTCGTCCTCGATGTAGGCGAAGTAGGCGTCCATGGTCGCCCGGACGCGCTGCTTGTTGTCCGTGGTCGAGGCCAGCGCGGTGCGCACGGCGTGGATCAGGGCCTCGCAGTGCTGGTCGAGCAGTGCCAGGTACAGGTCGAGCTTGCCGGGGAAGTGCTGGTACAGCACCGGCTTGCTCACTCCGGCGCGCTCGGCGATGTCGTCCATCGCCGCCGCGTGATAGCCCTGCGCGACGAACACCTCCTGGGCGGCGCCCAGGAGCTGGTTCCGCCGGGCGCGGCGCGGCAGACGGGTGCCGCGCGGGCGTGCCGCCTCTGTTTGCTCGATGGCTGTCACGCCGCCTCCCAAGGTCGTCCTCATGCGGTACGGGCCGCGCGGCCATCGTACTTTTCGGTAATCGTGGCGTGCGCGGTGCGAGCGCAGAATTTCACGTACCGGACGGCGGGCGGAAGGCGCGGGGCGCGGCGCCGTGCGCCGGTCGCGGCGCGGAGGGGGTCCGGCGCGGTCCGGGCGGGCATCCGATGAGGTCAGCGGTAGTCGTCCTCGTCGAGGGTGACCACGCGCGCCTGTTCGATCAGATCGGCCTCGTTGCCCTTGGCCGGGTCCACGTCGGTCAGGGGCTCGTCGCGGTCCTCAGCGACGTCGGTCTGCTGCTCGGCCGCGTCGTTCTCGGGCTCCTCGACGCCGATCTCCTCGACCGTCTCGCCCCCGGACTCCAGCTCCTCGATCGCGTCCGGCTCGGTGGGGTCGTAGGCCATGGCGGGCTCCCTTCCTGAGGACGTCGGCTTCCTGAGAGCGTCGGTCGAAGCGGCACCGGGGCTGTGGGGGCCGCCGCGCGCGGCTTCCCGCTGTACGAGCCTAGGAGACAGCTCGGCGGGACGCCATGCCATGCGCCCTCCGCCCGCCGCCATCCGCCCGCCGCACGGCGGACCTCGCCTGTGAACGCCGGGACGGATGCTGTGACGGCGAACACATGAATCGCGGTGTGATCGTCTCGTAACATTGCCGCATGTCTTCGACCGAGTCGCCGTCGCTCCCGGCCGCCAGCGTCCTGCCGAGGGTCGCGCCCGTACGGGTCGGCGAGGGCGAGCGGATGCGGTCCGTGGGGCTGCCGGGCGTCACGCTCTCGGTCCGCTCCCGCCCCGGCACGCGCGCGGGGCTGCCGCCCGCGCTGTACGTCCACGGGCTCGGCGGGTCCTCGCAGAACTGGTCGCAGCTCATGGCCGAGTCGGACGGTCTCGTGGACGGCGAGGCGGTCGACCTGCCCGGCTTCGGCGACTCCCCGCCGCCGGACGACGGCGACTACTCCGTCACCGGGCACGCGCGCGCCGTCATCCGCTACCTGGACGCCACCGGACGCGGTCCGGTCCACCTCTTCGGCAACTCCCTCGGCGGGGCGGTCTCCACGCGGGTGGCGGCCGTACGCCCCGATCTGGTGCGCACCCTCACCCTGGTCTCCCCGGCGCTGCCCGAACTGCGCATCCAGCGCAGCGCCGCGCCCACCGGACTGCTCGGGGTGCCGGGCGTGGCCGCGCTCTTCAACCGGCTCACCCGCGAATGGACGGCCGAGCAGCGGGTGCGCGGTGTCATGGCGCTCTGCTACGGCGACCCCACGCGCGTGTCGCCCGAGGCGTTCCAGTACGCGGTCGAGGAGCTGGAACGGCGGCTGCGGCTGCCGTACTTCTGGGACGCGATGGCCCGCTCCGCGCGCGGCATCGTCAACGCGTACACGCTCGGCGGCCAGCAAGGGCTGTGGCGTCAGGCCGAACGCGTCCTCGCGCCCACGCTGCTGGTCTACGGCGGCCGTGATCAGCTCGTAGGCTTCCGTATGGCCGCCAAGGCCGCCCGCGCCTTCCGTGACTCCCGTTTGCTGTCCCTGCCGGACGCCGGGCACGTGGCGATGATGGAATATCCGGAGGTCGTCGCGACCGCCTTCCGTGAACTCCTCGAAGAGCGAGGCGGATTGGCCGCGAACGACGTGAACTCCGGCGTGCACGAAGCCGGTTCGAACACAGAGAGCTGAGGTCAGGGGTGGGACGTCACAGCCGCCGGGGCCCGACCCCGAGGGACACGACCGCCCCTGCGCCGACGCAGCGGGCCGAGGACACGGCAGGCGGCCCCGGCGGCCGGATTCCGGGCGCGCGGAACGGGTGGGGCGACGTCACGGGGCCGCAGGCGCCGGGTTCTCCGGCCGCGGGTGGCGTGGGTACGGGGCACATGGGTGGCGCCGACCACCCTGGCGGGCCGCACATGGGTGGCCCCCACGCATCTGCTCCCCACACGTCTGCTCCGCACATGGGCGCGGCGCACACAGGTGGCGGCCCCATGGGTGGCGCCCACGGCTCATCCCCCACCCCGGGTGGTGCCCCGACCTACGGCACCGGGTCCATGGCCGGGGCCGGATCGCAGCGGGGCGCCGGGCGTGGGCCGGGTGGTCCGGCCTCCCGGGGCGGGCCGCCGTTCGGGGACGGGCAGGCCCGGGGCGGTCACCCCG
>NZ_WWIR01000720.1 GCF_009863025.1 Streptomyces sp. SID4985 | reverse complement strand
GGAGGTGCTGCACGAGGCCGCTCGTCTCGTGGCCGAGGCCGCCGTCGACGAGGCGGCGGACCACATCGCCGTACATCGGGGCGCCGTCGGCGCCGATGCCCGCACCCTGCTCGCGGCGGCACGGCAGGCGCTCGCGGCGACGGACCGGCGGGCCGAGCACGACGCCGAGGCGGACGTCCTGGCCCGGCGCGCGCTGGAGTCGGCCGAGGCGGACGTACGCGCGCACCCGGCCCCGTACACCGACGAGCCCGGGCATCCCGCCGGGCTCGCCGGTGCCGTGCTCGGCGGGGTGCTGCTCGGCGAGGAGCCGGACGGCGGGCCGCCGGTGAGCTTCGGCGGCCCCACGACCCGGGACCGGCTCCGGCTGCCCCGGCTCCCCTGACCCCGGCCGAGCGGGCCCCGGCCGAGCGGGCCCCGGGTCAGAACAGGCTCAGCAACGCCTCCGCCGGGTCCGTCAGCGTGCTCTCGGCGCCGGGCAGCGGGAGTTCGAACCACACCGTCTTGCCGCGCGGGGTACGGCGCGAGCCCCAGGCCGCGCTGAGCAGTCCGACCAGTTGCAGTCCCCGACCGCCCTCGTCGGTGTCGCGGGCGCGCCTGCGGCGGGGCTGGACGAGTCCCGCGTCCCACACCTCGCAGACCAGGGTGCGGTCGAGCAGCAGCCGCAGTCTGATCTCGCCCTCGCCGTACCGCAGGGCGTTGGTGACCAGCTCGCTGACCAGGAGTTCCGTCGTGTCGACCAGGGGCTCCAGGTCCCAGGCGAGCAGCTGGGCGCGGGCGTACTCGCGAGCGCGGCCCACGCTGCGCGGCTCGCGCGGCAGGGTCCAGTCGCCGACCGACTCGGCGGGCAGGCCCTGGACGCGGGCCAGGAGCAGCGCGATGTCGTCCTCGCCGTGCCGGGTGTCCAGGCTGCTCAGGACGTGGTCGCACACGTCCTCAAGCGGCTGGGCCGGGTCGGTGAGCGCGCCCACGAACGCTTGCAGGCCCTCGTCCAGCGGGTGGTCGCGGGACTCGACCAGGCCGTCGGTGTAGAGCGCGAGCAGGGCGCCCTCGGGGAGTTCGACCTCGACCTCCTCGAAGGGCTCGCCGCCCACGCCCAGCGGCATCCCGGGCGGCACGTCGAGCATCAGCGCACTCTCGCCGGGCTCCACCAGGACCGGGGGCAGATGGCCCGCGTTGGCGAAGGTGCAGCGCCGGGTGACGGAGTCGTAGACCGCGTAGATACAGGTGGCGAGGTAGACCTCGCACAGGTCGGCGTCGCGCGGCTGGCGGGCGGCGCGGGTGGCCTGCTGGACGTTGCCCGAGGTGCCGAGGCCGCGGGCGATCTCGTCCAACGCCGAAAGAACTTCGGCCGGTTCGAGGTCGAGCAGTGCCAGGGTGCGTACGGCGGTGCGCAGTTCGCCCATCGCGACGGCCGCGCGCAGTCCGCGTCCCATCACGTCGCCGACCACCAACGCGGTGCGGTGGCCGGGCAGTTCGATGACATCGAACCAGTCGCCGCCGACCTCGGTGGCCGCGTTGCCGGGCAGATAGCGGCAGGCGATGTCGAGTCCGGACGCCTCGGGGTCGTCGGGCGGGAGCAGGGACCGCTGGAGTATCAGGGCGCGTTCGTGCTCGCGGCGGTACAGGCGCGCGTTGTCCATGCAGACGGCGGCGCGCGCGGCGAGTTCGACGGCGAGGTCCCGGTCGCGGTCCCCGAAGGGCTCGCTGCCCTTGGTGCGGGCGAACTGCACGATCCCGACCACGGTGTCGTGCGCGACCATCGGCACGGCCAGCGTGGACTGCACGAGCCCGCCCTCCTCGGCGGGCACGCGCTGCGGGCGGGCGGTGCGCAGGGCGTCCGCGCAGGCCGAGTTGAACGGGAAGCGGTGGACCGCGCCGACCTCGACCGGCTCGCCCGAGTCGCCGAAGGGCACGTCGGAGACCGCGCTCGCGAAGGCGACCCGGCGCAGTTCGGCGCTGCCGTCGGCCAGGCCCGGCGGGGACTCGTCGCCGGTGAGCAGGCCCTGGCAGAGGTCGACGGTGGCCAGGTCGCAGAAGCCGGGGACGACCACGTCGAGCAGTTCGCGCGCGGTGGTCTCCAGGTCGAGGCTGTTGCCGATGCGGGCACCGGCCTCGTTGAGCAGGGCGAGGTTGCGCCGGGCGGCGGCGGCCTCGCGGGCGGCGGCGCGGCGGGCGGTGATGTCCGTGCCGAGCCAGGCGATGCCGATGGGGCGCCCGCTGCCGCTGTACACGCGGTAGAGGTTGATCGACCAGTGCCGCCGCTCGTCCGAGTCGGGCACGAAGCCGGTGACGTGCATGTCGGTGATGGACTCACCCGTCTCCATCACCCGGCGCAGGGTGGCGGCGACCCGGTCGGCCTCGGCGCGCGGGAGATAGTCGTGGACTCCCTTGCCCCGGTGGTCGTCCGGTGTGCCGCCGAAGATGGACGCGAACCGCTTGTTGGCCCGGCGGACCGTCAGATCGTCGTCGATGAGCAGGAAGCCGAAGGGAGATTGGCCGAATATCGCCTGCGAGGCGGCGAGATCGGTCTCGATGCCGCGCAGGGTGCGGATGTCCACGACGATGCAGACGGCGGCGTTCTCCCCGTCGGCGGTCTTCGTGGGCATGACGTAGACCTCGGCCAGCCCCTCCTCGCCGCGGGTGCCGTCGTCCCGGTCCGGCATCCGGAAGGGGACGACGCCGGTCCACTCCCGTCCGTCCAGGATCTCGGCCATCTTGCGGTGGCCTCGGGAGTGCAGGTCGGGGTCGACGAACGCCTCGATGGGGTCCATGCCGACGGCGCGTCCGGCCGGGACGCCCAGGAGCTGTTCGGCCCGCAGGCCCCACTGCTCCACCAGTCCGCCGGGGCCGATGGAGAAGGAGGCCGCCTTGATGTACTCGTAGATGGAGCCGGGCGGACTGCTCTGCCACAGGTCGGCGGACGGCGTCTCACCGCGCGCGGCGGCAGCCGCGACCTCGTTCCTCGCGCCGTCCGACGGGTCCTCGGACTCCGTGGCCTTCGCTGGTATCTCGCTCACGCGAACCGTCCCCTCCAGCTCACCGCGTCCGGCACCGGTCACCGGGGGCGGCTGCCCGCAGTATCCAGCACTACGGCGCCGTAGAACACGGTGTTCACGATCACAGCTCGGTGCGGGTGAGTTCCGGACCGCGCCGCGACAACACTTCCACTCTTCTAACCAGGGAACACGTCCTCGAATCACCCACGTGGGCACGCGTCGTCGGCGGGGTGTCCGGCGCCACCGGCGCACGGCGCGGCGCGCCCCCGGTTCACCCCGGCACCGTGAGTTCGAACCACACGGTCTTGCCGGTCCCACCGGGGCGGGTGCCCCAGCGGCGCGAGGCGCCCGCGACCAGTTGCAGCCCGCGGCCGCTCTCGTCCTCGGGGCGGGCGATCCGCTCGCGCGGCGGGTCGGGCAGCGGGTCGGAGACCTCGACCAGGAGGGAGCCGTCGAGTCCGGACGGGCGCACCAGGCACAGGCCGATGGGGCCGGTGGCATGCCGCAGGGAGTTGGTCACCAGCTCGCTGACCAGCAGGGCCGTCAGCTCGGCGAGACTCTCCAGGTCCCAGTGGCGCAACTGGCCGCGGACGGCGGCGCGGGCGGCGCGCACCGCGCCCGGCTCCGCGGCGAACGTCCACTCGGCGCGGTCGCCTCCGGTGTCGATCACGGATCACTTCCCAGGCCGGCGAGCCCACTCATGCCCGTTTTCATGGGGTCAATGGCGATATACCCGCATTGCGCGGGGTGGTACCGCAGGGGTGGGCGCACTGTGGCACGAACGGCGTATCCGGAGCGGGGCGCACGCCGGAGCTTTGCCCCTCCTCAGCCCTCGGTGGACGCCGTGCTTCCGTGCGCGGCCGGGGCGCCGAGCCGGGCGGCGAGTTCACGGACCGCCGGGACGTCCTGATCCAGCCAGGGCACCTCCCAGAGACGGTCGGGGGTGAGCCAGCGCAGTTCGTCGTGGTCCTGGAGGGGGCTCGGTTCCGCCGAGCCGGGGCGCAGCCGAGCCGTCCACACGTGCAGGACATAAGGGGGTTTCAGGGGCCATTGCCCCGGGAGGCGTTCGACCGCGTCGGCGTCGACGCCCAGCTCCTCGCGCAGTTCGCGCACGAGTGCCTCGTCGGGCCGCTCACCGGGCTCGACCTTGCCGCCGGGCAGCTCCCAGCGCCCGGCCAGTTCGGGGGGCGCGCTACGGCGCGCGGCGAGCAGCCGTCCCCCGTGGAGCAGGGCGGCGCCCACCACGATCCGTGCGTTCATGAAGTGGAGCCTACGGGAGCGCGTCCGGCGTCGGCCGCGGGAACGCCCGGTGCCGGAGCAGGTCCGGGCTCAGTTGCGGGTGGCTTCCCCGCTGCGGTCGATGTGCTCGACCCAGTAGAGCTGTTTGTGGCCGTGCCCGTCGAGGCTGTCGGCGATCCGCTCGGCCTCGGCCCGGGTGGCGTACCGGCCGACCCGGTAGGTGTTGCCGTTGTCGTCCTGTCGTATCACGATCCAGGGCAGGACGATCGCACCCTCATTCATCGCCCCCACCGCTCCCCTTCGCACCGCCCCACCCGCTTCCGGTCCCGGGCTCCCGACGCACCCCGCCTAAGGAAACCGCAATACGCATATGCCCGAGCGTACGCCCAACCTTCACCCTGCGAATACGGCTTTTCACGAAGAGGTATGCAACCGGCCAGAACGCATGGGGGCGCACGCGCGTGAACGCGCCCGGTCGGCGCGGAAGTGCCGCAGCACGCGGGGCAGGCGAACAGACCTTCGATCACCTGGGAAAACGGCCGGATCACGGCGCACGGAAGCAGCGGGGGCGAGGGGCCGGTCGACGGACCCCGGCCCCCGGGGGGCGCATCGAGTGTGCGCTACCTCACTGGCAGGTGGTACGCGACCTGGTACCGATCGGCCGGAATCACCACGTCGGCGGTCTCCACCGGACGGCCCGAGGCGTAGTACGTCCGCCGCACGACGAGGACCACATGGCCGGGCACCCCGCCGAGCAGCTGGAGCTCCTCGGCGAGGCCGGGACGGGCGCCGACCTCCTCGGTGACGTTGTCCACGATGACGTCGATGGCGCGCATCCGCTCGACCACGCCCATCCCGCCGAGCGGCCCCTCCTCGGGGAGCATCACCGGCGTACGGCCCGTGACCGCGAGCGGCTCCCAGGAGGTGGAGAGCATCATCGGCTCCCCCGCCTCCCGGAACAGGTACTTGGTGCGCATGACCCGCTCGCCGCACGGGATGCCGAGCCGCTCGGCGACGACGGCGTCGGCCTCGGACTGCTCGCTGCTCGACTCCCAGGTGCCGCGCGCCGTCGCGTCGGCCTGCTCCTGCCGGAAGGGCGTGGCGCCGCCCGCCGGGCGGTACCCCGAGCGGGACACGCGCCGGGGCACCGGCTGCTCGCGCACATAGGTGCCGGAGCCGGAGCGGCCCTCGACCAGCCCCTCGGCCATGAGCACCTTGCGGGCCTCCAGCGCGACCGTGTCCGAGACGCCGTACTCCTCGCGGATGCGGGCCTGGGACGGGAGGCGGGTGTGGGGCGGCAGCGAACCGTCGACGATCTTCTTGCGGAGATCTCCCGCGACGCGCAGATACGCCGGCTGCTCACCGAAAGTCACTGGCCGCTCCCATCAGGTTGTACAGACAGCAACAGCGTGGCAACCCTGGGTTGTGCCGTGCAAGCAAAGGCCAGAGAATCACTCGAAGTGATGACGTGGCGTCGGGGAGAGCCGCACCCAGGGGCTTTCCCGCCCCGGCCCCCGCTATGACTCCCCGCTCCGGCGACGATCACACCTCCGGAGCCGTACCCGGCCGTCGCGCCGGGCGCGTCGGGGCGTGCACGGCGGGTGTCCGGGCGGGTCCCGGGGCGGGCGTACGGACGGGTGTCCGGGCGGGCGCAAGCGGACGTACCGGACTCCGCTCCGGGGCACAGACCGGACAGGTACGGTGCTCCTGGGGCGGACCGCCCCGGAACGCGGCGGCGAGGACCCTGACCGGCAGGGGCGGAGTGGGGGCACGGCAGTGGGCGGAGCGGCAGTGGGGGGCACCGGCGTGGGCTCATGGACCGGGAGCGACACGGTACGCGCGGTGAACGGGCTGACCGCGAGATGGGCATGGGAGGCCCCGGCGGACGGCACGGTGTTCTCGGCGGCCGGGGTGTGGCCCCTGCTGGCCTTCCTCGCGGACGGCGCGGGCGGCCCGGCGCGGGCCGAACTGTCCCAGGCCCTCGGGGTGCCCGCCGAACACGCGGCGGCGGCCGCGCGGGGACTGCTGTCCGCGCTGGACTCGGTCTCCGGCCTGGACGCGGCGGTCGGCCTGTGGGCGCACCAGAGCCTGCGCTTCCGCGAGGAGTGGCGCGGGGCCCTGCCGGTGGGCAGCCACGGGGTGTTCGGGGACGACCTGCTCACCGCGCAGGAACGGCTGGACGCGTGGGCGGCCGAGCGGACCGGCGGCCTGGTCGAGCGGATGCCGGTGACGCTGACGCGTGACGCGCGGATGGTGCTGGCGAGCGCGCTCTCCCTGCGTACGACCTGGCGGCAGCCCTTCACCGACACGATGCTGGCCCCGGAGTCCGGCCCCTGGCAGGGCCGCAGGCTGCGCGGGCTGCACCGCAGGAGCGTCCGCCCCGACCGGGTGGGCGTCGCGGGCGCGCCGGAGGGCTTCGTCACCACCCTGACCGTGCCCGGGGACAACGGCATCGACGTCCATCTGGTGCTCGGCGAGGAGCGCATGACGCCGGGCCAGGTCCTCTCGGCGGGCGTCGGCGTGGTGGAGCGCACGGTCGCGGTGACAGCCGGGGGCGCGCTGCCGTTCGGGCACGTCGGCCCGGGGCTGCACATCGAGTCCCAGCCCGCGGTCCGGCCCGAGCCGATCGCCCTGGACGTGCGGACGGTGGCGTACGAGGTGCGGACCGACCACGACCTCCTCGCCCTGCCCGCCCTGTTCGGCCTCACCACGGCGGTACGGACACCGGGCTCCCACTTCCCCGGCATCAGCGACGCCCCCCTCGCCATCGGCGCGGCCCGCCAGTCGGCCGTCGCCCAGTTCGGCGCCCTCGGCTTCCGCGCGGGCGCGGTGACGGCCGCGATGGCGACACCGGGCGGCCTGCCCGAGTACCGCTACGAGACGACAGTGGTCCGCGCGACCTTCGACCGCCCCTTCGCCTTCCTCGCCGTCCACCGCGAGAGCCGGCTGATCCTCACGGCGGGGTGGGTTACGGAGCCGGTGCCGTATCAGGGGAGGTGAACTCGGTTCACAGACAGCCTGATTGGCGGGCCGTCCGGCGCCTGCCGGCCGACGGCGATCGCCAGGGCGGTCGCGAGCGCGGCCGGGGCGAGCCAGACCGCGGGCATCGCCCACAGCGGCAGATCGAACATGCTGACGACAATGGCCGCGAACACCCCCACCCCTGCGAGACCGGCGGCCAGCACGGCCGTCATCTTCGGCCCGCGCCGCCACCCGCGCTCCTTCGGCCGCCGCAGCCGCCAGCCACAGGCAGCCGCGAGCAGCAGGAGGGACGGTCCGCAGACGAGGAGCGCGGCGACAAGGCTCTCGGGCAGCGTGTCCGGACTGTCCTCGGTGACCTGGGTCTCGCCCTTCGCGGATATCCGCACCAGCCGACCGCGCCAGACCGTGCCGGTGACCCGGTCTCCGTCCCCGAGCCCGGACAGCACCGGTCCGTCGTTACTGAACCCGGTACGCCACTCGGCGCCCCCGGCCGCGGTGAAGGTGGCGTATACGCCGTCGCCACCCCTGCCCGACCAGAGGTGGATGCCGGAGACGGTGAACGGCTGCCGCGACAGACAGTCGGCGGCCGCCCTCGGCACGGACGTACAGGACACCGCCTCCTTGAACGCACGGTCACGCTCGACGGTCCGGGGCAGTTCGAGACCGGCGAACGCGAGCAGGACGAGAGCGGCGATCGCGCTGACCAGCCCGACGCCCGCCACGCCCGCGCTGATGTACCGGTAACCCACAGGACCGCCCCCGATCGGTGAAGTGACCTTCCCAGTCTGGCAGTTCGGGTCAGCGGGACGCGCGTACGGTCGGCGCCCTCCTGGACGCCCGCGCGGTCCATCCGCGCCGCACCGCGTACGACCACCTCCTCGCCGTCGCCGCCACGGCCGGGCTGGGCCGCGACCGGGTCGTGGAGGTACTGGACCTCGTCGGCCTGTCGGACGCGGCGACGCACCGCGCGGGCGAGTTCTCGCTCGGCATGAACCAGCGCCTCGACATCGCGACGACCCTGCTCGACGCCGCCCTCCTCACCCCCGCCATCGCCCCCGGCCTCCCGGGCGCCGTCGGCGACTGGTTCGCCCACTACTGGCCGATCGCTGAGCGTGATGGGGGTGGGGGGGTGGGGCAGGTGGTGTTCCGGAGGCGGGACGTGTGAGGGAGCGGGTGCCGACCACCGCCGGTTCTGCACTCACCGATTCCCCGCACAATATCTGCGTTCGCCGAATGAGGGTTCAATGAGGCCCACGCACAGTTTTATTGCCCCGACGAACCGAGTGCAATTATTCACCGCACACAGGACGCTACGACGTGCTACCGTCGATCCCGGTTGCAGTTGTGGTTCCCAAAAACAATTCCGGTCTTTTCCGGGTAGGGCAATCATCGCGGCGACACGGTATCCGCACGGTGCGGACACCGGCGCAATGCCCCGAAGGAGAATGACATGGCTACTGGCACCGTGAAGTGGTTCAACGCGGAAAAGGGTTTCGGCTTCATCGCGCAGGACGGTGGCGGCGCGGACGTGTTCGCCCACTACTCGAACATCGCCACCCAGGGCTTCCGCGAGCTGCTCGAGGGCCAGAAGGTGAGCTTCGACGTCGCGCAGGGCCAGAAGGGCCCGACGGCCGAGAACATCGTTCCCGCCTGACGCGACCGACACACACGTGCAGCTGGGGCCCGCATCCTTCGGGGTGCGGGCCCCAGCTGCATACCCCCAGCTGCACGCATCGCACGGCAGCTTTATTTTTCCGCGTTCCATTCGGCCGTTTCTTGCAATTCTCGGCGCTGCTCATCGCTGCGGGAATTCCTTGATATGCGCCGCATCAAGGAAGGTTCCGCGTGAACCGCACACGAACGAGCAACCGCGCCACCCACACCCGTAACGGCGGTTCCGGTGGTCACAGCCGTCGGCCCGGCCCGCAGGGCGAGTTCGCGCTTCCCGGGACCACCACTCCCGCGCTTGCGGCCGTGGAGAGCTTCGCCGATCTCGACATGCCCAGGGAGCTGCTGTCCACACTCGGTTCGCAGGGCGTGACCGTCCCGTTCCCGATCCAGGGCGCGACCCTGCCGAACTCCCTGGCGGGCCGTGACGTACTGGGCCGCGGCCGCACCGGCTCCGGCAAGACCCTCGCCTTCGGCCTCGCGCTCCTGGCCCGCACCGCCGGGCAGCGCGCCGAGGCCGGGCAGCCGCTGGGGCTGGTTCTCGTACCGACACGTGAGCTGGCTCAGCAGGTCACGGACGCGCTCACCCCGTACGCCCGTTCCGTGAGACTGCGGCTGGCCACGGTCGTGGGCGGGATGCCGATCGGCAGGCAGGCCGCCGCGCTGCGCGGCGGCGTGGAGATCGTCGTCGCCACCCCCGGCCGCCTCAAGGACCTCATCGACCGCGGTGACTGCCGGCTGGACCAGGTCGCCATCACCGTCCTCGACGAGGCCGACCAGATGGCCGACATGGGTTTCATGCCTCAGGTCACCGCGCTACTGGACCTGGTCCGCCCCGGGGGCCAGCGCATGCTGTTCTCCGCCACCCTCGACCGCAATGTCGACCTGCTCGTGCGCCGCTACCTCGGCGATCCCGTGGTGCACTCCGTCGACCCGTCGGCCGGTGCGGTCACGACGATGGAGCACCATGTGCTCCACGTCCACGGCGCGGACAAGCACGCGGCCACCACCGAGATCGCCGCGCGTGACGGCCGCCTGATCATGTTCCTCGACACCAAGCACGCCGTCGACCGTCTCACCGAGCACCTCCTGAGCAGCGGAGTGCGGGCCGCCGCCCTGCACGGCGGGAAGTCGCAGCCCCAGCGCACCCGCACGCTGGCGCAGTTCAAGTCCGGGCACGTCAGCGTGTTGGTGGCGACCAACGTCGCGGCGCGCGGGATCCATGTCGACGACCTCGACCTCGTCGTCAACGTCGACCCGCCGACCGACCACAAGGACTACCTCCACCGCGGCGGCCGTACAGCCCGTGCCGGGCAGTCCGGCAGGGTCGTCACCCTGGTCACCCCGAACCAGCGCCGCGGTATGTCCCGCCTCATGGCGGTGGCCGGAATCGTGCCGCGGACCACCCAGGTCCGCTCGGGCGAGGAGGCCCTGCACCGCATCACCGGCGCCCAGACCCCCTCGGGCGTCCCGGTCGTCATCACCGCACCCGTCACCGAACGTCCCAAGAGGCGCGGCGCCCCTTCCCGCGGCCGACGCCGCGGCTCTTCGGCGAGCCGGCGCGCGGGCATCCGGCGGTCCGTCACCGACGCGGCGGCCTAGGAGTTCCGTGCTCAGGAAACTGACCCATCTCTGCAGGAGGCACCTCTTGACACTGATCCAGTCGCACCCCGGCCCGGCGAACACGGGCCACACGCGCAGGACCGCGGCCGACGCCTCGGACGCGGCGGGGCCGCAGGTCTGGGGTGCGATGACCGTGGAGGTGGCGCTGTCCGTCATGGCCGCCGCCGGTACGGGGCGTCTGGTCATCTGCGACGAGGACGGCCGGCGCACCGGCCTGGTCACCCTGGACGTGCTCACCGCCGTCCGCGATAGTTCCGGCTATACGGACCACGTGCGCCTGAGCGACATCGCCGAAGCGAACGGCAGCGCTCCGGCCGTCCTCGCCCACGCCCACTCCCGCTGAACCGCGTTCCACCCCACCAGGATCCGTCCGCTTCCTTCTCCCTGTGAGGCACCATGCGCTGCGTCATCGCCCGTTTCCCGTTCGACCTGACCAAGTACGGCGTGCTGGAATCCATGAAGGGCGTCAAGCCCGAGGAGATCACCGCCGAGTTCGTGGTCGTCGGGCGACGCCACTACCCCGCCAAACAGGTCGGCCAGGTCGTCACGCGTCAGGACCGCCGCGATTTCAGCGCCGCCGAAGTCGTGCGGGCCATGACCCAGCTCGGCTTCACCTGCGGCACCCGCACCGAAGCCGAAGCCGTACCCGCGCCCCCGGCCGACCCGTACCAGCAGGCCGCCGCAGCGCTCGGCGCCCCCCAGTGGTCGGAGTAGCCCAAATCGCCCGGCCTCGGCCTCAGGCCGACGGGTTCGGCCCGCTCGCGTGCTGGGCGCGGAGTTCGTCGTTGATGCGCAGCGCGTCTTCCAGCTGGTCTTCGAGGATGATGATGCGGCAGGCGGCCTCTATGGGCGTGCCCTGGTCGACGAGTTCGCGCGCGCGGGCGGCGATCCGCAGCTGGTAGCGCGAGTAGCGGCGATGACCGCCCTCGGAACGCAACGGGGTGATCAGCCGGTGCTCGCCCAGGGCGCGAAGAAAGGCGGGGGTGGCGCCGAGCATTTCGGCGGCCCGGCCCATGGTGTAGGCGGGGTAGTCGTCGTCATCGAGGGGGACGAGGGGACGGGTACTGCGAGGGGGCATAGACCTCTTCTTCCGGGGACGCGTCGGGGGGCCCGAGCGCCGCATGGCGCCCGGGCCCCGAGCTATCACACCATCTGTCGGCCGATTTCGCCGACCTTCTGTGTCCGCAGGCTCCGCCGTATGGGGCCGGACTGCGGGGATCGCGGATGCGTGACCGGGGACCACCTTCCAATCGGGGCCTGCGGTACCCGGGCGGTGCTCGCCCGGGCGATCCTGATGGCGTTCCGCTCCTTACCTCGTCGTGCGACTTCTGGGGTACGAGTACGACGCTAGCCCCGGCTCACGACAATGTCTACTCCCGCCACTACAGATTTACTCCATCTGCAGGAACCGTGATTCTGCTGCCCCGGCCTACGGCGAGGCTCGACGAGATGCCCTGCCCGGGAAATCCCCGTTGGCGGGCATCGCGCCCCGAAGGCCGCTCACGGATGCCCTGCGGACTCCTCGCGGACCACTCCCAGCCGCGCCTGCTCCTCCTCGACGATCCGGCGTGCCAGCTCGGTGTCCGACACGTCGACCGCGTCCGGCGTGGATTCGGCCACGGCGCTGCGGCGGGCGTAGGCGTCGAACAGACGGGTCTTGTTCTCCAGCATCCTCACCATGCGTTCGTCCACGCCCCCGGTGGCCAGGAGACGGTACACGCGCACGGGTCTGACCTGGCCCATGCGGTGCGCGCGGGCCACCGCCTGGTGCTCGATGGTCGGTTTGATCTGGGGCTCGCAGATGACGACGACGGAAGCGGCCTGGATGTTGAGACCCACGCCCGCCGCCTGGATCTGCGCCAGGAGCACCGCGGGTCCGGCGACGGCGGCGAAGTCGTCGACGATCCGCTGCCGCCGCTCGGCCACCACGCTCCCGGTGAGCGGGCCGAAGACCGCGGGGCCGCTGCCGGTCGCGAGCGCTTCCCGCACCACGCCCAGGACGTCTCTGAAGTTGGAGAAGACCACCGTCTTCTGCCCGTTGACGGCCGCCTCCTGGACGATCTCCCGGAGCCGTTCCAGCTTGGCCGACTTCTCGGGGCGCGCGTACGCGGCCCTCCGCATCGCCATGAAGTTGCCCGCGCGGACGGCTTCGCGGTACGCCTCCTCGTCGGACGCGCTCAGTTCCTCCCACTCGTCGGTCTGCTGAAGACTGGGAAGCTCGGTCAGCACGTCTTCCTGGTTGCGCCGCAGATAGACCGGGGCCACCGCCTTGCGGAAGGCGACCGAACCCGCCAGCGCGTCGCCCTCGCCCAGGGAGTCCGCGACGGCGCCGTCGAGCATCCGGACCAGATTGCGGAACTCGACGACCCTGTTCTCCATCGGGGTTCCGGTCATGAAGAGGGTGCGCTCGCACCGCTCCGCCCAGGCCGCCACCGCCTGGGACCGCTTGGCGTTCGGGTTCTTCACGGAGTGCGCCTCGTCGACGACGAACAGCCCGACCGCCCCGCCGTCCCACACCGGGAAGCCCCGCAGGGAGTCGAACGTGGTCACCGCGACCCCGCCCCGCTCCTTCCAGTCGGCAAACGCGTACCGCCGGTCGGGACCGTGCAGCGGTACGACCCGCAACGCGCTGCGGGCCTCGATCTCCCGTGTCCAGTTCACGAGGACGCTCGCCGGGCAGACGATCAGGAAATGACTCGCCCCCTCGGCGGCCAGGTGCGCCAGAACGGCGATCGCCTGGATGGTCTTCCCGAGGCCCATCTCGTCGCCGAGTATCACCCTGCGCTGGGCGAGCGCGAACCGCGCGCCGAACGCCTGGTAACCGCGCAGGGAGACCCGCCGGTGCGTGTCGTCGAGGGGCTGGACCCGCACCCGCTCGGCGACCTCGTCCGGCAGGAACCCCTCGACGGCGGCCATGTCGGTCCGTCGCCCGGAGATCTCCGCCAACAGGCTGTAGTACTCGGCGGACCGGAGCTCGAAGTCCACCCAGGCCGCGATGTCGGACGAGGGCCCCCGGAGCAGGTCCACCGACGCCTGGGCCAGCAACTCGGGCAGCCCCGCCCGCTCCGTCTCGTCCACCAGCGACTGGAGCGCGGCGACCGCCTCCCACGCGCGGGCCTTCTTCTCCCGGCCCGCCAGAAGCATCCGGAGCCGACCGGTGACGAGCCGGGCGTCCGTGAGCAACGGCCCCAGCCGCTCCGACAGTTCGGCAGCCCTGTCGACCGCACGGCGGGCGTCCGGCCCGGCCTCCACCAGCACATGCAGAGCCACGACGAGCGCGGTCGTGCTCGCTTCCGGCCGGTCCACGTCGAGATGGACGCCCACCGTCTCGTACACGGCCTCGGAGAGCCTGCGGGCGGCGGCGAGCATCTGATCGACGGTGTGCTGCCCGACGCCGGGAATCTGACGCAACCGGTAGGGGCCCGCCTCCAGGACGCTGCCCACGGTGCGCAGCCCGCCCTTCTCGACGCTCCCCACCCGCAGCCGTCCCTCGGTGACGTCCTGCAGGCGGGCGACGGGAATGGCGTCCAGCTCCCGCTTCACCGCCGCGTCCTGAATCGGCTTCAGCGCCGCCCGCACGGCCTCCACGGCGCGCCCATGATCCTCGACCACGACCCGCGCCGCCTCGCACAGCCGCGTCCCCCTCGCGACGACATCCCGCTCCCCACGCCCCACGTTCCCCCCGCCCCCTTCGCACGTGCCGGCATTCTCCCACCGAGACGGAGAAGTCCCCGGCACGTTGACGGGGCTTGCGACGAGACTGCGCAGGTGAGCGACTCGACCGGTGCTACGTGAAGTCCGCGTACGCCATGTACCGGCCGCAGGTACGGCACTTGAAGAGATAGCCGCTGGGCTGACCGTCCTTGTCCAGAGCACCCAGCCGGCTCTCGACGACCTCGGCCGACCACCCCCACGCCCCGGCCTCGGCCCGCAGCCCTTCCCGGGCCTCCGGGCGGAGCTGCGGGGCAGCTCCGCCGCTCCCAGGAACGCCGCACCGTCACTCCTCAGACATGCCGGTCACGCTACCTGCGCGCAGATAGGCCGTGTCGAGCCGCCGCCTCCGCCCGAAGATCCGTAAGAGATCTGGAGTTTGGTGTAATGCCAGGTGGTGTCGGTCGCCGGGAAGCGGCGTGGATCGGTGTGCGGACGGGGACGGGTGTGGAGACGCGGCAGAACTCCGGCGTGCTGTGAAGGGGTTGGCACGGTTGGACTGGGAGCTGATGCCGCTGGAAGGCGTCGGCCCGCTGTGGTTCGGCATGCGTATCGCTGAGGTTGCCGGGGCGCTGTCGGGCATGACCGAGCTGCGCCGGTTCCAGGCCGCCCCCTCGTTCCCGGAGACGCTCGGCGTGGAGTTCGGCACGACAGAGCCTGCCGTGTACGCCTACTTCATCTCCGGCCGACTGTTCTGCGTCTCGGTCGACGCGATCCGCGGACCCCAGGTGACGCTCTGGGGAAGGGAGTTGACTGCCTGCGTCCCAGCCGACCTGGAACAGTTCCTCTCGCACGCCCACAGGTGTGGGGTGTTCGACGTGTCCTACGGTCCACGGGGGAACCCCGGAGCCAACGGGATCGGCCTGGTGCTACGGGTGCAGGAGGTCACCGGCGGCTTGACGACCCGGCCGGTCATGGTGGGCCGCGCCTGGGCCGACCGGTGCACCGACGACTGGGAGGGCGCGATCCCGGAATCCGAATGGGCGGGCCGTCAGTGGCCCCATCCAGGCGAAACGGGGGGCTGAACGCTGGCCGGCCACTTCGGCGCCTGCCACCGGCACGGCCGCCAGTACGTCCGCCCATACGTCCGCCAATGCGTCCGCCCCGCGTCATGAACACCCACATCGAGAGACTCGTCCAGCAGCTCGACGGCGAGTCCGGCGAGTCCTACGACGCCCGCGCCGAGCTGATCCACCTCGGGTCCGCCGCCACCCCGGCCATCCTCTCCGCCCTGCACTCCCTCGGGAGCTTCGGGCAGCTGACCGCCATCGAGGTCTTCGAGGAGATGGCGGACCCACGCTGCGGCCACGCTCTGATCGCCCTCCTGGGCAGCGACGACTGCACCGTCCGGGAATGGGCGGCGATGGCCCTGGCGAACCTGAAGCTCGACTCGCGTTTGACGGCTCACGGCAGGGGACTGTCAGTGGCGTCCTGCATGCTGGAGGGCGAGCCGAGGCCAAGGGGGATGCACCACATGGGTGGAGTCGACACGGCACGGGGCATGGGGTTCCAGACGGCGTGCGCCATTCTCCAGCTGATCCGCACCCCGGACCAGTATCCGGAGGCGGAGACCTTCCGGGTGGAGGGTGCTGACGAGGCCATCGACTTCGAGGTGAGGGACGCGCGGGGACGACCGCTGCTGCTCGCCCAGGCGAAGACCCGGGTGGAACCACGCACCTGGTCGGGACCGGAGCTGGTGCGGCTCGCCCGCCGCTGGGGCGAGGCCGACCCCAACGGTACGGCGGTGCTGCGGTTCCTCTCCGACGGACCGGTGCAGGCGTCGGGGCAGGCCGTGCGGGACGCCGCGGAACGCGCCCGCGCCCTTCCCGATCCCGAGCAGTGGCTGGCCGGGTGTGAAGGCTTGGGAACCTCGATCGCGCTCACCGCCGAGGACCACGCGCTGATGCGCAGGCTGGAGATCAACACCCGTACCGGCCCGTGGGAACAGATCCTCAACGAAGCCAGACTCGAACTGCTGCGGCTCTCCCCCACCGCCGTGGCGTCAGCCGAGATCGACGCCATCGTCGACGCGTTGTTCGTGAAGATGTTCCAGTGGTCCGGGGAGCGGCGGATCGACCGGCGTACGGTCCGGCTGGACGAGCTCCCGGGGCTCCTGCGCAGGCACCGCACCCCGTCCGGGGACGGGGCGGACGTTTCCCCGGGGCCCCGCCGCGCCCTGTTCCGGGGCGTCCCCTCAGCCACCGGTCTGCGCGGCCGGACCGAGGAATTGGACGCGCTGAAAAAGCTGTTCGATGAGGAGCCCGGCACCGGGACGGCCCGGGTCGTGGTGGCCGGGCTCGGCGGCATCGGCAAGTCGAGCGTCGCCCGCCTGTACGCCCACCGGAACCGGGAGGCGTACGAATTCGCCTGGTGGATCCCGTCCGACACACGGGAGGACGTGATTGCCGCGTACCGGCAGCTGGTGACCGAGGAACAGCAGGAGGCCGAGCCCGCCACCGAGGCGGAGATCATCGAGCGTGTCGGCCGTCGTCTCGGGCACCTGGGCACCAAGCTCCTGCTGATCTACGACAACGTCGCGAACCGCGAACAGCTCCAGAGACTCCTGCCCGTCGAGGGCGCCCACGTGCTGGTCACCACCCGTGACTCGGCCTGGGCCACGGCGGAAGGCGGGCTGGTCGTGGGCCAGATGGCCACGGAGGAGGCCACCCGCTGGGCAGCGGAACGCCTGCCCCGGCTGCCCGAGCCCGAAGTGTCCGCGCTGGTCGACGCGGTGGAACGCATCCCGCTCGGGATCGCCCAGGCCACCGGTTACATCGCCGCAACCGAATGCCCGGTGGACGTCTATCTGGCGGAGCTCTCGGAGTGCCGGACCCGCCTGCTCGACAACCCTGGTTTCGTCCCCTTCGACTACCTCGCGGGAGTGACGCTGACGGCGGCAGTGACCCTGAGCGTGGGGCGGGTGCTGTCCCACGCGCTGCACTCGCCCGAAGGGTCCGAACAGCAGCTCGCCGCCGAACTGCTGGCCCGCTGCGCCCTGCTCGCCCCGGACTTCATCCCGCTGCACCTCGCGGCACTCGACATGCCGACCGGTTCCGCCGTGTACGGCGCCGTGGCGGAGCTGCGCAGATTCTCCCTGGTCGCTCCCCAGGACGGCATGCTGGCGATCCACCGGATCGTCCAGGCGGTCGTCCGGGCTCTGATGGACGGCGAGGCCGTCGAGTCGATGTACGAACGTTTCCAGTACGAGCTGGTGACACGGCTGGTCGCCTGCCAGAGGCAGAACCGGTGGGCCGAGGCCGCGACGCTGATCGAACACGCGGTACATGTGGCGCACCATGTGCGCGAGGGCGGCCGCGTGGACGGCAGTACCGTCGCCTTGCTGGCCAACACCGCGGGGGCTGTCTCGAATGTGCACTGTGACCTGGCACGCAGTGAGGGTCTGCTACGCGAGGCGTTGGCCATCGTGGACGAATTCGGCGACGTCGGGGTGGACGACGCCGTGTACCGGAGGGCCGCGACGACCACCTCGCTGGCCCAGTGCCTGCAGAACCAGCAGAGGTTCGACGAGGCGGCGGAGGCGGCACAGACCGCCTGGGCCCTGCTTGAAGGCCTGGACACGCTCACCCCCGACGGGGTGGAGCACCTGCTTCTGGCCCACATCACCGACATGCGCGCGGCCGTGGCAACGGACCGCTTCGCCGATGTGGCCCGCGCCGCCCTGAGGCTGGAGGCGGTACTGGGGCGCGAGGACGTGGCCGCACCGGTCGAGTTGAAGGTCCGGCTGGAACAGGCGCAGATACTCGTGTGGATCAAGAACTGGGACACCGCGGCGATGACGGTCGACGTGGCCAGGGGACTCATCGGCCCCGACGACAAACCGAATGCGGAGCTGCTGTTCCTGGACGCCATGGTGAAGGCGTCCACAGGACGCCTGGAGGAGGCCCTGGCCATCACCGCAGGCATCCCGGAGCCCACGGAACGCGCAGCTGTGACGATCATGCGTCATCACGCGGACCAGATGGTGGACATGGCCCACGCCGTGATGGCCGGCAGCCTCCGGCGGCACGCGGAGGGGACGCCCACCGACGTCTGGATTCTGAACGCCGCCGAGTCCGTACTCGAACGGGCCGAGGCCCTGCTCAAAGCGCACACGGAAGCAGGACCGGACGTACTGGCCCACGTTCGGCAACGGTTCGCGGTACTGGCCTGGACCCGGCACATGCTCGGGCACCCTGGCGGCGACCCGGAACAATCGCGCGTCCTTATGCACGAGAGCCTGGAGATGTTCGAGGCGACCGGGCAGGGCCATGTGCCGCTCGCGGTCACCACACGCGAGTTCCTGGCGAGGAACGGGCAGGAGGACGGCGACCCGGAACGGGCGGTCACGGACGGGCCTCCTCGCTCCGCCCCTGGACCGTCAGGGGGCAAGGGGACACACCCGATCTCCGCGTTCCCCTGGGAGAACGTCCTGGCCTGGGTCCGGGCAGTACCGCCGGACGCGCGTTCGCTATACGCCCTGCTCGGAGCCACCTCCTACCACCTAGGTGAGCGGACGGCGCCCTCACCCGCCTTCGTCGCCCTGGCGGTCACCGCCGCGGCGCGCACCCTGGGCCTGACGTGCCGCATGATCCCCACCACGGTCCAGGTGACCCTCGACGGCGTGCCCCTCGATCTCCCGGATCAGGCGGCCGAACCGACGCGCACGTCCACCGGCGAGGTCCGCGGGCACATCACCCTCTGGTGCGAGGAGGCCCGACGTCTGGTGGACCCGGCCCTGCTGCTCGCCCAGGGCCGGTTCCCCGCGGGCGCCGACGAGCGGATGGTCTTCCTGACCCCCGTGGTCTTCCCCGCACCCGATGCGGACTCCTTGTTCGCTTTCCGTCCGACCACTCCCCGCGGGCGACACCTGCTCGTGTACCACTTCCGCCCGGACTGGGCGGAGCGCCTCGTCAAGGTCCTCCCCCACCTGGACAGGACGGCGGTGGCGACCTTCGCCCAACAAATCGCCTCCACGGCGGCCCTCGCCACGACCACCTCCTGAGCAACTGGTGGTCTGGGGCCAGCACCCATCCAGCGCGGTGACGCCGAAGGGGTCGGACTCGACAAAAACTTGGTACGCCTGCCGGTCAGCCCGGCAGGCAAGCTGTAGCAGACCCACCGCCCCCACGCCCTTCGACATCGCCCTTTGTGTACACATGGGACACTCGGTACGCTTGAGCGCATGACGCAGCCACTCCCCATAGAGTCCATCCGCGACGTGCGCGCGCACCTGGCAGAGGTCGTGGAGCGCGCAGACCGCGACGACGTGCCCACAGTGATCACGCGCCGGGGCAGGGAAGTCGCCGCGATCGTCTCCATCGAGGTGCTGCGCAAGTACCAGGCGTGGGAAGAGCGCGAGATCAATCGGATCATCGACGAGCGCATGGCCAGCCCCGCACCCGGCATCCCGATCGAGGACATCATGAGGGAGACGCTGGCACGCGGTGAGTGAGTACCGAACCGTCTTCCGTCCCGAGGCGCAGGCCGAACTTCGGAAGATCCCCCGCGATATGGCGCTGCGCATCCTGGCCAAGCTGACCGAACTGGAAAGCGATCCGCTCGGCTTCAACACCACGGCACTCGTGTCCCAGCCAGACCGCCGCCGGCTACGGGTCGGCGACTACCGCGTCGTCTACACGATCGACAACGGGGAACTGGTGATCTGGGTCATTCACGTGGGACACCGGTCCACCGTTTACGACACCTGATCGCTGCTGGCCTCGCGTCAGCACATCCAGCACGCATCCAACACGGTGACGACGAGGGGGCCGGACTCGACAGAGTCCGGCCCCCTCGACCTGCGCGAGCGAGGCAGCATCTAACGTGGAGTACGCGCGCGACTACACGTTGAATCGGAACTCCACCACAAGGCTGTGAACTGCGGAAATGCAGGCGCATCCCAGCACCATCCCAGCACGGGATGCGCGACAAAGTACAAGAACACCGAAGATCGCCAACGCTACCCGGAAGCGCCCCGCACACGCCTGAAGTCTGCGGAACTTCTACGAGCGCCACATCAGGCTCGTGCCACCGCACCGAACCTCGCAGAGCAGCACAGCGCTCGCGCTCACTCGCGGTCTCCCCGAACGCCAGCGGCCAGCTCCGACGCCTGGCCGCCGCCCAGAATGCACGTCCAGACCTCGAGGCCGGCGCGAGCGTCCACAGATCCCGCATACCCCCGGTTTGGCGGGGCATAGTCAGAAGCTTCCGCGCTGTCGCAGGTCAGCCTGCATAGCTCAGCGCGTGGAGCAGGCGCCTTCTAAGCGCTTGGCCGCAGGTTCGAGTCCTGCCGGGATCGCCCAAACATGGCTGGTCAGGGCTCTCTCGGACCTCCAGCGGAGAAACGGTGCGCGCGGTACTGCGCCGTTCGTTCGGAGCGTTGGATTCCGTGCTCCAGAGAGGGGCAACGTGGATCAGCTCGGCATTCAGCTGGCCGAAGTGAGACGCGCCAGGCCCCCCTTCTCCAGCTCGTGCACCACCAGCTCCTCCATCACGTGTCGCTCCCTGGCGGAGGCGTAGGCGAGGTCGTGCAGGGCAGCAGCACGCCTGGCGAAGTCCCGCCTCACCGCATCGGTCGGCCAGGGGATCTTGTAACGGGAAAAGTCCTTGCGCCTCATCGCGCGGGCCTGCTCTCCCTGCGTAACGGCCGTCAACTCCCGCCTCCGGTAACGCAGCGAGTGCAACAACCACATCCGATCGACCTCGGACTCCGTGTAAATCGCGAGCGTCCGCCGACCTGGCACTACCGGGGTAGTGGTGAGCACGGTCCGCACCTCCCCGGGACGGGGCGCGATCAAGAGGCTGCCGGACGGGCATACAACCTCCGCTTGCGCCACGGTGCGTGAAGTCACTGCACCCAGATGTACTGTCCTGCAGTTCAGTACTTCGCGGGGAGACACCCATGGCATAGCCGACTGCTCGCTGTCCGGCAGAGACTGTGCCGCACCAGCCGTAACCTGACACACTTCGCCCACTGCACGCTCGGTAGCGGGACCTTGCCCGCACGTCTGCAGCGCCTCCATGAAATGCGCATCCGCTAGTTCCGTCGCACAAGACACAATCCGGGTGTTCAACGCATTCTTGCGCTCAGCAAGCGAGATCAGCGAAAGCAGCCTCTCCCGCACCGGCGCTGGAGGCACTGGCACGGGAAGTCGGTTGAGTGCCTGCAGAGGCAAGGTCATGTGCTCGGCGTTCGACGAGGACAGCGTGAGATAGCTCTGGCTCTGCGAGGTCTTCAGCCACCAACGAAGCCACAGATCCCATTGTTGGGCGCGGCCCTCTGGTGTCCAGCGGACGACCGCGAGCGACCTGGCGACATTCCATCCTGCGTGCTCCTCCCCTGCAACTGCTGCCTCCCCCACACGCCCCACGAGCACGACCAGGAGGTCCCCAGACCTCAGCGTGCTGCGTGGGTGGCGTCTGGCCACATCGGGAGGCACAAATGTGAACTCCTGGACGTGCACACCTCCCTCGACAATCTCTGTAGCGCGGATCATAGGGATTCCGCCGGACGCCTTCTGCTGTCGCGCAATTCCGTAGGCGGCGTACTCGACCCCAGGGAACTCACGCAACTCAACGACGGGCCACGGAGTGGGGACATCATTCGATTCTGTAGTCATGCCTGCTCTCCAGGGCATCACGGACTCGGTTCCTGGCTGCGGCGCTACGATCCATGCACTCATACAGCTCGGCCTTCCGGTTCCGGTCTCCGTCACTTGAATGCAACTGCGCGGTGCCCCCGTTCCGTACGTAGCGTGCGGGAGTCAGGTCGAAGCCCGCATCAGCGATTTCCTCGAGCCTCGCCGCACGGCACCATGGCGCGGATTCAGGAGCGCCTTCGTCCTCACAGCGCCGGAGGCCCTGCCACTCGCCGAAGATCTGCAGAAGGCGCTCGACCGAGTCCTGATCGAAAGTGCGCCGTGACCCGTCCCTCGCTGTCGGCAGTTTTCCTGCATCCGCGAACAGGACCCGATGGGTGTTCGGCCGCTCCCCTTTGGCGAGCAGCCACAGCGCCATGCTCGTGCTGGTGTGTGGAAAGAGCCATGCCGGCAAAGCCACGACGCCTACAACCAGACCGTTTTCGAGCAACCTGCGACGGATCAGTCCGTCGGTGCTATTGCTGCTGTGGGCTGCTCCGGGGGAGAGCAGGACAACGGCCCGCCCTTGCGGCGTCAGGTCGGCAAGAATGTGCTGGACCCAGGCGAAGTTCGCGTTACCCGACCGTGGTACCGCCAGGGTCCACCGCCTGTCGTCCTTGAGTTCGCCATGCCCCCAATCTCGCAGGTTCACAGGAGGGTTGGCCACGACCACGTCGGCCGGTTCCGGCGACGTCCCAGCCCGGAGGCTGTCGGCTTCTCCCTTGCCAAGGTCGGCATGGAATCCGTGCAGGGCGAGGTTGACAGCCGCGGCATAGCGTGCCGTCGGATTGAGATCCGCTCCGGACAAGCGCACTTCGCCACCTTGGGTTCGAGCCCGGTAGGCGGCGGCTCGCAGTAGTCGCCCGCTTCCGCACACCGGGTCCCGAACCACCTCGCCTCCTCGGGGAGCGGCCAGTCCTGCGAAGAGGTACGCCAGATCATTCGGCGTGAAGTAGTCATCGCCGCGCGAATAGCGCGTCGAGTACATGTCGAGCAACACATCGAAGAGCCCCACGTCGGGCTCCAGCCGCCGAACCTCCACGATCAGCTCGTGGAGAGCCGGATCGATGAGCTCGAAGGGACGGCTCACGCCTTCGTCGCGGCACGCGGGCAGGTTGTAGGTACGAGCGACGGGCGTACGCGGCCAGATCGCATTCAGCATCGCACCCGCGGACCCCGAGCCGGGTCGCCACGGGCGCCCCGCCTCCACTGCTGCTCCATGGCTGAACCAGCAGTGGAGGTAGACCACTTGAAAGGCCAGTCGGTACGTCGTCTCGGCATCAGTCGTGCTGCGCAGCTTCTCAACGGCCAGTAGGACTCGCCGGTACTTCAGGCGCCCCAACTCGCTCCCTCGCTCCTTCGGGATCACGACGACATCAGCCACGTAACAGTGGCCAGTCCGATGAGCATGGCGACTCCACAGGCACCACCGCCGTACTTGACAGCTGTGACAATCTTCCCCGCGCCCGCAAACTCGAGAATGCCGGCCACGAGCCCCACCACCACAGACGCCAGGACGACCACCATCAACAGCAGCGCTCTCTGCGACATGCCCTAACTCCCCCAGGCTTCTCTACCGTTCTGCGGACCGTTCCGCGGACTCGAAAGTAGCGGCCGGGCGCTCCCCTCGTCGCGCAGCACTGGAATTTGCTTTTGAGCAAGGGGAGCGGACACGTCCGATGCCGGTCTCAACACGGGGCATCCAACTGGGCAGAGCACCGCCGCGCCAAGCGAGCGTGTGCCGGGGCACGAGCCAATACGGACGAGGGCTATGCGTCCGCGGTCGAGCCGTCCTGGGACCACTTGTCGGCGAAGTGTTCCATCTGGCGGATCACCAGGTCGATCGCTTCTTTGGACTGCTCCGGCGGGTAGCCGTGGCGGGCCAGGAGGCGCCTGATGGTGGCGCGGAGCCTGGCCCGGACCGGTTCGCGGGCGATCCAGTCCTTCTTGAGGTTCTTGCGGACCTGGACCACGAGGTCCCGGGCGATACCGGAGAGGATCTCGTCGCCCATGAGGTCGCGGGCGCTGCCGAGGTCGGCGACCGCGTCGTAGAAGGCGAGTTCGTCGTCGCCCAGCGGCGGGGTGAACTTCTCGCCTCGCCGGGCGTCCTCCGCAACCGTCTTGGCCAGTTCCACCAGCTGGGCGATGATCTCGGCGCTGGTGAGCTGCTGGCGCATGTAGCGGGTCATCAGGTCCTGGAGGCGCTCCGAGAACGCGGTCTGGCGGACGATGTTGTGCCGGGTCTGCTCGCGCATCTTCTGCTCGACGAGGCGGCGCAGGGCTTCGGCGGCCAGGTGTGGGGTTTCGCTGTTCTGCAGGCGGCCGACAAGGGCGTCGTTGAGGTGCGTGAGGTCGGCCTTGTCCAGTCCGGCCTCGGAGAAAAGGTCGGTGACGCCGCCGGTCTCCACGACGGCGGAGGTGAGCTGGGAGAGGTACAGGGCGACGTCGCGGGCGACGGGCAGGCCCTGGGCCTCACGGTCCATGGCGTCGAGCTTCGCCATGTACGTACGGACCTCGACGAGGAACTGGATGTCGCGCTTCCAGTACGGCTGGTCGGTGAACCGGGAGGAGATGTCGGCAGAGGAGCCGGCGAGGGCGAAGAAGCGTTCCAGGCGGTAGCCGTGTTCGCGGAAGCGGCGGCTGAGGGTCTGGTTCGGGTCGTCGAGCTGGTCGGGGTTGTTGCCCGGGGTGGCGGGGCTGCGGAGATACTCGGCCGTGGTGTAGGCCGCCTTGACGAAGGCCTTCACGTCGGGGCGGGAGAGGCGTTCGCGCCAGTTCCAGCCGAGGAGCATCTGGTCGAGGATGTCGTACTCGTTGCGGAGTTCGTCCAGGGCGCGGTCGATGTCCTGGCCGAGGGTCCGGTCTTCCTGGTCGTCGGCGGAGTACTCGGCGATGGCCTTCTGGAGGTTCTCGGTGAGGGGGGCGTAGCCGACGAGGAGGCCCTCCTCCTTCTTGCGGAAGCGGCGGTTGACGCGGGCGAGGGCCTGCATCAGGCCGGCGCCGCGCAGCGGCCGGTCCAGGTACATGGTGTGGATGGACGGCGCGTCGAAGCCCGTCAGGAGCATGTTGTTGACGATGAGGAGCTGGAGTTCGTCCTCGGGGTCCTTGGCACGGTTGATGACGGCCTTGCGCTGGGAGTCGCGCAGGGCGTGGGCGCGCAGCTCCTCGGAGTCCTTGCGGGAGTCCGAAGAGTAGACGATCTTCATGGCGCCGGTGGTGGGGTCGTCCGTGTGCCAGTCCGGGCGCAGTTCACGCAGGGCGTCATAGACGCGGACACAGATCTCGCGGGTGGCGCAGACGAGCATCGCCTTGCCGGGGGCGCCGCCGGGTGCGTCATCGGCGTCCGCGACGAAGGGCAGCATGGCCGCACGGCGGGCTTCCCAGTGTTCGACCAGGTCCTGGGTCAGGTCGCGTATCCGGGCGGGGGCGCCGTACATGGCGTTCATGGTGGCGACGGCCTGCTCGACGCGGGTGCGCTCGGTGTCGTCCAGGCCGTCGGTGATGCGGTCGGCCTCGGTGTCGATGGCGGTGGGGTCGACGTCGCGGTCGAGGACAAGCTGGACGACGCGGCTCTCGTGGTAGACCTTCACGGTCGCGCCGTCGTCGGCGGCCCGTTTGAGGTCGTAGGTGTCGATGTAGTCGCCGAAGACCTCACGGGTGTTGCGGTCGGCCTCGGAGATCGGCGTGCCGGTGAATGCGAGCAGCGTGGCGTGCGGGAGGGCGTCGCGCAGGTGGCGGGCGTAGCCGTCGAGGTGGTCGTAGTGGCTGCGGTGGGCCTCGTCGACCACGACGACGATGTTGCGCCGCTCGGAGAGGAGCGGGTGGTCGGTCCCGGATTCCTTCTCCTGCTTGGTACGGCCGAACTTCTGCAGGGTGGTGAAGAGGATGCCGCCGGTGCGCTTGGCGGCAAGCTCTTCGCGGAGTGCGGCGCGGTTGAGGAACTGGTGAGGCTGCTCGGGGAGGACCTCGCTCTCCTTGAACGTGTCGAAGAGCTGGTCGTCGAGATCGGTGCGGTCGGTGACGACCACTACGGTGGGGTTGTGCAGGGCGGGGTCGCGCATGACGAGGTTGGTGGTCAGCACCATCTCCTCGGACTTGCCCGAGCCCTGGGTGTGCCAGACCACGCCGGCCTTGCCATCGGTCGCGGCGGCACGGCGTACGGCGTCGGCGGCACGGGTGACCGCGAAGTACTGGTGCGGCTTCGCGATGCGCTTCATGCGCTTGGCGGGCACGAAGTTGATGAAGGACCGGACGAGGGCGAGGAAGCGGGTCTGGGTGAACAGGCCGTGCAGGGCGAGGTCCTGGCCGGTCGGGATGTCGACATCGGCGTGGACGTTGACGGCGTCCACGGTGTCCACGCGGGCGCCGAACTCGTCGGTGTTCCACGGGGCGAAGTGCTCGTACGGGGTGAAGGGGGTGCCGTACTTCGCGGTGATCCCGTCGGAGAGCAGCACGACAGCGTTGTAGCGGAAGGCGGTCGGGAACTCCTCAACGTAGTGCCGGATCTGGGTGTGCGCGGCGGCGAGGGTGGCGTTCGGGTCGCCAGCCCGCTTGAGCTCGATGACGGCGAGCGGGAGACCGTTGACGTACAGGACGAGGTCGAAGCGGCGGTTGCGCTCGCCGTTGATCACGGTCACCTGGCGGACGGCGCGGTACGTGTTCGCGTCCGCGTGCTCCAGGTCGACGATCCGGACGGTCGGGGTGTGCTCGGCGCCGAGCGCGTCGGTGTACGTGACGGAGTGGACGCCGTCGGTCAGGTAGCCGTGCGCGGTCCGGTTCTCCTCGTACGTGTCCTGCGAGGTCGGGGTCACGGCGGTCGCAAGGGCCTCACGGACGGCCTCTGGGGGGAGGCCGGGGTTGAGCCTCTCGATGGCCTCGCGGAGGTCGGAGTAGAGGATCAGGTCGTCCCAGGAGCGTCGGTGACCGGAACCGGGGGCGAGCTCATTGCCCTCAGCCCTCGGCCAGTCGAGCTCCAGGAGCTCTTCGAGGGCGAGGAACTCCCAGTCGATTTCGAGGGGGCGGAAGTTGTCGGGGGTGGGGGTGGTTCCGTTGTCGTTCCCAGGCGTGGTCATACGTGGTCCTCGACAATCTTCTCGGCGTCCTTGACGCGGAGGCGGCCGGACATGAGTTGGGGGAGGAGGGTGTCGCGGAGGGCGGCGAGGACTTGGTTCTCCTGCTCGCGCACCCGCGACATCGCGAAGAGCTCTCGTGCTTCCGCCGTGAACCGCTGCACGGAGTGCACTTCTGGGACCTTGATGCGGACCGACAGGGCTCTATCCCGGTTCAGACCCGGAACAGCCGAATCCGAGTTCATATTCTCCAGCCCCAGCCTCTTGAGGAGAAAGTACGCGTATTCCATGGACACCCGGTCGCCGCGGCACACCACATAAAAGGTCGTGTCAATTGGGAAGAATCCACCTTCCGACCAATTGACCGATCCAACCGTTCCCTTGCGGCCGACGATGATCCCGGGCCCCTCAAGCAATGCCTCGACATGCGTTCCGCTGATGCCACCGCTCCCGTACACGGGAATCCCTCCGGCCACCCTCCGGGAAGCGGGCAGGGCTTTTCCGTACTTCAGCTCAAGGATGTCGCCTAGCGCCGCGGACTCCATCGCCGACGCCGAAATCTGCGCCGCTTTCGCCGCACCCAGCCCCATCGCCGTGGCCGTGATGCGCTCATTGACGGCAATCTTGTCGTCCAGCGCCCCTAGCATTTTCGCGATTGACTGCTGGTGAGCAAGCGGCGGACAGAGCACTTCCACCTTCCGGAGTTGCGTCAGGTTGAAACCTGGCACAGAGCTGCCAATCGACGCCCCCTGAACCTGTGCGACAGCACCAGGGGATGACAGGGCGTAGTACAGGAAGAGGGAATCCACCCTTCCGGGGTCAGGCGTAAGCTTCATCTGCTTATTCGACACGATGTATCGATCGAACCTTGCCCGCTCATCAACTAGGCCAATTTGCCCAATCGTGCCCCAGCAGGTGAAAATAAGGTCTCCACGACGAGCCACACTCCGCGGAAATTCTTCCGCCTTGGACTCCTCAACAAATACAATCCCAGGGTCGATCAGACGCTCACCCACATCAAGACTCAAGTTACTTCCACGAACGACTGGGACACCTTCTTCGCGAAAGAAGCGAGACCCAATAGCCGAACCGAACGGCCCCGTCGCAAGGGAATGCTTTCCAGGTGCCGCAAGGTCTTCGATCCTCAGCTTCTTCCATTCAGCCATTGATCTTCCCCAACTGCTCGCGCACCGTCTTCGCCAGCTCGTCCGACTTGTCGAACAGCTCGTACAGCTCCCCCGTCAGGCGCGCGATCTTCTCTGCGACCGCCTCTGCGTCCTCTTCCTCCGCCTCAGCCGCCCCGACGTACCGCCCGGGCGTCAGCACGTACCCATGCCCCTGAACCGCCTTCAGGTCCGCGCTCGCGCAGAATCCCGGCACGTCCGCGTACGACTCCCCCGCATCCTTCGCACTCGTCGTCCCCCGCCACGCGTGGTACGTCCCCGCGATCTTCGCGAGATCGGCCTCCGTCAGCACCCGCTCAGTTCGGTCGACCATCTCGCCCATGTCCCGGGCGTCAATGAACAGAATCTCGCCCCGACGATCCGCAGCAGCAGCCTTCTGCCCCTTCACGCCCCCCGGCGACTTGTCCTTCGCCAGGAACCACAAACAAGCCGGAATCGCCGTCGTCCGGAACAGCTGTGCCGGCAGCGCGACCATGCACGCCACCATGTCTCCGTCCACCAGCGCCTGCCGGATCTCGCCCTCGCCGCTCTGCTGGCTGCTCATCGAGCCGTTGGCGAGGACGACGCCCGCCGTTCCCCGCTTCCCCAGCTTGCTGATCATGTGCTGGAGCCACGCGTAGTTGGCGTTGGACTTCGGCGGGACGCCGTACTTCCATCGCGGGTCCGACTCGTTGCGCGCCCAGTCCTTGATGTTGAAGGGCGGGTTGGCCATGACGTAGTCGGCCTTGAGGTCCGGGTGCTTGTCGTCAGCAAAGCTGTCGCCCCAGCGAGCGGCGAGGTTCCCGTCGATGCCGTGGATGGCGAGGTTCATCTTGGCCAGGCGCCAGGTGCGTTCGTTGAGTTCCTGGCCGTAGACGGAGATGTCGGCCTTGTGGCCGCGTCCCCGGTGGGCCTCGATGAACTTGGCGGCCTGGACGAACATGCCGCCCGAGCCGCAGGCCGGGTCGTACACGCGGCCCTCGTACGGTTCCAGGACCTCCACCAGGAGGCGGACGACGCTGCTCGGGGTGTAGAACTCGCCGCCCCGCTTGCCTTCCGCGCGGGCGAAGTTGCCGAGGAAGTACTCGTAGACCTCGCCGAGGACGTCCTGTGCGGGCTTGTCGTCGCTGCCGCCGAAACGGGCGTCGGTGATGAGGTCGACGAGTTCGGCCAGGCGCTTCTTGTCGACGTTGTCCTTGTTGAAGATCTTGGGGAGGACGCCGGTCAGCGACGGGTTGGCCTTCATGATGGCGTCCATCGCCTGGTCGAGGACCTCGCCGACGTTGCCGCTCTTGGCGTTGGCGGAGATCGAGGACCAGCGGGCGCTCTCGGGGACCCAGAAGACGTGGTGCCCGGTGTACTCGTCCTGGTCCTCCAGGAACTCCTCCAGGCGGTCCTCTGCAATGCCTTCCTCCGCGAGCTCCTTGGCGAGCTGTTCGCGGCGCTCTTCGAAAGCGTCAGAGACGTACTTCAGGAAGATCAGGCCGAGGACGAACTCTTTGTACTGGTTGGCGTCCATGGAGCCGCGCAGCTTGTCGGCGGCCTTCCAGAGGATGGCCTGGATCTCCTTGGGCGTGGAGGCGGTGAACAACTCCGCCTGGTCGGCGGGCTTCTTCTTCCGGGGAGGCATGGGCGCTCGGGTCTCCTTCAAGAGTCGGACGAGAGATCAGACGAGAGGGGGTTCGGTGAGGGTCAGCGTGCCGTCGACGAGGCCGGCGGCGGTCAGGGAAGTCAGGTCGTCGAGGGCCGCCGCGTGCTGGCGCAGCAGGGCCGTACGGCGGGCGATGTCGGCCAGGAGCGCGTCGTACCGCTCAGCCTCGTCGCTGGGGAGGTCGGGGATGAGGAGGTCTTCTATGCGGCGGGCGGAGCGGACCGCGCCGCTCACCCGCCGGTGTTCGGTGGCCGCCGAGCGCAGGAGCGCCGCCAGGGCGCGGGGCCGCACGGGATGCTCGGCGTCGGACCGTGCGCGCAGGACGCGGGCGGGGAAGGCCACCACCGACAGGCCCTCGTCGTCGACGTACGCGCCGAAGCTCGGGGTGGCGGTGACGACGATGTCGCCGGGTTCGGTGAAGTAGGCGTGCTCGTAGGTGTTGAGGAGTACGGCGCGGTCAATGCGGTGGCTGCCGACCGGCGCGCTGCCGGTGATCTCGGCCGGGGTGAGGACCGTGTAGTGGCCCGCGCCACCGGTGAGGAGGTGTTCGGCGGCGATGCGGTGGCCTGGCAGTCGGCGCAGGCGGCGGTCCTTGAGCAGGCGGGCCACGGTGGTGCGGCGGGCCGGCTGGTCATCGGGGCGCAGGATGGCGTTGGCGCGGATCGTGGGCGCGTGGTCGAGTGCACTACGGGTGGCGTCGATCAGCTGCTGGAGGCGGAGTTCGGTCTCGGAGATGCGGGCCGGGCGTTCGACGACGGTGCGGGTGTAGCGGTCGGCATGCGGGCGGTGCTGTGGGGTGAACGCGGCACCGGGCGCGCCGGTCAGCACGGTGGCCCGGACGACGGCGGCGTTGCGCGGTTCGTGGCGGCTGTCCGCCCTCCAGCCGGCGTCGCGGAAGATGTCGATGTCCTCGGCCAGCGCGTCCAGGGTCTGCGGGGTGAGGGGGCGTGAGGAGAGATCAGCGAGGAGGACCTGGCCGGTGCGCTTGTCTTCGGGGGTGCGGTGCAGGATCCAGATCGCGGTGCGGTGGGCCGGGCGGAAGGGGAGTACGCCTTCGGGGAGGCTGATCGCGGCCTTGAGGAGGTGCTGTTCCAGGAAGTCCCCGCGCAGACGGTCCGCTTCCCCGCGTGCGGGCAGGGGCCGGACGAGCGCGTCGGCGGGTCCCAGGACGACGGCAGTGCAGTCCTCGGCGAGGAGGTCGGTGAAATCCTGCAAGCAATGCAGGACGGCGAGCGGGCTGCGGGTCTCGGCCGCCTCGTAAGGGAGGCAGCAGGCGATGACGTGGGGGTTTCCCCAGTCTTCCGTGGCCAGTTCCTCGCCGTCGGCAAGGTCCATCTCGAATTCCTGGACGCCCTGCGCCATGAGGCGGCGGCGGGCGAGCCGGGCCAGGTCTGGCATCGGGTCCGCGGAGAGGAAGAAAGGTGATTCCTCGGCGTCGGACACGGATTCGCGCAGGGCGACCAGTAGATCGCCGCTCCGGGGATGCAGGACGGCGGCCGTTGCCCCTTCCTCGCGCTCGTTCAGTCGCGCGAGGCCGGTCAGGCGGGCCATCGTCTGGCTCACCGGCGGAATCGGTTCATCGGCGGCGAGGTCGTCGCAGCCCAGGCGGCGGCGTGCATCCATGACTCGTTCGAGCGCTTCGGCCGGGGTGTAGGCGGCCTCGGTGAGCTGGTCGGCGAGCATGGCGAGCAGGGGGCCCTGACGGTCGGCGTCGGGCAGGTCGCGCAGCTCTCTTTGGAGGAAGGTGTCGTCGAAGTCGGTCTCGGCGGCACGCTCCAGGATCGCCTGCCAGGGCAGGTCGGCGAGCGGTTCGTCGAGGAGCTGGCGCAGGCAGAGCAGTGCGGTCACCGTGTCGACCAGGGTGCGGGCGGGGATCGCACGCCGCCAGGCGGACAGGGTGTGCAGCACCAGCTCCGCCCGGATATGGCCGGTGTCGGCATTGCCGCGGCCGGTGGACAGAAGCCAGTCGGCGACTTCACGGCCGTCGAAGAGCGGGCTGGCTCCCTGGTACGCGACGGGCTCGGGGAAGTCCGCGTGTCGGCGGGCCCAGGTGGTGACGACGGGACGTTGGACCCGGGCCAAGGTCCCGATTTCGGCGTAACTGATCCGCCAGGAGATCTCCTCGGGCAGGATGGGAGCGGTTGCATCACGTTCGTCGGCCATGCTGGTTCCGCTCCCTTCGTGACGACTGCCGCGTCCTTGGTCAAGGGCGCTTCTCTCAGTGCACCTCACACGCTACAGGCGACCTATCTTCGCACTGCCCACTCACCTGATAACGAGGGTTATCAGGTTCTCTAGCCTATTTCCCACTCGTTGCCTGGCACTTTGGTCACCGTCACCCCGGCATCACCCGCCGGGACGCCGGCCCCGTACGAGACACAGGCCCGCGGCATACCGACAGATCAGGAACGGGGAACCACGTGATGACCGACGCCGACACCCTCGTACAGCACCTGACCAGCGATTTCTCCGCCCTCCATGACGCAGCGCTCGCCCGCATGAACGGGACCGCGAGCCCGGCGGTCGAGCAGGCCCTGGCCCATCCCGACCTCGCCGAGCCGATCGCCGCCGCCCTCGCCTACGCCCTGGTGCGGGCCCGTGGGGCCGTACGTGTCGCGGAGCTCGGCACCTGCCCGGCCGATCGCGTACATCCGCTGCGCCGCACCGCCGAGCGGATAGCCACCGAGCGCGCCAAGGCCGAAGCGGTGTGCGGGCCGCTGCGCGGGCCTGCCCAGCGGGCCTCCCATCGTCTCGGCCGCTCGCTGGAGCAGATGCTGGCCCGCGCTGTCCTCCCGGCCGCCCACCGGCAGGCGCTGGTCACCGCGTGCGCCGAGCTCGGCCTGCCCGCGAACGCGTACGCCGTCCCGCACCAGCGGAACGGCGCGTGGGCGCAGTCCCAGGGCCTGTTCGACGCGGTTCCGTCCAACGCCGTCCGCGAACTCGCCGCATGTGACGACGCCGAGTTCGTCGCGGCATTGCTGCACGACGCCCGCGTGGCGGAGGACGAGCGCCTTGGCCACCACCTGATCGTCGAGCGCTGGAACCGCTTGTCCGCGACCGCTCTGGCCTGGGGGCGCTACGCGATCGCTACCGCCGAACGGCGCGCGGTCTCCCGCCCGCTCCATGCCCGCCGGGACGTACTCGATGCGCTGGAGGACGCGTACGAAGACCTAGCCGTGCTGGCCTGCCGGGCCCGGGAGGCGAAGTGCCGGGCGTTCCAGCTCACTTGTCAGGTCCGCGAGCTGGCTGTCACCGGGACGCGTGCATCGGTCACCGCCGCCGCTCACCGGCGTACACATGAAATCCTCGCGTCCTCCCATCCCGAGGAGCTCGCCGAGATCGCCGAGGCCGTGCGGGCGCACCAGGCGGACTGCCCGTTCCGCGCCGAGGGGTGCCCGGACTGCCAGCGGGTCATCTTCAAGGGCCTCTCGGAGCGGTGTCAGGAAGACCCGGGGTCGCGGCCGGAGCCCTCCCCCTCACTGCTGCGGCCCGCCGACACCGATACCGACGCCCACGCCGACGCCTCCGGCCCTGGCGTCACGTACGCGTCCTTCGGAGCCCAAGAGCGGTACGCCGTCCTGGACGACATCACCGGCCGGCCTCGGGTTGTGGTCTCCGACGCCGCGATCGGCGAGGACTCAGCCCTGTGCGGCTACGGCTGGGCCGCCGAGGATGGCACGACAGGATACGGCGACTCGATGGCCTCCACCAGCGGCGAGGCCGAGATCATCGGCGTGTGCGCGGCCGCGCTCGCCGCCCTCACCACCCACGCCGACGACGAGGTCCTCGTGCTCTGCGACAGCAGGCAGGCCGTTGACGCTGTCCAGGAAGTCCTGGACCACGGCGACGTGACCTGCGCCCAGGAGGACGTCCTGTTCTCCGAGGCCGGCGAGCTACTCACGCGCCTCCTCCCGTACGCGCACCGGATCACGGTGCGCTGGCTCAAGGGACACATCGGCCACGAGCTCAACGAAGCCGCGGACACCCTCGCGGGCCTGGCACTGCGCCAGGCCCGCGGCCGGATCGCCGAACGCACCGCACACCGCGCCCGGGCCAGGACCACGTCCCGCACCGTGCCGCAGCGCCCGCCCCGGCAGAACATGTCGCACGCGGCCTGACCCGGCCCTCCTTGCCCGGCGCCCACCCCTGTCCCTCTCGACCCCACCCATCCCGTAAGGCCCGTCGTGTTACCGAGCCGCACCGCAACCTCGCCCCAGGAGGAACCTGTGTCCAGCATCACGTCCAAGCGCACCCTCTACCGCCTGACCCATGTCGAGGCGACCTCTGATGCGATGCTCGAGGCTCTCGACCTCGACGCTCTCGACACCCTGGACGCGATCGTGCGTGACGTCAGCAACCACCTGGGAGTCCCCGCCCTCGCGGTCTCCTTCGCCGTAGCGAAGGAGGAAGCCGCCTGGGGCAAGGACGTCCTCCGGCTCACCGACGATTCAGACCTCCTGCAGAGCGAGCAGCGCACCGGCGCGCTGCTCGTGCTCGCCGTCGACGACGTGGTGTACGCGATCGGCTTCGACCAGGGCTACCGGCTCCTCCCCTCCCAGCTCAAGGACGTGCGCTTCGGTCTGTCCTTCGGTATCCGCGCCATCAACCCCCGGCAGGTGCGGGACTTCGCCGCCAGTGTCCTCGGCCAGGCCCGCATCGACAGCTCCCTCGTCCCCACCGGCGCCTCCGTACCGGCACTCGGAATCCGGGACCACGGCCGGATCATCCGTCACCTCGGCGGTTACCTCGACGAGGTCGACCTCACGGCGGGGAGCGACACCCGGAGCGGGGCGATGACCGCGGAGGGCGGCATCGGTCTCCGTCTCAAGCTGGGCACCACCCCCACCACGCTGATCAAGGACATCCGCGCCATCGCCTCGATCTGCGAACATGTCGATCCCCACCCCGACCTCGCCTTCGTCGAGCACCTCACCGCGGTCAAGGACCGCTCCCTCATCGACGCCCTCGACGCGGAACTGGATACCACCCTCGGCCGTCCCGCGGACGGCAGGATCATCACCGCCGTCCCCTTCTCCCAGAGCACCGACCTGTCCCGATCCACCGCCTGCGCCATCAAAATCGGAGCCTGCTCGCCCCACCTCCGGGACGAGTTCAGCCTCGACTACGTCCTGGAGCGGGCCCGCGTGATCAAGGCGGGCGAACGCGTCCAGGCCCTCCGGCAGGGCACCGTCACACTGTTCCGCGACACGCTCACCGCACGGACCGCGCTCGCCCCGCGTGACGGCTCCCTCGAAGCCCTGTCCATGGAATCCGCCGTGAAGTGGATCGAGGCGACCTTCGCCCTCGGCTCCCGTACGTTCTGCCTGCTCGACGGCGAATGGTACGAGCTGGGGGCCGGCTACCTGCGCGACGTCAACGAGTCCGTAGCCCCGCTGTTCACCGACTCGCCCTCCGTCGATCTCCCTCGCTGGCCGCTCATCGAGAAGCTCAATAAGAAGGGCGTCCCCGTGATGCGTCCCATGAACGAAGGCGACTACAACGAGCTCGCCGCCAAGGCCCGTCCGGGCTGGGTCTGCATGGACAAGAAGAACGTGCGCAACCCTTTTCGGACGAGCAACAAGGTCGAGATCTGCGACCTGTTCACCGACGACGACACGCTCGTCTTCGTGAAGCCCGCCCACGCCTCGGGCCCGCTGAGCCACCTGTACAACCAGGCGCGTGTCTCCGTCGAGCTCCTCTTCGAGAGCGCCGACGTCCGCGCGGAGTTCGCGCGCTCCGTACACATCAACAGCGACGCAAGCCGCAGCATCCCCGACAACTTCACCCCGCGCCGCATCGTCTTCGCGATCCTCCTGAAGGACGGCGCCGGCCTCACCCCGAACTCGCTCTTCCCGTTCTCCGCCATCACTCTGGCCCAGACCGCGAAGGCCCTCGCCGCGCGCGGAGTGACCGTGGAGGTCATCGGCATCGGCATCGAGTCGACCCAGACCACCATGCTGGACGCGGCTGCATAGCCACCCGGGCCCGCTCACCACGTGCAGCGTTCCCGGAGCCTGGCCGAATCCTGCTTCCTCTTGAGCGCACCCCTACCTGCGAGCAGCCGACGCTCCCACCGGCACCACCCGCACCCGTCCCTCCACCCACACCGTCGCACAAACCCGCAGGTCAGAACCATGCGCAACACCAGCCACGTTTGGCGGCTCCCGCCGGGGGCGCACGTTTATGCAGGTTAGAGGCTGTCCCTGGCTCTTCGTGAGATCGGCCGCAGAGGGCCTTTTCAGCACCTCCGAGGTCATTCTGCGCGTAAATAACCCTCGTTGAGAGGGCGCGTCCCACATACGTTCCTGGTTGCGGCACCGACATACGTCTGGCCGCCACTCGCCAGAGAGTCGTCCCTGTTCCTGGCTGCTGGCTCGATCTGCTCCGCGCCTGTCGTCACGCCGCAACACGCACGTAGATCCATCCCCAACGCGAGCCGCCCGACGTGGATGCGGCTGGAGGGTTTTACGGGTGGGGAACCATGGTCAGAGCTTGGACAGTCCGCGGGGGCCAGTACGGAGAGCGCGAAAAGCCGGCACTCGACGAGGGCGTGGTGATCGCTGGCTGGGAGGAGGTCGGCGATCTGAGCGGCTGCGCGTCGATCGCGAATATAGGGGATGTGCTGGCTCGGGCCTATCCGGATAAGCTGCCCGGCCGAGTGGACAACTGGAAGCATCAGCTGTGGCGCTTCATCACGATGGACACCGGGGATCTGGTCGTGATGCCCCGGAAGTTTCTCGGCGTCGTCTCCATCGGACGACTGACTGGCGGGTACGAGTACCGGAGCGAGGCCGCCCCCGGCTTCCGGCACACGCGCAAGGTGGAATGGGTGCGCACCCAGGTCGAGCGGGCCGCGATCGGTGGCGACCTCCGTGACAGCATCTTCGCGTTCCTGACCGTGAACGAGCTGCGCCGCCGTGACGCGGCACACCGTGTCGAGACACCGGCGGAGACCGGTGTCGACTCGGGCTACAAGGGTGCCGTGGAGCCGCCTGCGGACCCCGATGCGCTGGAGCAGGATGTGCGCGACGAGGTCACCCGGCAGCTGACCGCCCGGGATCTTATCGGCCTGTGGGGCTGGCAGAGGCGCACTGGTGATGTCATCGACCTCGTCGATCGGCAGCTCGCGGCTCGAGGTCTGCGGGTGGCCCCTCACTTCACGGAAGTCCAGCTCGATGGCCTGGTCACGGTCTCCGCGGAGGAGACCACCCTGACGGGGGGAGACAGCTCAAGAGCCCTCGGGGACAGACCTTGGTCACACGCCCACAAGGGCCGCGGGCGAGGGCAACACGGGAGCATCGAGCGTGGTCAAGTACCTATCTGCCCGCAAGCGCGGATACGAGCGGGAGGTCGTACCGGCCAACGTCAACGCCGTCGGCTACACACGTGGCCAGATCCGCGCGGCGTTCAAGATCTACCTCGGCAAGACGGCCCCGTCCACGGTGATCTGATTCAGACGCGCACCGCGGCGACCGTCGACAACGTCCACGTACGCCCGATCTCGGGCTCAGCTGCGTGCACCACGATGTCGGCCCACTGCCCCTCCCGGACGTCCACCCGCACCCCAAGCCAGTTCGGCCAGATCCCTATCGACGACTCTGAACCCAAGCCGTTTCGCATCCATACCAGGAATAACTACTCTCGCCGTAAACACGCCCTCTATATCTCTCACCCGAACGAGGAGTCCTTTCAACAGCCCAGAATTCCCGCAAGGGCAGCGGGCATCGTCTCCGGGGCAGGGCGCCCAGGGAACGGGGGGAGGCTACATGGAACAGGTCCTCAACAAGCGGCAGCAGGCCGTGCTCGGCTGGGTGGGCCAGGGGTGCCCCGACGGAGTCTGGCCAGATAGCACGTACAAGACCAGCGGGCAAGCCCTGCAGAACCGAGGGCTCATCAAGGTCACCAAACACCGCGGGCATTGGAGCGCCCACCTCACCGAGAAGGGGCGGCAGCATCTCATCGAACGCGGCATCCGCCCCGTGGAGCAGAGCACCCGACCGCCGGAGCGCCCTGCCCGAGAACCGGCACCGCCGCGCCCCCGAGCCGTGCCGAAGGCCCTTGCGAACTACGCGGATCAGCTACTCGATGAACTGGCCGTTGCGAACGACGGCTGTCTCATCAAGCCCATCGAATCCGGCCCGCACGCGGTGAATTGGGCGTCACGGGTCAACGCCGCCCGCAAGTCCGGCAAGATCCCCCACACGCAGGAACTCCACGGATACCGCACCCACCGCGGCTACGAGATCAAGCTGGTCGACATCCCTGCCTGGCGCCTCGCGGAACTCACCCCGCTCCCTGTGCCGGCCAGACTCACCAAACCCCATGCCGTCGTGGCCGCCCTCCAAAAGCAGCCGCAGCCCATGGGCCTGACCAAACCCCTCCAGGGCCGAGCCCTGCGCATCATCCAAACCCTCATCGCCGCCATCACAGCCCAAGGCCACAAGGCATCGCTCGGAACCACACAAGGCGCGCCCCCGCCCCATCGGCGCCGCAAGGCACCACCGCACTTCTCCATCACCGCCCAAGGCGAAAGTGTCGGATTCCTCGTCCTCCAAGAACAGGACCGCAGCGAACACGTCCCCACAGACAAGGAGCTCGCCGACGCCAAGAAGTACTCATGGATGCGTATCCCCCGCTTCGACTACACCCCCTCCAGCCGCCTACGCTTCATACTCCGCGGCGGCAGCCCGCACCGTGCAAGCGAATGGGCAGATCTCCCCGACCGGCCTCTGGAAGAACAACTCGCCGAGATCGTGCAGGAGGTCGGGCTCCGCGGCGAGGCCGCAGAACGCAAACGCCTTGCAGACCAGCAAGCCAGAGAGGTACAGCAAAAGCGCTGGGAAGCCGCCATGCAGGAAGCCCACGCCGCCTACGCCCACGCCTACCGCGTCAAACACCTCGGAGAACAGGCAGACACCTGGTACCAGGCCAGCCGCCTGACTGAATACGTCGCAGCAGTAGGCGTCCATGCCGCATCACTTCCGCCCGGGCAGGAGCGGACCGAGGTCGAGGCGTGGCTCGCGTTCGCGGATACGCACCTCCAAAACCTCACCGAATCGGCCTCAGCGCCGAAACTGCCAACGCCGCCGAAACCCAGCGGCGACGACCTCAAGCCCTTCCTCGGTCACTGGAGCCCCTACGGACTCCGCTCCTACTGAGCCGGACCTAGGGAAATCACACCGCAACGAGCCGGACCCGCTCGCCGCACAGCTTGGCCATGTCGTCAATATCGGAAGTCAGCATGACCACAGGGCGGTGCTGTCGCAGCGCGGCCTCGGCGACCGCCGCATCGATCGCGTACTTGTGCCCATGCAAACCGGCGTTCATCTGCAACTTCGAGGCCGCCCTCGCCTCTTCGTCACCGACCGAGACGACCCGCAGCCCGGAAAGCACCCAGTTCAGCCGGGACTTAGAGGTCCTAACAGAAGCCGTTGATCATGTGACTTTCGGATTGGCTGGTCGTTGGTCCGATCGTGGGGAAACGTCAGTCGCGGCCCTGGATCGTCTCGGACGAACTGTGGTCGCTCATCGAGCCGTTGCTGCCCGTGCCGGGTCCGAAGCTGGTCGAGGGCAGACCGCGAGTCCCGGACCGGCAGGCGCTGTGCGGGATCCTGTTCGTCCTGCACACGGGCATCCAGTGGGAGTACCTGCCGCAGGAACTGGGCTTCGGCTCGGGCATGACCTGCTGGCGGCGCCTCGCCGCGTGGAACGAGGCCGGCGTGTGGGACGAACTGCACCTGGTGCTCCTGAAGAAGCTGCGGGCGGCGAACAAGCTGGACTGGTCCCGGGCGGTGATCGACTCCTCCCACGTCCGGGCCGCTCGACGGGGCCCAAAAGCGGTCCCAGCCCGGTCGATCGCGCACGGCCGGGCAGCAAGCACCACGTTCTCACCGACGGCCAGGGCATCCCGCTCGCGGTGTCGCTGACCGGTGGAAACCGCAACGACGTCACCCAGCTGATGCCCCTGCTCGACAAGATCCCGGCGGTTGCCGGCGTCGTCGGCCGCCCCAGACATCGACCCGACACGCTGCTTGCCGACCGCGGCTACGACCACGACAAATACCGGCGCCTACTGTGGCAGCGCGGCATCCGCCCGGTCATCGCTGAGCGAGGCGTGCAACACGGCTCTGGCCTGGGCATTTTCCGCTGGGTCGTCGAGCGCACCATCGCCTGGCTGCACGGCTTTCGCCGCCTGCGGATCCGCTGGGAGCGACGCGACGACATCCACGAGGCCTTCCTCGGTCTCGCCACCTGCCT
>NZ_WWIR01000719.1 GCF_009863025.1 Streptomyces sp. SID4985 | reverse complement strand
GGCGGCGCACACCCCGCCCGCGCAACCCCCGGCCGCGCCCACTCCGTCCACGCAACCCCCGTCCCCGCAATCCCCGGCCACGCCCACTCCGGGCGACCGAGCCCTGAGCGACCCGGCCCCGGACGGCCGCCGGGGCGCCGGTCCCGCCCGCTCCGCGGACCCCGTGCGGATCGGCGGCGACGAGGACGAGATCGAGGCCATCTCCCGTGTGTTCCACCGCGCACGGATCATCGACCCCGTCCGCCGACGGGTGATTCCCGAAGAAAGCATGAGCACCCATGTCTGATGTTCCCCGGCCCACCGCTGTCGTCATCGGCGCCAGTATCGGCGGCCTCCTCGCGGCGGCGGCACTCGTCGAGCACGCCGACGTGACCGTGATCGAGCGGGACACGCTGCCCGCGGGTCTCGCGCCGCGCCGGGGCGTTCCCCAGGCCCGGCACGCGCATCTGGTCTGGTGGGGCGGGGTACTCGCGTTCCGGGAGCTGCTGCCGGGGTTCGTGGAGGAGCTGGTGGAGCGGGGGGCACGCCTGGTGCCCATCATGGCCGAGATGGTGTCCCGCGCCCCCAACGAGGTCTGGTTCCGCCGCTTCACCGCCACCCACCACCGCAACCTGGTGTGCTCGCGCGACCTGTTGGACGGCGTGCTCCGCGAACGCGTCCTCGCCGATCCGCGCCTGACACTGCGTCAGGGCACCACCGCACTCGGTCTCGCGGGAGAGGCGGCACGTGTCACCGGCGTCCGCGTGCGCACGGAGGGGCGGTACGGCGAGGAGACGCTGGCCGCCGATCTGGTGGTCGACGCGTCGGGCCGGGGCTCCCGGGCGCCGCGCTGGCTCGGGGAGTTGGGGCTTCCCGAGGTCGTGGAGCGCGAGGTGAACGCCGGGGTCGCCTACGCCACGCGGCTGTTCCGCGCCCCCGCCGGAAGCCTGGAGCTGCCCTTCCCGCTCGTCAACGTGCAGGCGAACCCCGCGAAGGCGCCGGGGCGCGGCGGCATCATCCTGCCCATCGAGGACGGCCGCTGGATCGTCACGCTCTCGGGCACCCGGGGCGGTGAACCCACCGGCGATCCGGCCGAGTTCACCGATTTCGCGCTGAAGCTCGGCGATCCGGTCATCGGGGAGCTGATCCGCGACGCCGAGCCGCTCGGGGAGGTCGTGACCACCCGCAGCACCGCCAACCGGCGCCGCTACTTCGAGAAGCTGCGCGCGTGGCCCGACGGTTTCGTGGTGACCGGGGACGCCGTGGCGGGCTACAACCCCGTCTACGGGCACGGCATCACGGTCGCCGCCCAGAGCGCCCTCGCGCTCGGCACGCTGACCGGCACCGGCGGGCTCGCCCGCCCCGGCACCGGGCGGCGGCTGCAGCGCGCGGTGACGCGCCCGGTCGCCGCCGCGTGGGACCTGGCCATCGGGCAGGACGTGTTCTACCCGGGCGCGAGCGACCGTCCGCCGAACCGCGCCGAGCGCGCCCTCGCGGCCTTCGTGGACCGCGCCGTCGCCACCGGCGCCCGCAATCCGCGCGCCCTCGGGGCGCTCCTCGACGTGATGAGCCTGGAGAAGCCCGCGACCCGCCTCTTCTCCCCCGACATGCTCGTCCCGATGCTCTTCGGCCCCAAGCGGCCGTTCCTGTCGCAGGCCCCGCTGACCGAGGAGGAGCTGAAGTCCATCACCGGCTGACGCCCCGCGTGACGACCGTCACGTGTCACCGCGCAATGTAGTGAAATATTCAACAACCCCGGTGGGTTGTACCCGGCGAAGGAGGTCACCAGTGGACACCACGTACTACGACCACGGCACCCTCGCCGAGCGCTGGGAGCGGGCGGGCATGTTCTTCGACGCCAAGGACTACGCGCGCGCCGCGAAGGTCCTCGCCGGCCTGGTCGAGGAGGTGCCGGAGCAGACCGCGCCCCGGCTGCTGCTGGCCCGCGCCTACTACCACTCCGCGCAGCTCGGCCGCGCGGAGGCGGAGCTGCGGACCATCGTGGAGCGCGACCCGGTGGAGCACTACGCCCGACTGATGCTGGGCCGCACGCTCGAACGCCAGGCGCGGCACACGGAGGCGGAGCCGCACCTGCGGATCGCGTCCGCGCTCGCGGGCGACTTCCCGCAGGAGTGACCGGCGGGCGACGCCCTGCCGAACGAACGGAACAGCACGGTTCTCCCGGGCCCGGCGCGGGCGTTGTCGCCCACGCCGGGCCCGCGTGTGTGCCGCCGTGGCATCCTGACCGGATGCCACTCCCCAGCGATCACCCGCCCCTGGCCGAGCGGATCGAGGAACTCCTCGCCGCCGGTGGCCCGTTGCCCATCGTCACGGCCGGCCATCCCGTCCTGCGCCGCCCCGCCGAACCGTACGAGGGGCAGCTCTCCCCCGCCCTCCTGGAGCGGTTCGTGGCGGCGCTGCGCGTGACCATGCACGCCGCTCCCGGGGTCGGCGTGGCCGCCCCGCAGGTGGGGGTGCCCCTGCGGATCGCGGTGCTGGAGGACCCGGCGACGATCCCCGAGGAGATCGCGGCGGCCCGGGGCCGGGTGCCGCTGCCGTTCCGGGTGCTGGTCAATCCGTCGTACGAGGCCGCCGGGCCGGAGCTCGCCGCGTTCTACGAGGGCTGCCTCAGCGTGCCCGGCTACCAGGCGGTCGTGGCCCGGCACGCGCGGGTGCGGCTGCGCGGGCAGGACGAGCGGGGCCGCGCGCTGGACGAGGAGGTCTCGGGGTGGCCCGCCCGGATCGTGCAGCACGAGACGGACCACCTGGACGGCACCCTCTACCTGGACCGCGCGGAGCCGCGCTCGCTGTCCACCAACGAGGCGGCCGCCGCCCTGTGGGCCCAGCCGACGCCCGGGACCGCGGCGAAGGTGCTGGGCTTTGAACTCCCCTGACCGGCGAGGCTAGTTGTCGCGGTACGCCTCAAGCAGCCGCAGCCACACCTCGCCCAGCGTCGGGAACGGCGGGACCACGTGCCAGAGCCGGTCGAGCGGTACCCGGCCGGCGACGGCGACCGTCCCGGAGTGCACGAGCTCGCCCGCGCCGGGGCCGACGAAGGTGACGCCCCGCAGGATGCCCTCCTCCAGGTCGACCACCATGCGGGCGCGGCCGGTGTAGTCGTCGCCGTAGAGCGAGGCGCCCGCGACCGAGCCGAAGTCCACGTCCACGGCGCGGACCCGGTGCCCCGCCTCCTCCGCCTCGGCCAGCGAGAGGCCGACGGCGGCGGCCTCGGGGTCGGTGAAGACGACCTGGGGCACGGCGTAGTGGTCGGCGGTGGCCGCGTGCGCGCCCCAGGGCTCGTCCTGGAGCGGCACGCCCGCCGCGCGGGCCGCGATGGCGGCGCCCGCGATCCGGGCCTGGTACTTGCCCTGGTGGGTGAGGAGGGCGCGCCCGTTGACATCACCGACCGCGTACAGCCAGTCGGTGTCCGGGACGCGCAGGGTGTCGTCCACCTCCAGCCAGCCACCCGGCTCCAGATCCACGGTGTCGAGCCCGATGTCGTCCGTCTGCGGGGCGCGCCCGGTGGCGAAGAGGATCTCGTCGGCCTCGATGCGCTCGCCGCCGTCCGTGACGGCCACGACCTTGCCGTTCTCCCGCGTGACGGACGCGACGGACGTGTGCGTGCGGATGTCGGCGCCCGCCTCGGTGAGGGCCTTGGCGACCAGCTCCCCGGCGAAGGGCTCCATGCGGCCGAGCAGCCGCTCGCCCCGGACGAGCAGGGTGACCCGGGAGCCGAGGGCCTGCCAGGCGGTGGCCATCTCGGTGGCGACGACTCCGCCGCCGACGACGATCAGACTGCCGGGTGCTTGCTGGGCGCTGGTGGCCTCGCGGCTGGTCCACGGCTCGACCTCGGCGAGTCCGGGCAGCCCCGGGAGCCTGGCGCGGGTTCCGGTGGCGACGACGACCGCCTGCCGGGCGGTGAGCGTGGTGACCGTGCCGTCCGAGGCGGTCACGGTGACCGTGCGCGGCCCGGCGAGACGGCCCCGGCCCCGGTAGAGGTCGGCCCCGACGCCCTCCAGCCAGCCCACCTGGCCGTCGTCCTTCCAGTGCGAGGCGAACCCGTCCCGGCGGGCGAGCACGGCGGACGTGTCGAGCGGGCCGCGCACCGCCTCGGCCAGTCCGGGCAGGCGGCGGGCGTCGGCCTGGGCGATGACCGGCCTGAGCAGCGCCTTGCTCGGCATGCAGGCCCAGTACGAGCACTCGCCGCCGACGAGTTCGCTCTCCACCACGGCGGTGGACAGACCGGCCGCGCGGGTCCGGTCGGCGACGTTCTCCCCCACGGGCCCGGCCCCGAGCACCACGACGTCGTACGCGATGGCTTCCGTTTCCGTCATGCGCCCAGTGTGGTGGGTGGCGGGCGCGGGGGCCACACGGTACGCGCGCGGGTCCGGCGCCCGCGGGTGGGGACCGGGCCGGTACGGGTGCGGTTTCTGCGGGTACGGGTGAGATGTGCGGCGGAATAGCCGGACCGGAGGGCGTGTTTGTGCCGAGGGCAGCACCCCCACACCAGGAAGAGGGAGATGCCATGAGCGGCAACACCGTGGAGCTGACCAAGGAGAACTTCGACCAGACGGTGCAGGACAACGAGTTCGTCCTCATCGACTTCTGGGCGGACTGGTGCGGCCCCTGCAAGCAGTTCGCGCCGGTCTACGACAAGGCCGCGGCGGAGAATCCCGACCTGGTGTTCGCCAAGGTGGACACCGAGGCCCAGCCGGAGCTGGCCCAGGCGTTCGGCATCCAGTCGATCCCGACGCTGATGATCGTCCGGGACCAGGTGGCGGTCTACGCCCAGCCGGGCGCGCTGCCCGAGCCGGCCCTCGTCGACATCATCAAGCAGGCCCGCGAGCTGAACATGGACGAGGTGCGCAAGGACATCGCGGAGCAGGAGGAGCAGGGGGAGGCGGGGCAGCAGTAGGCCCCGGCAACTCCGGCCGCCGCGAAGGGAGTTGACTCGCCTGGTGCGGGTCAGCTGGAGTCGCGGTGGATCAGTGAGGCGTTCAGGACCGCGCGGACCCCGGGTTCCCGCCCGGGGTCGCGTACGACGCCGTCCACGAACGCGGCCAGCTCGTGCCCCGAGGGCACGTCCAGGCGGACGGTGCTGAGCCGGGGGCGCAGCAGTCTGCCGAGCATGAGGTCCCCGGCGCCGACTACGGCCACCTCGACGGGGACGCGCAGTCCCGCGTCCTCCAGCGCGCGCATGAGGAGCATCGCGTATTCGTCGTCGTAGGCGAAGACCGCGTCCAGGCCGGGCCATCGGTCCGCGAGCCGGGCGGCGGCCGACTCGGTGTAATCCAGCGGGAGTTCGGTGACGGTGGCGTCCGTGCCGCGCAGCGCCTCGCGCACGCCCGCCAGGCGCGGGCGGGAGAACACGTCCAGGGCCCGGTCCTCCGGGACGACCACCCCGATACGGCGTCTTCCCCTCGCGTGCAGATGCGCGCCCGCCCGGCGGCCGACGACCGCGTGGTCCATGAGCAGGGCGTGCGCCCCCTGGACGCGGCCGGGGCCGAGGGTCACCACGGCGCGGGCTCCGGCGCGCTTGAGGACCTCGACACCCTTCGGGCCGGGTCCGGTGCCGGGGATCAGTACGGCGACGGGGCGTAACTCGGCCCAGGCGCGGGCGGATTCGTCGTCCTGGAGGCCGAGGGCGCCGTACTGGACGACGGTGTAGTCGAGGCGGCCGAGGGCGGACTGGAGTTCACCGAGGAAGCGGCTGTGCAGCGGGCCCGCCGGGACGGCGGGGGCGGGCATCACGACCATCCGGCTGTGCCCGGCGCGCAGGGTGCGCGCGGCCGCGTGCGGGACGTAGCCGAGTTCGCGCGCGGCCTCGCGCACACGGAGGCGCGTCGGCTCGCTGATACGCACGGCGCCGGTGTCGTTGAGGACGTAGGACACGGTCGCGCGGGAGACCCCGGCCAGGCGGGCGACGTCCGCGCTCGTGGGCGTGTTCGGTATCTGCACCATGACGGAACGCATCCTGGCAGAGGCGCCGGGGGCCGCTTCGGGCGGGGCGAGGTCGTACAGAACCGGACGAGAACGGGGGGCCTCGCACGACGATTTACGAACGCGTTCGCTACGAACTTGTTCGTGACGAACATGTTCGTTACGCTGCGGCTCATGCCCGCTTCTCCCCAGCACTCCCCCCGTTCCCGCCGCGAGCGCCCCGCGAAGCCCGCGCTCAGCCGTGAGGTCGTCGTCGCGACCGCCGTGGCCGTGATGCGTACCGAAGGGCTGCGCAAGGTGACCATGCGGCGGCTGGCACAGGAGCTGGACACGGGCCCCGCCTCGCTGTACGTCTACGTGCGCAACACGGACGAGCTGCACGCCGCCGTCCTGGACGAACTGCTCGGCACCGTCCCCCCGGCCCCGGAGGGGGGCACCTGGCGCGAGCGCCTCGAGCATGTGCTCGTCGCCTGCACCGGCATGCTCCTCGCCCACCCGGAGCTGGCCCGCGCGGCGCTCACCGCCCGGCCGCGCGGCCCGCACTACCTGAATCTGATCGAGACCCTGCTCGCCCTGCTCGACGAGGGCGGGGTGCCGCGCGCACAGGCCGCCTGGGGTGTCGATCTGCTGCTCCAGCACGCCGTCGCGACCGCCGCCGAACACGCCGGGGGCGACAGCCCGGAGGAGTGGGAGGAGCTGATCGGCGTACTGCGCCGGGCGGCCGAGGACCCCACCCGTCCGCACATCGCGGCGGCCGCCCACGTCCTGCTCTCGGGCACGCCCGAGAACCGCGTGTCGTGGGCCTTCCAGACCCTGATCAACGGCATCGAGCGCACCGCCGTACCCGAGTGAGCCCCCAGGAGGCCACCATGACCGCATCCGCTCCCGTACCCCACCACCCGATCGCCGTCGTCGGCGCCGGGCTCGGCGGGCTCACGCTCGCCCGGGTGCTGCACACCCGCGGCGTCGAGGCGGCCCTGTTCGACCTCGACGCCTCGCCCGAGGCGCGCACCCAGGGCGGGATGCTCGACATCCACGAGGAGTCCGGGCAGAACGCACTGCGCGCGGCCGGGCTGCACGAGGAGTTCCTCGCCCGGGTGCACCGGGGTGGCGAGGCGACCCGCGTCCTGGACCGGCACGCCGTAGTGCACCACGACGCGCCGGACGACGGCGAGGGCGGCCGCCCCGAGATCGACCGGGGCGACCTGCGCGACCTGCTCCTCGGCTCGCTGCCGCAGGGCACGATCCGCTGGGGCGCGAAGGTGACCGGGGCGCGGCCGCTCGGCGGCGGACGGCACGAGGTCACGCTCGCGGACGGCGGTGTCTTCACCACCGACCTGCTGGTCGGCGCGGACGGCGCCTGGTCGCGGATACGCCCGCTGGTCACGGACGCGGTGCCCGCGTACGCCGGGATCTCGTTCGTGGAGACGGACCTGCCCGAGGCGGACGAGCGGCATCCGGTGAGCGCCGGGGTGATCGGCGCCGGGATGCTGTTCGCGCTGGGCGCCGGGCGGGGCTTCCTCGCGCACCGCGAGACGGACGGCGGGCTGCACGTCTACACGGCCGTCGAGGCGCCGGAGGACTGGCTCGACGGCATCGACTTCACGGACACCGAGGCGGCCAAGGACGCGGTGCTCAAGGAGTTCGACGGCTGGGACGACACCCTGAAGGCGCTGGTGCGGGACGCGGAGGGCGCGCTGGTGCCGCGCCGGATCCACGCCCTGCCGGTCGGCCTGCGCTGGGACCGCGTCCCCGGTGTCACCCTCCTCGGCGACGCCGCCCATCTGATGTCCCCGTTCGCGGGCGAGGGCGCCAACCTCGCCCTCCTGGACGGCGCCGAACTGGGCCTCGCCCTGGCCGCCCACCCCGGCGACACGGAGGCCGCCCTGACCGCCTACGAGACGGAGATGTTCGGGCGCGCGGAAGCCTCCGCGACCGACTCCGCGCAGCAGGGGCGGCTCCTGTTCCGCGAGGACTCCGCCCAGGTGCTGACGGCGATGTTCACGGGGGCCGAGGGCTGAGGCCCCGGGGCACGGAGGTGCGGGGCTGGAACTGGTGTTCAGCCCCGCTGGCCCGTCAGCCGGTCCACCAGGTCCAGCCAGCCCGTCTCCAGCCGCTCCATCGGCATCCCGCACTGGCGGGTGAGGTGGTGGATCAGCGCGGGGTCGAGGTAGGCCAGGAGCGGCTGGGCGAGGAGCTCGCAGTCGGCGTCGGGGACGAGGCGGCGCAGCAGCATCGTGACGTGGGTGCGCAGCGCCTGCGCGGAGGGGTGCTTGTAGCGGCGCCCCGGGTCCGGCTGGGCCGCCAGCTGCAGGTCCAGCTGCTCCGCCGAGCGGTAGAGGACGGCCACACCGAAGGCGCGCAGCCGCTCCAGGGGCGGTGCGCCGGGGCCGAGCGGGGGCGGACCGGCGAGGAAGTCCTCCTGGAGCGTGCGCGCGGAGTGGTCGAGCAGCGCGGTCAGCAGTCCGGTGCGGTCGCCGAAGCGACGGAACACGGTGCCCTTGCCGACCTTGGCCGCGGCCGCCACCGCCTCCATGGTCACCCCGGCCGCTCCGTGCTCGGCGATCAGCCGGGAGGCCGCCTCCAGCAGCCGCGCCCGGTTGCGGGCCGCGTCGGCGCGCAGACACGGCTCGTCGGCGGCCGGGGCGGGGCCCACCTCCAGCAACTGGGGCTCGTCGAAGGGGTCCTCGGGTTGCGGACAGGGCGGCAGAGCGCTGGACATGAAGACAGCGTAAAGCATGGGGAACAAAACTGGACCCTGGTCCGGTTAGGGTGGTAGAAATCTAAACGGACCTCGGTCCGGATCGTTTCAAGCGTGTTTCAGCCACCCCCTTGGAGTACTCCCATGTCCGTACGCATCCTCGCGCTCGTCGGCAGCCTCCGCGCCGGTTCGCACAACCGCCAGCTCGCCGAGGCCGCCGCCAAGCTCGCCCCCGAGGGCGCCGAGGTCGAGATCTTCGAGGGCCTCGCCGACGTCCCGTTCTACAACGAGGACCTGGACGTCGAGGGCCAGGTTCCGGCCGCCGCCGTCAAGCTGCGCGAGGCCGCCCAGGCCGCCGACGCGTTCCTGCTCTTCGCCCCCGAGTACAACGGCACCATCCCGGCCGTCCTGAAGAACGCCATCGACTGGCTGTCCCGCCCGTACGGCGCCGGCGCCTTCACCGGCAAGCCCGTCGCCGTCATCGGCACCGCCTTCGGCCAGTACGGCGGCGTGTGGGCCCAGGACGACGCCCGCAAGGCCGTGGGCATCGCCGGTGGCAAGGTCATCGAGGACATCAAGCTCTCGATCCCCGGCTCCGTGACCCGCTTCGCCGAGACCCACCCGGTCGACGACGCCGAGGTCGCCGCCCAGCTGTCCGAGGTCGTCACGCGCCTGCACGGCAGCGCGGGCGAGATCCTGGCCGCCTGAGCCAGAGCAGCCCTGCAGGGGGGCCGGAGCCATGATGGCTCCGGCCCCCTTCCGCACTGTTCCGGGGCCGTATGCGCACTCCGCCCCGGGCCGTACCCAGGTCGCACCCGGGCCGCCCCCGACGTCCGCGCCGCCCCGGAGTCGTCCCGCATGCGCGAAACGGCGGACCATGGGCAGACGGAGCCACATCCCGTCACCCGAGCCCGAGGAGACCCCATGCGTCCGGAGCCGCCCCCGTTCGACCCGGAACTCGCCCCCGTGCTCGAACCGTTCAAGGACGCCCCGCCCCTCACCCCGGACGGGATCGCCGCCGCGCGGCAGACCGCCGAGGCCGTACCCCCGGACCTGCTGGACGTCACGCTCGGCGGCGCCTTCGTCGCGGAGGACCGCACGGTGCCCGGACCCGAGGGGGCACCGGACATCTCCCTGCTGATCTGCCGCCCCGCCGACGCCGCCCCCGGCGCCCGGCTGCCGGTGATCTACCACGTCCACGGCGGTGGCATGGTCCTCGGCACCAACCGGGCCGGGGTGGACGCCCCGCTGCACTGGGCGCGCGATCTCGGCGGCGCGGTGGTCGTCTCCGTGGAGTACCGGCTCGCCCCCGAACACCCCTATCCCGCACCGGTGGAGGACGTGTACGCCGGGTTCCTGTGGACCGCGCGGAACGCGGAGGACCTCGGCGGCGACCCGGACCGGATCGTCCTCGCGGGCGCCAGCGCGGGCGGCGGTCTCACGGCGGCGCTCGCGCTGCTGCTCCGCGACCGCCAAGGCCCGCCCGTACTCGGCCAGTTGCTGATGTACCCGATGCTGGACGACCGCAACGACACCGGCTCCAGCCACCAGATGGCCGGGGTGGACGTGTGGGACCGCTCCGCCAACGAGACCGGCTGGTCGGCGCTGCTCGGCGAGCGCCGGGGCGGCCCCGACGTCCCGCCGTACGCCGCCCCGGCCCGCGCGACCGACCTCACCCGGCTGCCCCCGGCCTTCCTGGACGTGGGCTCGGCGGAGACCTTCCGGGACGAGGTGGTGGCCTACGCCTCCCGCATCTGGGGCTGCGGCGGAGTGGCCGAACTCCACGTCTGGCCGGGCGGGTTCCACGGCTTCGACGGCCTGGCGCCGAAGACCGCGCTGTCCCGCACCGCCCGCGCGGCCCGATTCGACTGGCTGCGGCGCCTGTTGAACCGGTAGGCGCGGGCCGGAGGTTGAACCGGTAGGCCCCACTCGGACCGCGCCTCTCCGCGCTTACCCTGTGCACATGGGCGATGCGTCGATGGTCGGGCTGATGGGACGGGTGACGGGAACGGTCGGCCCGGGGCTGGTCGGCGAGGTGATCGTCCGGGTGCGCGGCGGCGCCGAGCACTTCCTCGCGTACGCGGCCGACAGCGGCACCCGGATCGAGCCCGGCGCCGTGGTCATGGTGGTGGAACACCTGCCGCCGCGCACGGTCTACGTCACGCCCGCGTACGACGGTTGAGCGCGCCCCGCCCCAGGTGAGAGCCCTGTTCGTCAAGATTGTGACAAGGCTCCGCCGGGGTCTTCTCCCCGTACCCGCGCAGGTGCACACTCCCTTCGTCCGGTGCCGTCAAGGGCACCATGTCAAGGGGGCGTTTGCCGATGATCGTCGGCGTCGTTGCGGGGGCGGCGGTTGCCGCCGTCCTCGTCCTGATCGGTGTGTTCAAGATGATGTGGCGGGTCGCGGAACCCAACGAGGCCCTCATCATCTCGGGGTCCAGACACCGTACCGAGGGTGTCGAGGAGGGCATGGGTTTCCGCATCGTCACGGGGCGCGGCACGCTCGTGCTGCCCGGTGTGCAAGCGGTGCGCAAGCTCTCGCTGGACCTGAACGAGACCGAGCTGCACGTGGACTGCGTGACCCAGCAGGGCATCCCGCTGAAGGTGCGGGGCGTGGTCATCTTCAAGGTGGGCGACGACTATGTGTCGGTCGCCAACGCGGCCCGGCGTTTCCTGGACCAGCAGAAGCTGATGTCGGAGCGGGTGCACAACGTCTTCGCCGGTCATCTCCGTTCCATCGTGGGCGGGTTGACGGTCGAGGAGATGATCCGCGACCGGGAGAAGCTGACCGGCCAGACCCGGGCCGCCTGCGGTACGGAGATGGAGAAGCTGGGTCTGATCGTGGACTCGCTCCAGATCCACGAGATCGAGGACCCGACCGGGTACATCCAGAACCTGGCGATGCCGCACGCCGCCGCCGTACAGCGGGACGCGCGCATCGCGCAGGCCGAGGCCAACCGGCTCGCCACCGAGGCCGAGCAGCAGTCGTACGCCCGGATGGCCGAGGCCACCCGGGACAGCGAGATCCTCCAGGCCGGTTACCAGGCCGAGCGGGACAAGGCGGCGGCGAAGTCCCGGCAGGCCGGGCCGCTCGCGGACGCGGCCGCGCGGCAGGAGGTCGTGGTCCAGGAGACCCGGGTCGCGGAGCTGGAGGCCAACCGCCGCGAGCAGCAGCTCCAGGCGGACGTCCGCAAGCCCGCGGACGCCAAGGCGTACGAGAAGCGGACGCTGGCCGAGGCCGAGCGCGACGCGCGGATCTCGGCCGCCCAGGCCAAGGCGAAGGAGACGGAACTGGCGGCGGCCGCCGAGGCGACCCGGGTCAAGGCCGCCGCCGGAGCCGAGGCCGAGGCCACCAAGAGCCGGGGTGCCGCCACCGCGTCGGCCACCCGCGCGACCGGTGAGGCGGAGGCCGCCGCCGCGCAGGCGAAGGGTCTCGCGGAGGCCGAGGCCGCCCGGGCCAAGGGTCTGGCGGAGGCGGAAGCCATCAAGGCGCGGGCGGCCGCCCTGGCCGAGAACCAGGAGGCGGTCGTCGCCCAGCAACTCGCCGAGAACTGGCCGGAGATCGTGCGGGCGGGCGCGGACGCGTTCGGCAACGTCGACAACATGGTGCTGCTCAACGGCGCCGACGGCATGGGCGAGTTGTTCGCCAAGGCACTCACCATGGGCGGCACGGGGCTCGGGCTCGCCCGTCAGCTGCTCTCCACGATGGACCACAAGAACCAGGCACCGGGCGCCGGTTCACCCTCGGTCAACGGGGTGACGGCGACGCGGGTTCCGGTGGACGGGGACAAGGGGGACAACTGACCGACGGGCGGCGGCCGTAGCCCTCCGAGGGCGTGAACGGCCGCCGCCCTTCGCGTTGTTGCAGTTCGGCTAGGGTGCGTGGCGTGAGCACGTACAACGATGACAACGTTCCCGGCCGTCACGGCCCCCACGCCACCACCGAGGCCGACCCGCGCGAGATCGGCCGGGTGCGCACCGAGTACTCCCCCGCCCACGACGGCGACCCCGATCCCGGCGAGATCGTCTGGACCTGGGTGCCGTTCGAGGAGAACGACGGCCGGGGCAAGGACCGCCCCGTGCTGGTCGTCGCCCGGGAGGTGGCCGGCACCTTCCTCGCCGTGCAGCTCTCCAGCAAGCGGCACGACAGCCACCGCGACTGGGTGGCGATAGGCCAGGGCCCCTGGGACCGCTCGGACCGCGACTCCTGGGTGGCCGTCGACCGGGTGCTGCGGCTGCACGAGAACGGGATGCGCCGCGAGGCGTGCGCGCTGGACCGGATGCGGTTCAACCTGGTCCGCCAGCGGCTGTACGAGCGCTACGGCTGGACCTGAGCCACCTCGGGTGACGGTCCGGGGCGCACCTCGGCGGCGAAGACCCGCTCGAAGGCGCTCCGCACCGTCGCCCCGGCCGTGCGGTCCAGGACGCCGAACACCACGTGGTCGAAGGTCCCGGTGAACCGGCCGCCGGACACGAGCAGGGTCCGGAAGGCGTTCGCCACCTGTTCCGGGTCGTTCTGGAAGACCCCGCAACCCCACGCACCGAGCACCAGGTGCCGGTGGCCGTGGGCGGCGGCGGTCTCCAGGACCCGCTCGGCCCGCAGCGCGAGGGCGGCCGGTATCTCGCCGGTCCGCCCGGGAGCCTGGCGGCGGATCACGCCCGCGTTCGGGGCGGGCGAGGTGAGGAAGCCGGCCGTGTACGGCTCGGCCAGCAGGCGTCCCCGGTCGTCGCGGAAGACCGGCACCGCCGGGCTGTGGATCACCCGGTCGGAGTAGAAGGGGTCACGGTCCGCCCGGTGGTGGTCGTAGTAGCCGGGTGCCCGGAGCAGACAGGTGTACAGCGCGGAGGCGCGGCACAGGGCCTCCTCCTGGGCCTGGGCGCCGTTGAGATAGCCGCCGCCGGGATTGCGGGCGGAGGCGAAGTTGAGGACGGCCACCGAGGCTCCCGCACCGGTCAGCCGTCGGGCCGCCTCCAGGCTGCTCTCGCCCGTGACCTCGAAGAACGTGTCGCTCAGCGCCGCCGGTGACGGCACCTGGACCGGCTCCGGGCCGTGCAGCCGCGTCCCGGCGCGGGCGGCCTCGATCAGGTCCGCGAGCGGCACCTTCCGGCCGTCCGGCAGCGTGTACTCCCCCTCGGCGACGATCCGCTCGGTCGCCGTCGCCACTCCGCGCAGGCGCGCGCTCACGGCGCCACCCCCGTAAGCGCCCTGAACGCCGCCCGCGCGGCCTCCCCCGTCGTGCTCATGCGGTCATCCTGGGCGATGCTGTTCTCGCGGCGCAACGGAGTTTCCGGGGCCCCGCGGCCCGAGAACCGGACGGGAGGAAACGCGCGAGGAAGCGGAGATGACCGATCCCGAACGTCCCGATGGGCACCCTTGTGCGATGCGGTCCGAGGGTCTTGGGTGGGACGAGGCCCGCCCGGCACACCGGAGGCCGGGCAGGCGACATGGTGGAATCCCACAGGAGCATCCCGACATGTCTGACTCGCTGAGCGACTGCGGTGACTGTACGGATCACCGCACCGCGATCACCGAAGCCGAGGTCGACGCCCTGATCCGGGGCATCTGCTTCAAGACCGGTCCGCCCCGCACGCTCGGGGTGGAGGTGGAGTGGCTGGTCATGGACCCGCGCCGCCCCCGCCACCCGGTCCCGTCCGAACGTCTCGCCGCCCTCTACGCCACCCTGCGTCCCGTCCCCCTGCGCTCGGCGCTCACCGTCGAGCCCGGCGGCCAGCTGGAGCTGAGTTCGCCGCCCGCCGGCTCGCTCATGGAGTGTGTCGGCACCGTGTCCGCCGATCTGGACACCGTCCGCGCGGTCCTCGCCGACGACGGTCTCGCCCTGGTCGGCCTGGGCCATCACCCCTGGCACACCCCGTCCCGCTTCCTGCGCGAAGCACGCTACGACGCCATGGAGGCATGCCTGGACCGCACCGGCCCCGCCGGGCGGCACATGATGCGCGCCTCGGCGTCCGTGCAGGTGTGCGTGGACGCCGGGTACGAGGAGCCGGGGCCGCTGGGCCACGAGCAGCGCTGGTGGCTGGCGCACCGGCTCGGCCCGGTCCTGGTCGCCGCGTTCGCCAACTCCCCGCTGGTCGACGGGCGTCCGTCCGGCCGCCGGTCCGTCCGGCAGTCGTACTGGGCGCAGATCGGGCCCGGCCGCGCCGGTGCCCCGGCGACCGACGGCGAGCCGCGCGCCGACTGGGCCCGGCACGTGCTGGACTCCCCTGTCATGTGCGTCCGCCGGGACGACGGGCCCTGGGAGGTGCCCGAGCAGCTGACCTTCCGCGAGTGGACCCGCTCGCGGGCCGCGCGTCCGCCCACCCGGGCGGACCTCGACTACCACCTGACCACCCTGTTCCCGCCGGTCAGACCGCGCGGTCATCTGGAGCTGCGCATGATCGACGCGCAGCCCGGGGACGACGGCTGGATCGTGCCGCTCGCGGTGACGGCGGCGCTCTTCGACGACCCGGAGGCCGCCGAGGCGGCGCACCGGGCCGTGAAGCCGCTGACCGAACGCGCCCACGGCCTGCCCGCGCCGCACAACCCGCTGTGGGCGGACGCGGCCCGGCTGGGCATGGCCGATCCCGGGCTGTGCGAGGCGGCCGTCGCCTGCTTCACGGCGGCGCTGCGGGCGCTGCCCCGGCTCGGTGCCGAGCCGGAGGTCGTGGCCGCCGTCGCCGGGTACCTGGACCGCTATGTCGCCCGGGGCCGCTGCCCCGCCGACGACCTGCTGGACGGCTCGGGCGGCACGCACCGCCCGGCCCGCGGGAGGAAGGACACGCGCACATGACCGCCCAGGAGACCGGGACGCCCGAGGCGGGGCCGGAGACGCTGCGGGCCCGCGCGCTCGCCTCGCTGGTCACCGCCCGCACCCGGACCACGCTGCTGACCAGCTGTGTCGAGGATCCCGACCTGACCGCCCAGGTCTCGCCGCTGATGTCCCCGCTGGTGTGGGACCTCGCCCACATCGGCAACCAGGAGGAGCTGTGGCTGCTGCGGGCGGTCGGCGGCCGGGAGGCGATGCGGCCGGAGATCGACGGCCTGTACGACGCCTTCGAGCATCCGCGCTCCGAGCGTCCCTCGCTGCCGCTGCTGGCGCCCGAGGAGGCGCGCGCGTACGCGGCCGAGGTGCGCGGCCGGGTCCTCGACCTGCTGGAGGGTGCGGACTTCGAGGGCGACCGGCTCACCGAGTCGGGCTTCGCCTTCGGGATGATCGCGCAGCACGAACAACAGCACGACGAAACGATGCTGATCACCCATCAGCTCCGCACCGGCCCCCAGGCCCTGACCGCCCCCGACCCCGACCCGTCGCCGCCCTTCACCGGTCCGCCCGAAGTCCTGGTCCCCGGCGGCCCGTTCACCATGGGCACCTCCACCGAGCCCTGGGCGCTGGACAACGAACGCCCGGCGCACGTACGGGAAGTGGCGCCGTACTGGATCGACACCACCCCGGTGACGAACGCGGCGTACCAGGAGTTCATCGAGGACGGCGGCTACGACACCGAGCGCTGGTGGAGCCCGGAGGGCTGGGCACACATCCGGCAGCACCCGGTCACCGCCCCGCTGTACTGGCACCGGGACGGCGGGCAGTGGCTCAGGCGCCGCTTCGGCGTCACCGAGCCGGTGCCGCCGGACGAGCCGGTGCTGCACGTGTCCTGGTACGAGGCGGACGCGTACGCCCGCTGGGCCGGGCGGCGGCTGCCCACCGAGGCCGAGTGGGAGAAGGCCGCCCGGCACGACCCCGGCACCGGCCGCTCCCGGCGCTTCCCCTGGGGCGACGACGACCCGACGGCCGCCCACGCCAACCTGGGCCAGCGGCATCTGCGGCCCGCGCCCGCCGGAAGCTATCCGGCCGGTGAATCACCGTACGGCGTACGGCAGTTGATCGGCGACGTGTGGGAGTGGACGTCGAGCGACTTCCTACCGTACCCGGGCTTCACGGTGTTCCCGTACAAGGAGTACTCGGAGGTGTTCTTCGGCCCCGAGTACAAGGTGCTGCGCGGCGGTTCGTTCGCCGTGGGGCAGGTGGCCTGCCGGGGCACGTTCCGCAACTGGGACTATCCGATCCGCCGGCAGATCTTCTCCGGGTTCCGCACCGCACGCGACGCGGAGTCCGCCTGATGTGCCGTCATCTCGCTTACCTCGGACCGGAGTTGTCGCTCGGTGCGCTGCTGGTGGAGCCCGCGCACAGCCTGTACCGGCAGGCGTGGGCTCCCCGGCGGCAGCGCAACGGGACGGTGAACGCCGACGGTTTCGGGGTGGGCTGGTACCCGGCGGACGATCCGGTCCCGGCCCGCTACCGGCGAGCCGGGCCCCTCTGGGCGGACCCGTCCTTCGCCGACCTCGCGCGGGTGATCCGCGCGGGGGCGGTGCTGGCGGCCGTGCGGGACGCGACCCTCGCGGGC
>NZ_WWIR01000718.1 GCF_009863025.1 Streptomyces sp. SID4985 | reverse complement strand
GGGCCGTACGGCGGCGGCCGAGGCGTGCGAGCTGTGCGCGGCGCCCGTCGCCGAGGAGCACGCCCATCTGTACGAGGCGGAGGCCGACGGGCTGCGCTGTGTGTGCCGCCCCTGCTCGGTGCTGTTCGCCGACGACGGCGCGGGCGGGGGCCGCTACCGGCTCGTGCGCCGCCGCCGGGTGCGGCTCGCGCCGGTGGACACGGCGGTGCTCGGTGTACCGGTGGGCCTGGTGTTCTTCGTGCCCCGGGCGGACGGCTCGGTGACCGCCGAGGGGCCGAGCCCGGCCGGGGCGATGCGCTGGGAGATCGACGCGGCCGCCTGGCACGGTCTGGCCGAGTCGGTTCCGGCGCTGGCCGGTATGACGCCCGACGTGGAGGCGCTGCTGATCAACACGGTGCGCGGACACGAGGAACACTGGATCGTACCGATCGACGACTGCTTCCGGATGGTCTCCCTGGTCCGCGAGGAGTGGCGGGGGCTGTCCGGCGGCGGCCGGGTCTGGCCGGCCGTCGAACGGTTCTTCGCGGAGCTCACCGAGCGTCCGTGAAGCCCAGAGAGGAGACCGTCATGGGCAAGATCAGAGTGGGCCGCCCGCAGGTCAAGCCGGACACGCCGACGCATGTGCCGGGCCTGCACCAGGGCAACGAGGGCCCCTATCAGGAGCAGACCGGGCACCACGAGGACGGCACCGCCGACGCGCGCCGCTCCACCGGTGTCCGCTCCAAGCAGCACAACGCGCTGCTGGACGTCATGCCGAACATTCCCCCGGGATGAGAGAGCAGGAAGTGAGTGCCATGAAGCACGTCGGAGCGGACGAGGCGGCGAAGCCCCTGGTCTCGGGCAGGCAGGTGCTGATCGCACAGGCCGCCCTGCTGGCCGGGCTGACGCTGGTCCTCCTCGTCAAGGAGATCCCCGGCATGGTGCGGGAGCTCAAGATCTACCGCATGACCGGGGGCCTGGGCGCGGGCCACCGCTACCCCTGAGGCCGCCGTGCACGAGCTGTCGATCGCGACCGCGATCGTGGAACGCGCCGGGGAGATCGCCCGCGCCGACGGCGGCGGGGACGTCTCCTCGGTGACGGTCCGGGTCGGTGAGCTGGCCGGGGTGGTACCGGACGCGCTGCACTTCGCCTTCGAGGTGGCACGCGACGGCACCCCCCTCTCCTCGGCCCGGCTCGTGGTGGAGCAGGTGACCGCGGTGGCCTGGTGCGCTCCGTGCACCGAGGAGTTCGCGGTGGGAATGCCGCCGTTCTTCTGGTGCCCGCGCTGCGATCAGCCCTCACAGGACCTGCGCAGCGGGCGGGAGTTGGAGATCACGGCGGTGGAACCGGTGCCCTGAGGGACCGTGCATGAAGAGAGGGGCCCACCTTGCGCGGTGGGCCCCTCTCTTCATTCGCCCGGCTCAGCAGATGCGCGGCAACTGCTCCCCGAGCGGCAGGTCGAGGACACGGGTACCACCGAGTCCCGTGGCGACCGTGACCATCCCGGGGTGTTCGGCCACGCACTCCCCGATCAGCGCGGCCCCAGCGCCCTGCGGGTGGGCGCGCATAGTGGCGAGCACCGCGTCGGCGTGCTCGCGGGGTACGAAGGCGACGAGCCTGCCCTCGTTGGCGACGTAGAACGGGTCGAGGCCGAGGAACCCGCAGGCGTTGGCCACCTCGTCGGGGACGGGTACGGCCCGCTCGGTGACCCGTACACCGGTGCCGGAGGCGCGGGCGATCTCGTTGAGGGCGGCGCCGAGGCCGCCCCGGGTGGGGTCGCGCAGGACGTGCAGGTCCGGGGTGACGTCGAGCATGGTGGAGACGAGCCCGGCGAGCGGCGCGGTGTCGGAGGCGATCTCGACGCCGAACTCCAGGCCCTCGCGCACGCTCATCACGGCGACCCCGTGCAGCCCGATCGGGCCGCTGACGATCACCGCGTCGCCGGGGCGGGCGCGCTGGGGGCGGATGTCGACGCCGTCGGGGACGAGACCGACGCCCGCGGTGGTGACGTAGACGCCGTCGCCGTGTCCGGACTCGACCACTTTGGTGTCGCCGGTGGCGACGGTGACCCCGGCCGCCTCGGCGGCGGTGCCGACGGCGCGGGCGATCCGTGCGACGACGTCGAGCCCGACGCCCTCCTCCAGGACGAACGCGGTGGAGAGATAGGCGGGTTGAGCCCCGCTCATCGCGAGGTCGTTGACGGTGCCGTTGACCGCGAGGTCGCCGAGGCAGCCGCCGGGGAAGAACAGCGGGCGCACCACATAGGAGTCGGTGGAGAACGCCAGCCTGGCGCCGCCGAGTTGGAGGACGGCGGAGTCGGTGAGCGCGGCCAGGACGGGGTTGCCGTAGGCCGGGGCGAAGACCTGCTCCATCAGCTCGGCGGAGAGGGCACCGCCCCCGCCGTGGCCCATGACGACGACGCCCTGGTCACGAAGAGGGGCGGGGCAGGACCAGTTGGCGGGATCGACGGTTGCCTCGGTGGCGAGGTCAGCCAACGGGGTTCATCTCCTCTCGGGGGATGCGCGAGCCGGACGGCACCGGGGCGCCGGCCATCCGCCGGTACAGGTAGTACGCGGCGCAGGCGCCCTCGCTGGAGACCATGGTGGCGCCGAGCGGGGTGCGCGGGGTGCAGGCGGTACCGAACGCCTCGCACTCGGTGGGCTTGATGAGGCCCTGGAGGACTTCTCCGGCCCGGCAGACGGCGGGTTCCTCGGTGCGGATGCCGGTGACGTCGAAGCGGTGCTCGGCGTCGTACGCCCGGAACGCCTCGGACAGTCGCCAGCCGCTGGCCGGGATGCGGCCGATGCCGCGCCAGTTGCGGTCGGTGACCTCGAAGACGTCCTCGATCATGCGCCGGGCGGCGGGGTTGCCCTCCTCGCGGACGGCGCGGGCGTAGGCGTTCTCCACCCGGTGCTCGCCGCGCTCCAGTTGGTGGACGGCGCGGCGGATGCCCTCCAGGATGTCGAGGGGTTCGAAGCCGGTGACGACCATCGGCACCTTGTGCCGTGCGGCCAGCTCCGGGTACTCCTCGGTGCCCATCACACTGCACACGTGCCCGGCGGCGAGGAATCCCTGCACCCGGCACTCGGGGGCGGTCATGATCGCCTCGATGGCCGGGGGGACGCGCACGTGGGAGACGAGCAGGCTGAAGTTGTCCAGGCCGAGGCGGCGGGCCTGGTGGACGGCCATGGCGTTGGCGGGCGCGGTGGTCTCGAACCCGATGGCGAAGAACACCACTTGGCGGTCGGGGTTGCGGCGCGCGAGGTCGAGCGCGTCGAGCGGGGAGTAGACCACGCGGACGTCGCCGCCCTCGCTCTTGACCCGGAACAGGTCGCGGTCGGTGCCGGGCACGCGCAGCATGTCGCCGAAGGAGCAGAAGACGACGTCGGGGCGGGCGGCGATGGCGAGCGCCTTGTCGATGACGTCGAGCGGCGTGACACACACCGGACAGCCCGGCCCATGGATCAACTCGACTTCCTCCGGCAGGAGTTGGTCGATGCCGTGCCGGATGATGGAGTGGGTCTGGCCGCCGCAGACCTCCATCAGGGCCCAGGGCCGGGTGGCGGTGGCGCGGATCTCGTCGAGCAGACGGCGGGCCAGCGCCGGGTCGTTGAACTCCTCGATGTACTTCACCGGTTCTCGCTCCCGCTTCCCTGGCGCTCCGCCTGCTCCCAGGCGTCACCGAACTCCTCTTCCAGCAGGCCGAGTTGCTCGAAGAGTTCGAGCGAGGCCCGCGCGGACTCCTCGTCGAGCTTCTGGAGGGCGAAGCCGACGTGGACGATGACGTACTCCCCCACCTGGACATCGGGCAGATACTCCAGGCACGCCTGTTTCTGCACCCCGCCGAAGTCGATCATCCCGGTGCGCGGGTCGGCGCCATCGTCGATGGCCACGACCTTGCCGGGCACTGCAAGACACATGGGTCACTCCGTCTCGTCGTCGTGTGCCGAGCCGCGGGTCAGCGGGCTCGCCATGGCCGTGCCGTGTGCGCGGCGACCATGAGCTGTCCGAGCGCCAGTCCGCCGTCGCCCGGCGGCACCTCGCCGTGCCGCAGGACGGTGAACCCGTCCGCCGTGAGCAGGGCGGCGCTCTCCTCCTCCAGCAGGGCGTTGGCGAAGACGCCCCCGGTGAGGGCCGTGACGGTCAGGCCGGTGGCGGCACGGGCACGACGGCACACCTCGGCGACCGCGCGGGCCACGCCCCGATGGAAGCGGGCCGCCATGACCGGCGCCGGGACGCCCCGGCGCACGTCGTCGACCAGGGTCCGGAGCAGGGGCGCGGGGTCCAGCCGCCAGCCGTCCGGCGGGCCCGCCCCGATCCCGAAGGGGTACGCCACCGGGTCCGCGTCCCGGGCCCTGGTCGCGAGCGCCTCCAGCGTCAGGGCGGCCTGCGCCTCGTGCCCGGCGCGATGGCAGGCGCCGACGAGGGAGGCCACGGCGTCGAAGAGGCGGCCCATGCTGGAGGTGGGTACGCAGTTCACCTGCCGGGTCAACTGCTGTTTTAGTACGGCGAGTTCGTCCGGGGCGCAGGCCAGGACGCTCGGCAGGTCCGGCGTCCACTCCAGGCCCGCCGCCCACAGCCGGGCCAGCGCGAGGCGGCACGGGTTGGCCACGCCCGCGTCGCCGCCGGGCAGCGGGGCCGGGGTGAGGTGGGCCAGGCGCCGGTACCCGGTGTAGTCGGCGAGCAGGATCTCGCCGCCCCACACCGTGCCGTCGTCGCCGTACCCGGTGCCGTCGAAGGCGACGCCGATCACGGGGGTCGTGCCGTCGAGGCCGTGCTCGGCCATGGCGGAGGCGATGTGGGCGTGGTGGTGCTGGACCAGCACGGGGTCGGGCAGCCCCGCCTCGGCGGCCCGGCGGCGGGCGTGGGCGGTGGAGTGGTAGCCGGGGTGCCGGTCGGCGGCGACGAGTTCCGGGGTGACACCGGTGAGGGTGGCGAGGTGGGTCTCGGCGCGGCGGGCCGCCTCCAGGGTGACCAGGTCGCCCATGTCCCCGATGTGCGGGCCGAACCACGCCTGGTCGCCCTCGCCGAGACAGAGGGCGTTCTTCAGGTCGCCGCCGACCGCGAGCGCGGGCCGCACGGGCACCGGGAGGGTCAGCGGGCGCGGGACGTACCCGCGCGAGCGGCGCAGGACCTGCGTGGTGCCGTCGGCGCGCACCCGCACCAGGGAGTCGTCGCAGGGGGAGGCGATGGGCCGGTCGTGGGTGAGCCAGGCGTCGGCCAGTCCGGCGAGCCTGATCAGCGCCTCGGCGTCGTCGGTGATGATGGGCTCGCCGGAGCGGTTGCCGCTGGTCATGACCAGGACGCGCGGTCCTGGAGGATCGCCGGGGAGCCCGAAGAGCAGGGTGTGCACGGGGGTGTAGGGCAGCAGGACGCCGATGTGCGGGCTGCCGGGGCACACCTCTTGGGCCGGACGGGGACCACTGGCCGTCGTTCGCGCGCGCAGCAGCACGATGGGGCGCGACGGGCCGGTGAGCGCGGCGCGTTCGGCGTCGGAGAGGACCGCGAGGCGTTCGGCGGTGGCGAGGTCGGCGCACATGACCGCGAACGCCTTGCCCCCGCGCTCCTTGCGGCGGCGCAGGGTGGCGACGGCTTCGGCGTCGGTGGCGTCGCAGGCCAGGTGGTAGCCACCGAGACCCTTGACGGCGACGATCCGGCCCGCGCCGAGCAGTTCGCGTGCCCCGGCCAGGGCGTCGGCGCCGCGCGCGGGGCGGATCGGGGTGCCGGGGGCCGGGACCAGGGTCAGCTCCGGCCCGCAGTCGGGGCAGGCGACGGGCTGGGCGTGGAAGCGCCGGTCGGCGGGGTCGCCGTACTCGCGGGCGCAGGCCGGGCACATCGGGAAGCCCGCCATGGTGGTGGCGGCGCGGTCGTAGGGCATCGCCGTGGCGATGGTGAAGCGGGGGCCGCAGTGGGTGCAGGTGGCGAAGGGGTGCCGGTGGCGGCGGTCGGCGGGGGTGGCCAGTTCGCGCAGACAGTCGGCGCAGGTGGCGGTGTCGGGCGGGAGCTGGGTACGGCCCTCGGGGGAGTCGGTGGGGCGGATGGTGAACGGCTCGGTGGTCCCGGTGGCGGGGAGGTCCTCGTGGCCGATGCCGGTCACCCGGGCGAGCGGCGGCGGCTGTTCGGCCAGCAGGGCGCAGAACCGGCCGACGCCGTCCTCGGGCCCCTCGACCTCGATGACGACCCCGTCACCGGTGTTGCTCACATATCCGGCGAGCGCGAGGCCGTCGGCGAGCCGGTGCACATGGGGCCGGAAGCCGACGCCCTGTACCGTGCCGCGCACGGTGAGGCGTCGGCGGACCGTACCGGTCGCCGGGGCGGTCATGAACGGGGCGCGGCGGCGGTGACGGGACCGTGGCTGTGCGCCCCGTCGGGACCATCACCATGACCGTGACTGTGTCCGTGCCCGTGCCCGTGCGGTCCGGGTGCGAGAGGCGGCCGGTGCAACACGGCGTCGGGCGCCGAGAGGACGTACTCAAGGAGCGCGTCCACCCCGTCCCCGCTCCGGGCGCACGAGCGGACGATCTCCACCCCCGGGTTGACCCGGTGGACGTTCGCCCGGAAGGCGTCCTCGTCGAAGCCGGCCGGCTCCGCGAGGTCGGTCTTGGTGATGACGACGAGGTGGGCGGAGCCGAAGGCGGTGGGGTACTTCAGCGGTTTGTCCTCGCCCTCGGTGACGGCCATGAGGGCGATGCGCAGGGTCTCGCCGAGGTCGTAGGAGGCGGGGCAGACGAGGTTGCCGACGTTCTCGACGAAGAGGGCGCGGGTGTCCGGCGGGAGCCAGCCGGTGAGCCGGTCGCGGACCTGGGCGGCCTCCAGGTGGCAGAGCCCGTCGGTGAGGAGCTGCTGGACGGGGGCGCCGGAGCGGGCGAGGCGTACGGCGTCGTTCTCGGTGGCGAGGTCGGCGGTGAGGGCGGCCACCGGGACGCCCCGTTCGACGGCGCGGGCGAGGACGCGGCCGAGGAGTTCGGTCTTGCCGCTGCCGGGGCTGGAGAGCAGGTTGACGACGGTGACGCCCTGCCGGGCGAGGTCGTCGCGCAGCCGCGCGGCGAGGTCGTCGTTCTTGGCCAGGACGGCCTGTCTGAGATCGGCCTCGCACATGGCGCAGCTCCTCGGGTGGCGGGAAGAACGGTCGCCGGGCCGTGTCGGGCACGGCCCGGGCTCTCACCGATCTTCGGCGCCCTCGGCCGCGAGGGCGGGCAGCGCAGCCGCGTGCGGGGGCCCGGATTCCATCGGGCGGCCCAACGGGGGCGCGGGTGCGGCCGGGTCGGCCAGCAGGACGGGCACGAGGACGTGCAGGGCGTCGACGGCCCGGCCGACGGCCTCGCGCACGGGGTCGCTGAGGCCGGGGGCGATGTCCTCGTCACCGCGCGGCAGCACGGCGGGCTCGCAGGCCAGGACGAGGACGCGGGGCAGCGGTTCGTCGCCCAGGTGGGCGGCGAGGGCGAGCACCTTCTGCGGGTCCATGCCATGAGCCTCGGGCACGGTGGTGTCGTCGGGGGGCTCGGCCTCGATCAGGGACAGGGTGCCGGGCGGATGCCCGCGCTGCGCGGTGTCGACCAGGACGGCGGTCGCGCAGCCGTCGAGCAGGGTGTAGGCGAGGTCCATGCCCCGGATGCCGAAGTCCCGCACGGTGACCCCGCCGGGCAGCGGGCGCTCCTCCAAAGCGCGGATCACCTCGGGGCCGAAGGCGTCGTCGGCGAGGAAGATGTTGCCGACTCCGGCCACGAGGAGCCGTTCGGTGGCGCTGTTCACGAGGCCCCCTCGGTGACGAGCGGCCGTACGGAGGCCGAGGGCTGTTTACGGACGAACGCCGAGCGCAGCGCGTGGTAGGGCGCGGTGGGGTCGGCGAAGATGGCGTGCATCCGGGCGAGTTCGTCGCGCCGGTACTCCGCGAGTGGCCGTCGTTCCTCGTCGGCGCGGCGGGCGGCGGACTTGGCGGTGATGCGGGCGGCGAGGCCGGGGCTCGCGGCGAGGCCGGCGGCCATGATCTCGACGGCGGGGGCGAACTCCCCGGCGCCGGTGGGCACCAGGCGGTCCACCAGGCCGAGCCGGGCGGCCTGTTCGGCGCTGACCGGAAGTGCCTCGGTGGTCAGGCGGTGCGCGGTGACCTCACCGGCGCGGCGCGGCAGGCTGTAGGTCCAGTACTCGGAGCCGTACAGGCCCATCCGCCGGTAGTGCGGGTTGAGGACGGCGCCGGTGCGGCACCACACCTCGTCGGCGGCGAGGGCGAGCATGGCGCCCCCGGCGGCGGCGTTCCCGGCGAGCGCGGCGACCACCAGCCGGTCGGTGGTGCGCAGGACGGCCTCCACGAGGTCGTCCATGGCGCCGAGGTTGTCCCGGGACTCCGCGCCGGGGTCGGCGGCGCCCTCGATGACGTTGAGGTGGATGCCGTTGGAGAAGAAGTCGCGGGCGCCGCCGAGGACCAGCACGGGGGTGGGCCGGGCGAGGGCGTACTCGTAGGCGGCGAGCAGGCGGCGGCACTGGTCGGTGCTCATGGCGCCGCCGGGGAAGGCGAAGCTCAGGAAGCCGGTGTCGCCGCGCTGCCGGTAGCGGATGTCGGACCAGGTGCGCCGGTCCCCGGGGAGTTCGAGGGGGACGGTCGCCTCGGGGAGCGCGGCCGCGTACTCGGGGGTCCAGGAGGCGAGGACGGTGGCGGCGGGGCGGCGGAAGGGGGCGGGGTCGCCGGTGCTCCTGCGCGGGCGCAGCTCGGGGATCCACACGGCGCCGTCGCGGGTGGCGCGGCAGACGGCGCCGTTGCGGGTGGCGATCAAGTCGCCCGGTCGGCCACGCAGTTGGTCCTCGGGGTGGCCGCCGTGCAGGAAGACCTCGCGGCCGAGGAGTTCGTCGAGGACGCCGGGCTGGGAGTCGGCGCCGCGCAGCTTGCGCAGGACGGTGGCGGTGTCGTCGTGGGCCCAGTCGACGCGGCGGCGGTCCTGGCGGAAGTAGTCGCGCCAGACCACGGTGGGCCAGTCGCCGGTCTGCGGGCGGGGCTTGTAGGAGCCCTCGGCGTAGCGGCGGACGGCGAGGCGGACCGCGGCCGCGGCGGCGTCGGCGGCCTCGTTGCGGTAGAGGTCGCTCTTGCCGGTGGCGGGCACGGGGAAGGTCTCGGAGGCCCAGACGACGCCCGCGTCCATGGCGGCCTCGGCCTGGAGGACGGTCACGCCCCAGTGGGTGGCGTCCTCGGCGATCGCCCAGTCCAGGGAGGAGGGGCCGCGGTCTCCGGGGGGTCCGGGGTGCACGATCAGACAGACGTGTTCCCGCCACACGTCCTCGGGGAGGGCACTCTTCAGCATGGGCGCGACGATCAGCTCGGGGCGCCTCTCGCGGACGGCCGCGCGGACCGGTTCGGGGCCGTGGGTGGCGAGGACGACGTCCACGGTGTGACCCTGATCGGACAGTTCCGCGTAGACCCGTTGACAGAGGCTGTTGAACGCGCTGGCGACCAGCAAAATGTCCATGCGACGATATGTTCGTCCATTTTCCCGATGCCGTGAAGAACCGGTTCGGCGTTTCCTCCGCCTCCGGCGAACGGGGTCCGAATTGGCCGGAAAACATGCGGAAATCTCATTCGAGAATCACTCTGTTGTCCTAATCTCGCGGTTTCCCGGCACCTTCCGGTCGAGCGGTGGTCGAGGCAGGTGTGCCGCCGGTCGAGCGGAACCGGCGCGGCCGGTGGCGCCGGGCTCGACCACGGCGAACACGGTGTACGACCGGCCGCACCACGTGGGCCAGGAAGACCCGATGGCCAAGGTGCTCATCGGCGGCCACAAGACGCCTGAGAGGTAAGCGAGTTCCGGCCCGGCCGCCGCCTCGGTGGCCGGGCAGACTACCTCTCCTGGGACGCCCACTCGTGGTCGAGGATCGCGTGCACCACGGAGTCGCGCCACTTCCCGCCCTTCAGCACGTGCTCGCGGATGACGCCCTCCTCGACCATGCCGGCGGCCGTCATGGTCCGGGCCGACGGCACGTTGAGCGGTGACCGGGCTCCCCAGATACGGTGCAGCCCCAAGTGGTCGAACCCGAAGCGGAGGAGTAGCCGGACGGCCTCAAGTCCGTACCCCGCTCCCCACCAATCAGGGTGCAGCGCGAAGCCGACAGTGGCGGCGCGCTGTTGGTGCGGATCGAGGGCCAGGCGGCCGAACCCGCACAGTCGGCCGGTCTCCCGGTCGATGATGGCGACCCCGTACTCCGAGCGGGGCGTGATCAGCGCCGCCGTGATGGAACGCGCCACGATCTCCGCGACCTGCTCGCGCGTACGGGGTTCGAACGACAGGTGCTCGGTGGCAACGCTGTTGCCGTAGACCGCAAGCAGGGCGTCGACATCGTCGATGGTCGGCTCGCGTATCTCCACACGGGCGCTGAGGCAGTGAACCGGGTGCATGGCCCGGGACCTTACCCCGGGGGCAGCGCCGGGCGGCTGACAGGGAACGCCTCGATCTCCGCGCACAGATCCCGCGCCACCACGGCGGAACGCACCGGATCGCGCTCCAGTTCCTGGCGCACGCGCTGCGCGGCCGAGGACCCAACGGACGGCCCGCTCGCACGGGTGCGCGTCCCGCTCGGCCTGCGCGGCAACTGGCTGCCGACACAGGAGTAGCCGGGCGCCGCCCCGACGCACCGGGACGCGTCACGCGTCCCCTTTCACCCAGTTTGCCCTTACCTTTCTCTAGATGTGACCGAGGGTCGGGCTCGGCGGCACGGAGGCGAGGCGGGCGCGTGGTGGGCGGTGCGGGGTGGTGGTGGAGGAGACACGGGAAGTCCGGTCACCCGGCGCGCGACACGGCTTCCGGCGCCAAGGCCGGCTCCCCCACCGTGCGACTGCCCTCCCACTCGCGCACCGCGCCGAAGGTCTCGGCGGCCGAGCTCACCGTGCCGTGGCTGCGGATCGCCGCCGCGTACGCCTGGCGGCTCATCCTGGTCGGCATCGCGGTCTACGGCATCTTCGGTGTGCTGGGCCGCTTCCAGCTCATCGCGGTGGCGCTGTTCCTCGCGATGGTCATCACCTCGGTACTGCGCCCGGTCGCGGATCTGCTGGACCGCTGGATGCCACGGCCGCTGGCCGTCGCGCTCGCCATGGTCGGCAGCCTGTGTCTGCTGCTCGGGCTGCTGGCGCTCGTGGGGAACGCGGTGGCCGGTGAGTCGGCGCAGCTGGGCGACGAGTTCCGGGGCGGGGTGCACCGTATCGAGGACTGGCTGCGGCGGCCGCCGTTCCGGCTGAGCCAGGACCGGCTGAACGCGCTCCAGGCGGAGGTGACGCAGTATCTGTCCACGCACCGGGCGGCCCTGCTGAGCAGTGCGGTGGCCGGGCTCGGGCGGGTCGTGGAGGTGGTCACGGGCGGGGCGCTCGCGCTGTTCGCCTCCGCCTTCTTCATCCACTCCGGGGACCGGCTGTGGGAGTGGGTGCGCGACCGGGTGCTGCCGCGCGGGGCGCGCACGGTGTGGGACCGCGCGGGCCGGGCGGCGTGGGGGACGTTCGCCGGGTACACGCGCGGCATCATCATCGTGGCCGGGACCAACGCCGTGCTCGTCGGCATCGCCCTCTTCGCGCTGCGGGTGCCGCTCGCGCTGCCGCTGACGCTCCTGGAGTTCTTCGCCGCGTTCGTGCCGCTGGTGGGCTCGCCGGTGGCGCTCGGGGTGGCCACGGTGGTCGCCCTGGCGACCCGAGGTCCGCTCACCGCGGTGGCGGTGCTCGTCCTCATCGTCGTCATCGGCCAGTTGGAAGGCCATGTGCTGCATCCGCTGGTGATGAGCTGGGCGGTGCGGCTTCATCCGCTGGTGGTGGCCGTGTCGGTCATCGCGGGCAGCATCGTGGCGGGGGTGATCGGCGCGGTCGTGGCGGTGCCGTTCGTCTCGGTCGTCTGGGCGGTGCTGAGCACCCTGCGTGGACCGCCCGCGACCAAGCCCCCGCCCAGAACGCCCTGACCGGCCGGACGCGTCGCATCGCGTCCGGCCGGCCGGCGGATTGAGACGGGGTGCGGCGGGATCAACCGGTCGCGAAGGAACGCAGCTTGGTCGTCGAGCCCTTGAACTTGTCGTGGTCGCCGACCGTCGGGCCGGTCGAGGTGTACTGCCACATGGTGTACGCCGACCAGCCGGCCGGGAGGGTGCCCGGGGAGGAGGCGTAGCGGGCGATCCACAGGGGGTTGGCGCCGAAGCCGGAGTAGTTGCCGGTGCACTGGGTCCACCAGGCGGTGGCGGTGTAGACGACGGCGGCGCGGCCGGTGCGGGCCTTGTAGCGATTCAGGAAGTCGCGGACCCAGCTGACCATGCCGCTCTTGGACTTGCCGTAGCAGGAGGCGCCGTAGGGGTTCCACTCGATGTCGAGCACGCCGGGCAGCGTCCTGCCGTCACGGGACCAGCCGCCGCCGTGGTCGACGAAGTAGTCCGCCTGGGCGGCGCCGCTCGTGGTGTCGGGGGTCGCGAAGTGGTACGCGCCGCGGATCATGCCGACGTTGTAGGGGCCGTTGTACTGCTGGGCGAAGTAGGGGTTCTTGTAGTACGTCCCCTCCGTCGCCTTGGTGTAGGCCCAGCGGGTGCCCGCGTTCCACAGGGTCTTCCACGCGACGTTGCCCTGGTGGCTGGAGACGTCCACGCCCTCGGTGAGGGTCGCCCGGGTGGTCAGGGCGCGGTCGTCGGACCACGTGGTGTCCCGTTCGTGGGCGCGGACGCCCACGCCCATGTAGGCGCTGCCGCGCGGAAGGATGCGCCACCCGGAGTCGGACACTGCGGCGGGGGGCGACAGGAAGAGGAGAAGGCCGGACAGGACGCCGGTGAGGCACAGGCGTGAGCTGCGGCCACGGAGGAGGTGTATGTCGCTTCGCACGAGATCCATCTGACCCGGCATCGGGGCGTCCCGCACGCCGGGTTGGGCCGGGCGAAGGGGTGGCCGGGCCGGGGTTGGGCCATGTGGGTGGCCCGACGGGTGCCCGGCCGGGGGCGGTTCCGGCCGGGCGGCGGAGGGTCAGCCGTCGATGCGGTGCTGGGTCCAGAAGGAGGTCAGGTCGGTGGTGGTGGCGGCCTGGGCGGCGGCCTTGAACTCGGCGGTGGTGGAGACGCCGTACCAGTGGGCGGTGGCGTAGTCCTTCAGCAGCTTGGTCATGGCGGTGTCGCCGATCAGGCGGCGCAGGTCGTGCAGGGCGCACTTGCCGTAGCCGTAGACGACGGTGGAGTAGCGCGAGGAGTGGGTGTCCCAGTAGGCCATCGAGTTGGTGATCTTCTCGGCACTGGAGGCCCAGGAGACGCTGTTCCAGCAGCCCGAGCCGGTCTTGCCCTGGGCGAGGTCGGTGGCGTAGTCGGTGAAGGACTCGTCCAGCCAGGGGCTGGTGTACTCGTCGTCGCCGACGATGCCGTACCACCACTGGTGGCCGATCTCGTGGGTGAGCGCGGTGGTGGAGACGAGGTCGAGGACGAAGCCGGGGTACTCCATGCCGCCGAACCAGAAGTTGTTGTCGATGACCGCGTCCAGCTCGCCGTAGGGGTAGGCGCCGAACCGGCCCGCGTGGGCGTCGACGGCGCTCTTGGCGGTGCTGAGCATCGACTGGGCGCTGGAGGAGCTGATCCCGGAGACGGAGTAGACGTTCACCGGGACGCCGCCGGGTGAGGTGCCGGAGATCTTGCTGAACGGCCCGGCCGCCCAGGCGAAGTCACGGACCTTCGAGGCGGTGGCGGTGGTGACCGTACGGCCGCTCGTGCCGGGGGTGTCCGTGGAGGTGCCGGTGGCGGGGACCAGGAGGGAGCTGGGGTGGTCGAGGGTGACCTTGAAGTCGGCGGCCAGGGAGTAGAAGGACTCGCCGTTGTTGGTGTACGGGTCCAGGTGCCAGCCCGCGCCGTCGCGTACGGCGAGGACGGGCAGGGCGTTGCCGATGAAGCTGAAGGCGCCGTCGTGGCCGAACCGGTCGGCGCCGTCGGGCACGGTGATGCCGAGGTCGAAGCCGATGGTGGCGGACTGGCCCTCGGCGAGCGGCTGCGGGAGCGTGATCTTCAGAGCGGTGCAGGCCACGGAGAGGTCGCCCGCCGTGCCGCCCGTGACGTTGCTGACCTTGATGGGCGGGGCCGAGCAGGTGCCGTGGTAGTTGTCCCAGAGCCTCAGGTAGACCTCGCCGAGCGCGTCGGCCGAGGCGTTGGTGAAGGTCGCGCTCTCGTGGCCGGTCCAGACGGTGCCCGTGCTGTCGCTGCTGAGGCTGACGGTGTAGTCGGGCGCGGCCGGGGTGCGGACGGTGTCGCCCGCGGGCGGGGTGGTCGTGTCGGCGGTGTCGAGCGCGATGTCGTCGAGGACGAAGCTGGTCTTCAGGCTGGAGTCCTCGGTGCCGGTGAAGGCGAGGTCCACGGTGCGGCCCGCGTACGAGGACACGTCGACCGTCTCGCGGACGTAGCCGCTGGCGTGGTCGAGGTTGGAGTAGCTCGCGAGGGTGGTGCCGCCCAGCTTCACCGTCAGTTTGTCGTAGGCGGTGGAGGAGGTGGTCTCGGCGGTGTCGATGTGCAGGTAGAAGCTGAGGGTGGCGCTGCCGCAGCCGCTGGGGACGGTGACGCTCTGGGTGAGCGTGTCGGTGCGGGTGGCGCCGGTGCCGCCGAGCCAGGCGTAGGCGGAACCGCCGTGCGCGCTCTGCCCGGTGCGGCTGGTGATCAGGCTGCTGGAGGACTGGGTCCAGGGGGGCGTACCGCTCTCGAAGCCGCCGTTGCCGACGACCTGGGCCGGGGTGCAGGCGGCGGCCGCCTTCGCCTCGGCGGGCCGGGCGGCGGCGGAGCCCGCGGGCAGGGAGAAGGCGAGCAGGGCGGCGAGGGCGAGCCCGCCGAGCGCCTTGTGGGGGGTGGGTCTCACACGCTACTCCTTTGCGAAGGCCGGGGTTTCGGCCTGCCGATGACCGGGTCCGGCCGGAGTGCGCCGGCGCGGCCGTGGGGTCGGGGCTGCGCGATGGCCGTGCGGGGTGCGCCCTCGGTGAGGAGGGTGCGGCCGGGGCAAGCGTGACAGATCTGACCTGCTCATGCCAGAAGGCGGTGGTGGGGACGCCGTGTGCGGAAAGTGTGTTCACGCGTCTGGCCCCGTGGACCTACCCGGCGGTATACAGACCCGGTCGCAAGTGACGGTCTGTCAGCTGAGGAGGACTCCATGGCGAACGGCGCGCGGAAGCAAGGGATTTCACGGAGATGGACCGGGGCGCTGGGGGCGGTGCTGGGAGGTTGTGCGCTGGTCGCCGGGTCGGTGGTTCCGGCGGCCGCGCATCCCGGGCACGGGCAGGTGCGTTATGTGGCGCTCGGGGACTCCTACACCTCCGGGCCGCTCATCCCCCGCCAGGTGGACGCGAATTGTGCGCGCTCCGATCAGAACTACCCCTCGCTCATGGCCGAGCGGAGACGGGTGGACGGCTTCGTCGACGTGAGCTGTTCGGGGGCCACCACGGCGGAGATGTGGCAGGCGCAGGGTACGAATCCGCCTCAACTCGACGCGGTCACACGGGACACGGACCTCGTCACCGTGCAGATCGGCGGCAACGACGTCGGCTTCGGCCCGATCATCACCGCGTGTGCCCGGCTCGGCGCGCAGGAGCCGGACGGCAATCCCTGCGAGCGTTCCTACCGGGCCTCCGGCTACGACGAGTTGGCGCTGACCGTGGCGCGTACGGCGCCGAAGATCGACCGGGTGCTGCGGGCCGTGCACACGCGGGCGCCGCACGCGCGGGTCCTGCTCGTGGGGTATCCGGATCTGCTGCCCGACGACGGCACCGGCTGCTTCCCCGCCGTGCCGTTCGCGCGCGGCGACTTCCCCTATCTGCGGGACACCGAGAAGCGACTCAACCTGATGCTGCGGCTGGTCGCGGCCTGGAACCGGGTCGAGTACGTCGACACCTACCGTCCCACCGTCGGCCACGACATGTGCAAGGCGCCCGAGGACCGCTGGATCGAGCCGCTGCGTCCGACCGCGCCCGCCGCCCCGGCGCACCCCAACGCGCGCGGCGAGGCGGCGATGGCCCAGGCCGTGCTGGAGACGGTGGGGCGGGGGCACGGCAGGCGCTGAACCCGCCTCACCGCGCCCCCGTCAGCGACGGCTCAGTCGCCGAGCGCCGCCAGCACCACCGCCTGCGCCTCCTCCTGCACCCGGGCCAGGTGGTCGGGACCGAGGAAGGACTCGGCGTACACCTTGTACACGTCCTCGGTGCCCGACGGCCGCGCCGCGAACCAGGCGTTCTCGGTGGTGACCTTGATGCCGCCGATGGGGGCGCCGTTGCCCGGCGCCTCGGTGAGGACGGCGGTGACGGGCTCACCGGCGAGGGTGTCGGCGGTGACCTGGGCCGGGGAGAGCTTGGCCAGCAGCGCCTTCTGCTCGCGGGTGGCGGGGGCGTCGATGCGGGCGTAGGCGGGCTCCCCGAAGCGCTCGGTGAGGTCCGCGTAGTGCGCGGAGGGGGTGCGCCCGGTGACGGCGGTGATCTCGGAGGCGAGCAGGGCGAGCAGGATGCCGTCCTTGTCGGTGGTCCACACCGAGCCGTCGCGGCGCAGGAAGGACGCGCCCGCCGACTCCTCGCCGCCGAAGCCGAGGTCGCCGCTGAGCAGCCCGTCCACGAACCACTTGAAGCCGACCGGGACTTCGACCAGACGGCGGCCGAGGTCGGCGGCCACGCGGTCGATCATCGAGGAGGAGACGAGGGTCTTGCCGATGCCGGTCGCCTGCGGCCACTGGTCGCGGTGCTCGTAGAGGTAGCCGATGGCGACCGCGAGGTAGTGGTTGGGGTTCATCAGCCCGGCGTCCGGGGTGACGATGCCGTGCCGGTCGGCGTCGGCGTCGTTGCCGGTGGCGAGGGCGAAGCGGTCGCGCTGCTCGATGAGGGAGGCCATCGCGTACGGCGAGGAGCAGTCCATGCGGATCTTGCCGTCCCAGTCCAGCGTCATGAAGCGCCAGGTGGGATCGGTGTGCGGGTTGACCACGGTGAGGTCGATGCCGTGCTCGTCGGCGATCCGGCCCCAGTAGGCGACGGAGGCGCCGCCGAGCGGGTCGGCGCCGATGCGCAGCCCGGCGTCCCGGACCGCGTCCAGGTTCAGCACGCTGGGCAGGTCGCGGACGTAGGCGCCGAGGAAGTCGTACCGGCCGGTGGTGTCGGCGGCGAGCGCGTGGGCGTACGGGACGCGGCGTACGTCCTTCAGACCGCCCGCGATGATCTGGTTGGCGCGGTCCTGGATCCACGAGGTGGCGTCCGAGCCGGCCGGGCCGCCGTTCGGCGGGTTGTACTTGAAGCCGCCGTCGGCGGGCGGGTTGTGCGAGGGCGTCACGACCACGCCGTCCGCGAGGCCCGTCGTACGGTCGCGGTTGTGGGTGAGGATCGCGAGGGAGACGGCGGGGGTGGGCGTGTAGCCGTCCTCGCTGTCGATCAGGACGGTGACGCCGTTGGCGGCGAACACCTCCAGGGCGGTGACCTTCGCGGGCTCGGAGAGGGCGTGCGTGTCGGCGCCGAGGAACAGCGGGCCGTCGATGCCCCGCTCGGCGCGGTACTCGCAGATGGCCTGGCTGGTGGCGGCGATGTGGTCCTCGTTGAAGGCCGTCGCCAGGGACGAGCCCCGGTGTCCCGAGGTCCCGAACGCGACCCGCTGTCCGGGGTCCGCCGGGTCGGGATGCAGCGCGTAGTACGCCGTGACCAGGCGGGCCACGTCGACAAGGTCCTCGGGACCGGCGAGACGGCCGGCTCGGTCGTGCGGCATGAGTCCGCTCCTCCGTGTAGGTGTTGTTCGGCCAGGTGCGTTCGACGGGTGATCGAACGTTCGGGGCCCATCTTCCCTTGTCACGGGCGTGTGAGGCGAGTGCGCGCCGGGCCGGGCACCGCCCGGCGCGCACGGCGGCGCCACCGCGGCGCTACGGCTTGCGGCCGACCGCCGCGTAGAGCGGAAGGCTCGCGCCGTGCTTCTGCCCTGCGACGTCGGGCCGCCAGTCGCTCACGAACGCGATGCCCGGGTCCAGGAGTTCAAGGCCGGAGAGGAACTCCGCGAACTCCGCCCGGGAGCGCACGGCCACCGGGGTACCGCCCCGCCGGTAGACGTCGGCCACGGCGTTCCAGGTGTCCGGGTCGGTGTCGGCGGTGGCGTGGGAGAGGACCAGGTGGCTCCCGGCCGGGAGCGGGTCGAGCAGCTCGCGGACCAGGGCGAGGGCGCCGTACTCGTCGGGGACCAGGTGCAGCAGGGCGACCATGGAGAGCGCCACCGGTTCGTCGAAGTCCAGGATCTCCCGCGCGGCCTCGATGATCTTCTCCGGCTCCCGGACGTCCGCCTGGAGGTACGCGGTACGGCCCTCGGGCGCGCTGGTCAGCAGGGCCTGGGCGTGCCGCAGCACGATCGGGTCGTTGTCGACGTAGACCACCT
>NZ_WWIR01000070.1 GCF_009863025.1 Streptomyces sp. SID4985 | reverse complement strand
AGGCAGGTGGCGAGACCGAGGAAGGCCTCGTGGATGTCGTCGCGTCGCTCCCAGCGGATCCGCAGGCGGCGAAAGCCGTGCAGCCAGGCGATGGTGCGCTCGACGACCCAGCGGAAAATGCCCAGGCCAGAGCCGTGTTGCACGCCTCGCTCAGCGATGACCGGGCGGATGCCGCGCTGCCACAGTAGGCGCCGGTATTTGTCGTGGTCGTAGCCGCGGTCGGCAAGCAGCGTGTCGGGTCGATGTCTGGGGCGGCCGACGACGCCGGCAACCGCCGGGATCTTGTCGAGCAGGGGCATCAGCTGGGTGACGTCGTTGCGGTTTCCACCGGTCAGCGACACCGCGAGCGGGATGCCCTGGCCGTCGGTGAGAACGTGGTGCTTGCTGCCCGGCCGTGCGCGATCGACCGGGCTGGGACCGCTTTTGGGCCCCGTCGAGCGGCCCGGACGTGGGAGGAGTCGATCACCGCCCGGGACCAGTCCAGCTTGTTCGCCGCCCGCAGCTTCTTCAGGAGCACCAGGTGCAGTTCGTCCCACACGCCGGCCTCGTTCCACGCGGCGAGGCGCCGCCAGCAGGTCATGCCCGAGCCGAAGCCCAGTTCCTGCGGCAGGTACTCCCACTGGATGCCCGTGTGCAGGACGAACAGGATCCCGCACAGCGCCTGCCGGTCCGGGACTCGCGGTCTGCCCTCGACCAGCTTCGGACCCGGCACGGGCAGCAACGGCTCGATGAGCGACCACAGTTCGTCCGAGACGATCCAGGGCCGCGACTGACGTTTCCCCACGATCGGACCAACGACCAGCCAATCCGAAAGTCACATGATCAACGGCTTCTGTTAGGACCTCTTAGGGGCTCCCCGCCTACGGCCAGGGGCTCTCCGCCTACGACCACCGCCCCCGCTTGGCCTGCGCGGCCGCCCGCCCCTCCGCGCCCTTCCGCTTCCAGTCCCGCTTGATCTCCGCGCGAAGCCTGGCGTCGGTCTTGGCGACGATCCGCTGGTTCTCGCGCATCAGCTTGCGATAGCTGTCGAGCCTCCGGTGGGGCAGCTCGCCGCTGTCGACGGCGGAGCGCACCGCGCAGCCCGGTTCGGTGTCATGGGCGCAGTCGGGGAAGCGGCAGCGGCGGGCCAGCTCCTCGACATCGGAGAAGACCTGCCCGACCCCGCTGCCCGCGTCGAACAGCCCGACACCGCGCAGCCCGGGCGTGTCGATGAGGACACCGCCGCCGGGCAGCGGCAGCAGGTTGCGGGTGGTCGTGGTGTGACGGCCCTTGCCGTCCACGTCACGGGCGGCCTGTACATCCATGACGTCCTCGCCGACGAGGGCGTTGGCCAGCGTGGACTTGCCCGCGCCGGACTGGCCGAGGAGCACGGCGGTGCCGGAGCCGACGAGGGCACGGAGCACGTCGAGCCCGTCGTCGTACAGGGCGCTGACAGTGAGCACGGGCACGCCGGGCGCCGTCGTCTCCACGTCCTGGACGAGGTGCGCGAGCGTCACCGGGTCCGGCACGAGGTCGGCCTTGGTGAGCACGACCACGGGCTGCGCCCCGGACTCCCAGGCGAGGGCGAGGAAGCGCTCGACACGGCCGAGGTCGAGTTCGACGGCGAGGGACAGGGCGATGACGGCGTGGTCCACGTTGGCGGCGAGGATCTGCCCGTCCGACCGCTTGGACGAGGTCGAGCGGACGAAGGCCGTACGGCGCGGCAGCAGCGCCCGTACGTAACGGGGCGTACCGCCGGGGTCGACGGCGGCCCAGTCGCCGGTGCACACGATGCGCATCGGGTCGTTGGGCGTGACGAAGGCGGTGTCGGCCCGGACGACCCCGCCGGGCAGCACCACGTCGCACTGCCCCCGGTCGACCCGGAGGACCCGGCCGGGCAGCAGCCCGCGCTCGGCGTACGGCGCGAACTCGGTCTCCCAGTCGGCGTCCCAGCCGTACGGGGCGAGAGCGTGCGAGGAGGAAACGGAAGAACCATCGAGGAAGTTCAAGGGGAACCCTTCAGGGGGCGGCCCCGGCCGACCGCGCCACTGAGCGCGGAAGTGACCCTGTGACAGGGAGAGTTCAGCCGGAGGCCATGGAGGTGGCACGAACGGTCTGCTGAGCGCGGGCAGCGCTCGTCACGGAGACGGTCATCGGGCTCACCTCTCATTCCTCACTCGACGGACGGCATCGGCGACGGCAGCAGCTGAGGGCCGCCGCACGAAGCGACTTCAGCCTAGAGGCGTGCGTGTGCGGGCACCACTGGATTATTTCGTGCGCCCGCAGCCACACACTTCGTTCACACTCCACCGATGGGATATGGGGAGATATGCGGAATTCATCCCGTAATCCCGCTTGCTAACTTGGTCGAACGCCAGAACGTACACACGGGGGAAGGGGCCGGCGATGGCTTGGGACGAGTGGGAGCAGCTCAAGGCACAGGCGGCCGGTGGGCAGTCGACGCACACGCGGTTGAACCAGGTCGACGGGGGTGGCGGGCCGACCGCGTCGCCCAGCCGGACCGGTGATCTCAAGGTCGGGCACACGGACCTGGTGAAGATCGGCGGTGCCGCGCACCATCTGTACAACCAGTTGTGGGACAAGGCCAGGGTCGCCGTTCCCAGCAGTGACTCCGCGGCCGGTGACCTCTCGAAGCAGGGTTTCGCGCTCGGGGCCGGGCTCCAGCACGTCTCGACTCGGTGGGTCGAGCAGCTCAAGTCCCTCATGGACGCGTGCGCCCAGATCTCGAACCACATGCAGGTCACCAAGAGCGTCCACGCGAACGACGAGCACTACATCCAGCGGCAGATGAGCAACATCGACGCGCTCGACGCCGGGTTCGACGAGCGGGTCGGGGATCCGGGCAGGAAGAACCCCGTCTACGGCGACCACGACAAGGGCAAGAAGAAGGACTAGCGGCGCCGGGAGGAGACGACGACACCACCCACCGCTACCGCTGAGGACGACGACATTCCATGGACTTCAACGCCCTGTACCACGCCAACTTCGCGCTGCTCGACGACGCCGTCACCGACTGGTCGACCCTGATCAAGCACCTCGCGGAACTGAAGAAGGACGCCGAGGACGGCTTGCACAAGGCCGCCAACCAGGCCGACTGGGTCGGCGTCAACGCGCAGGTGTCCAAGCAGTTCATCGGCAAGACCGCCGGAGAGTTCGGCGACGCGCACACGCAGGCCACCACGATCCACAACGTTCTGCGCGACACGCGGGACGAACTGAAGGACTACCACCGGCAGTTGACCAACGCCGTGGCACGGGGACAGGGCAAGCACCTGACCGTGATCGACACCGGCGACGGTGGCTTCACCGTCACCGGCAACACCCGCCCCGACTGGAGCTCCGACCCCAGCGGCAAGACGAGCACCACCAGCCAGAAGGACGTCGACGACCTCCGCGACGAGATCCAGCGCATCCTCAGCAAGGCCACGGAGAGCGACACCTCGGCCAAGACCGTGCTGACGGCACTCGCCGACCAGAGCGCGATGGGCTTCTCCGACGCCGCCTACAAGGACAGGGACGCCGCGGCGGAGGCCGTCAAGGAGGCCGACGAGCTGGCCAAGCTCGCGAAGAAGGATCCGGACGACCTGTCGGTGAAGGACTTCGACCGGCTCAACGCGGGGCTGAAGAAGTACCACGACGACCCTCTCTTCTCCGAGCGCTTCGCGACGAACCTCGGCCCGGAGAAGACCCTGTCGTTCTGGGCCAACGCCAGCGACTCGCAGGTCAGCCCCGACCTCGCCAGGGAACGCCGCAATCAACTGGGTGAGCTGCAACGGAACCTCGGACTCACACTGGCCACCGCCAGCCGGAGCGACACGGCCGACATGACCGACTGGAAGCGGCACATGGTCGACATCGGCGACCAGCCCGTCCACGGCAAGCGCGGCAACATCCTCGGTTTCCAGGTCATGAGCAACCTCATGCGCGCCGGCGACTACGACGACGACTTCATGAGGGACTACGGCAAGCGCCTCATGGAGACGGAGCGGAAGTTCACGCACGACGGCGAGCACTTCGCATGGCAGAGGTCGGGCTTCAACACCTACCTCAACCACATGAAGGGCGACTCCGGCTGGGACCCTGTCTCGGGTTACCTCAAGGGACTGTCCAACAATCCCGATGCCGCGACCGAGTTCTTCAACGACGACTTCATCCCGAAGGACGGCGACCACAAGCACGCCGTCTCCAACTTCAAGTACCTCTTCGAAGACCGGCATTGGCCACACGAGAGCAACAGTGACCTCAGCCAGGGCGAGAGCATCGACGGCCGCAACAACCTTGCGGCCGCGCTGGAGGCGGCCACCACGGGTCACCCCGCGGGCGAACTGCCCACGGCCGACACGCCCCCGCACAACCCCGGGCAGACCAAGCTGTTCGAGAACATCGTGTCCTCGGTCTCGGACGACAACGGGCGTCTCACGGACCGCGGTTACATGTCGGACAGCATGGGTCAGATCGCGTCCGAGTATCTGCCGGACATCGACCGTGCGACGACGAATGTGGACCAGCATCCCCAGAAGGGGGACGAGGACGCCCAGGCCGCGTGGGAGCGGATCCAGAAGCTCAACCCCGTCTCAGGCGCGGCAGCAGAGCTGGACCATCGCGAAATCTCCCGTTTCCTGTTCGCCGTGGGCCAGAACCCCGAGGGCTATGCGGCAGTAGAAGTGGGACAGAAGCAATACATGGGAAAGTTGATGGATTACCATCTCGATCCCGGCCTTCCAGAGGATCAACGCCCCAATCACGACGTGCAGCTCACGGTGAGAGCCATTGCCGAGCACTCGGGCCAGGTTTCAGGGACTCTCGCCATGGGACGGAGCGAGGCGATCGCCGGGCCTGCCGATGCGACGGACAAGGAATTCGATCACTCCGTCGCCCAATGGAAGAACATCGCCGGCGGTGTCGTCGGGACAGGCGTGGGTGTCGGCACTTCCTTCATCGCCTCTCCCGTGGTCGGCGCCGGAGTCGGCGGTGCCGCTGGAACCGCGACCAGTGTGGTTCTGGAGGAGCTTTTCAAGGACGCCGAGGGAAGTGCCAAGGAAGACGCCGGTGCCAAGATGGGTGACAGTTGGCAGCGGGGGTCGGTGGCAAGCATCAAATACACCCGGAGTGGCGCCTTCGCGGCGGCCTCTCATTACCACCTGCCGCACCGGGACGACGTCGCCGCATGGGCAGAGGATTCCGCGTCCAAGGGTTACCTGGATGCCAGCTCCTACATGCAGCAAGTCGGACCCGAACTCGTGACGGACATCTAGGCTGCACGCCACACCTCTGGAAGGGGAGGTCTGACACTTGAAAGCTCGGCCCGCCATGGCAACGGCGACGCTCGCAGTATTCGGTATGCTCGTCGGCTGCTCGGGCCCCTCCGAGAAGAGGGCATACGAAATTCCGTCGAAACTCTGCGGTGTCCAGATGGATGCGAAAACGGTCTCCCCATTCCTACCCGGAGGAAAACAGGCGGCGGTGCGAGGAACGAATCCCGTGCCCAGTAGAAAATTCTGCCAGATCAACGTGGACGACGAACGGGCAATCACCTTCACCCAGGAGTGGTGGGAGGAAGATATCGACATCACTACCGTGGCCACCGGAATTCGCGCGACGAAGTCGGCAGGACTCTCCGACGACGGCACCTCCATTTTCAGCGGGACAGGCGCTGTCATGCGCGTGAAGGGTTGCAAAAACCCCGATCACGCCGCGCACATGCTGTACACCACGATCCAGGTTCGTGACACGAATCTCGCCGACCCCGCCGCCATGAAGAAACTGGCCACCGCATACACAAAGGCTGTGAAGAACTCCGATGCCTGCTCGTAGAACCGCCGCAGCCCTCTGCGCCTCCCTTGCTCTCCTGACCAGCTGCGGAAGCGGCGACGCTGCCCCGCTCAGCGCGAAGCAGGCCGAAGCCGTGCTTCCCGATGCCGAAGCCCTACCCGGCTGGAAGGCCTACCTCGACCCGGCGGCCTACCCGTTGAAGAAAGCACAGTCGATCGGCGCGAGTCGCTGCCAGGGCGAGGGCCAGATTTCCTGTGCCCGTGTCCAGATCGTCGGCGCTTCGGGACTTCGCCACCAGGGAGAGCCTGAACTCTCCTTCTTCATCCAGACCTACGAGGACTCGGACGCGGCGAAGTCGGCCTATCCGGCCGTCTGGAAGGCATGGAGCGCCCTGGTCCCCGAAGCGCGGGCCGTGGGGGTCGGCGATCTCGGTGAGCAGAGTGATGCCGTCACCGGGTGGGGGGCGTCCGGGGCGGAGGGGTCGAAGGGGACTCTGGTCCAGATCCGGGTCGGCGACGTCATCATGCTGACCTCGGTGGAGGCGCTGCCCCACGTGCGGACGACGGACGCGTTCGCGGTCAAGGTCGCCGGCGTCTTCGCCAAGCGGGCCGAGCAAGTACAGGACGGCAAGACTCCGTCGGCGGCGCTGAAGGAGTGAAATGCTCGGGGCGGAGTGCCTCGGCTCCGCAGTCCGCAGCAAGACGGCCCGCGCTGCGGTCGTTCAATCCGTCGCGCATTTCTCCCCGTTGAGGGTGAAGGCGCGCGGATCGTCGTTCGCCCCCTGATGCGTTCCGACGAACCCGAACGCGAACGATCCGTGTGCCGCGACCGACTTGTTGTAGCTCTTGGCGGAGGCGGTGACCTGGGTGCCGGACTGGTTGGGGGTGGCGTCCCAGGTCTGGCCGATGTGCTGGCCGTCGTCGAAGGTCCAGGCCAGCTGCCAGTCGGTGAGGGCGTCGTCGGTGGTGACGGTGAGGGTCGCCTGGAAGCCGTTGCTCCACTGGTCGTCCAGGTGGTAGGCGACGTGGCAGGTGGGGGCGTGGGAGGCCGCGCCGGTGGGGCCCGGGGCGGGTGCGGTGGCGGGGGCGCTGGTCCGGGGCTCGGGGCTCGGGGTGGCGCGGCGGGTGCGGGTCCGCGAGGTGCTCGGGGCCGGGGAGACCGGGATCGTGCGGGTGGTGGCCGGGGCGGC
>NZ_WWIR01000717.1 GCF_009863025.1 Streptomyces sp. SID4985 | reverse complement strand
TACGGCGGTCCCCCGCACCGTGTCGGGCCGCTGTCGCGCCCCCTCGCGGGCGCGTCCGGGCGGCTCCGGTGCCGCCATGAGGCCGCCCGCGCCCAGCGCCCGCACATCCGGCGACAGCGGCCCCCACTCCAGCCACTCCAGCAGTCCCGGCAGCTCCTCCGCCGCGCCCGCGGCCACCAGGAGCAGCATCCGGTCGCCGTGGAGGGCCACCGGTGAGTCCGGCCCCAGATGCCGCAGCGCCGACGTACCCGCCTCGGCCGGCACGTCCAGCGCGTCGAACCGCACCCCCGTCACCAGCCGCAGCGGCCTACCGGGGGCCGTCGCCCAGCCCAGCACCTCCTCGTACCACCGCCGCGCCGCACCGGGAACGGAAGCGGACGGCCCGGGAACGGAAGCGGACGGGCCGGGACCGGCGGACGGACGCCGGGAGGCAGGAATCGCGGATACCGGGAGCACCGAGGACATGTCCGGAGCAACCCTTCCCGGCGCCCCGTGGTTACGCTGGGCAGTCGGGTGATCCCGCAGCGCGTGCGGAAGGGGAGTGCGCGGGGGCGTGAGGGGGTGCGAGGTTGTTCGCCCATAGCGGAGGGATGGGGCGTGCGCGGCATGGACTGTCGGTCCCCGCGGGTAAGACATGCCTAGTGGGAGGGGGCGACACGCAGAACGGGGCGTCTCACGTTCGCCAACGGCGTACTGGCGACTGGGGTAACTGCCTGGCCTGCGGGAACATCGTCTCGCACCATCGGGTTGGAGCAGATGTCGGCGTCAGGGGTCAGGAGGCCATCGACGGTGTCGGCAGTTGGAATGAGCGGTCCCCGCTTGCGGGACTAAGCTGCGGAAGGACAGGGAGGGGAAGTTCCCCCCACTGCCTGACCGCTCTGAGGAGCGATTAACGATGTTCGAGAGGTTCACCGACCGCGCGCGGCGGGTTGTCGTCCTGGCTCAGGAAGAAGCCCGGATGCTCAACCACAACTACATCGGCACCGAGCACATCCTCCTGGGTCTCATCCACGAGGGTGAAGGTGTCGCCGCTAAGGCCCTGGAGAGCCTCGGCATTTCGCTTGAGGCGGTCCGTCAGCAGGTGGAGGAGATCATCGGTCAGGGCCAGCAGGCCCCGTCCGGGCACATCCCCTTCACCCCCCGTGCCAAGAAGGTCCTGGAGCTGTCGCTCCGCGAGGCCCTTCAGCTGGGCCACAACTACATCGGCACGGAGCACATCCTGCTCGGCCTGATCCGTGAGGGCGAGGGCGTCGCCGCCCAGGTCCTGGTCAAGCTGGGCGCAGACCTCAACCGGGTGCGGCAGCAGGTCATCCAGCTGCTCTCCGGTTACCAGGGCGGCAAGGAGGCGGCCACCGCCGGCGGCCCCGCCGAGGGCACGCCCTCGACCTCCCTGGTCCTGGACCAGTTCGGCCGGAACCTCACTCAGGCCGCTCGTGAGACCAAGCTCGACCCCGTCATCGGGCGCGAGAAGGAGATCGAGCGGGTCATGCAGGTGCTGTCCCGCCGCACCAAGAACAACCCGGTGCTGATCGGTGAGCCCGGCGTCGGCAAGACCGCCGTCGTCGAGGGCCTTGCCCAGGCCATCGTCAAGGGCGAGGTGCCCGAGACCCTCAAGGACAAGCACCTCTACACCCTGGACCTCGGTGCCCTGGTCGCCGGCTCCCGCTACCGCGGTGACTTCGAGGAGCGCCTGAAGAAGGTCCTCAAGGAGATCCGCACCCGCGGCGACATCATCCTGTTCATCGACGAGCTGCACACGCTGGTCGGTGCGGGTGCCGCCGAGGGCGCGATCGACGCCGCCTCCATCCTCAAGCCGATGCTGGCCCGCGGTGAGCTCCAGACCATCGGTGCGACCACGCTGGACGAGTACCGCAAGCACCTGGAGAAGGACGCGGCCCTCGAGCGCCGCTTCCAGCCCATCCAGGTCGCGGAGCCGTCGCTGCCGCACACGATCGAGATCCTCAAGGGCCTGCGCGACCGGTACGAGGCGCACCACCGCGTCTCGATCACCGACGAGGCGCTGGTCCAGGCCGCCACCCTGGCCGACCGGTACATCTCGGACCGCTTCCTGCCGGACAAGGCGATCGACCTGATCGACGAGGCCGGTTCCCGGATGCGCATCCGCCGGATGACCGCGCCGCCGGACCTCCGTGAGTTCGACGAGAAGATCGCCGGTGTCCGCCGGGACAAGGAGTCCGCGATCGACTCGCAGGACTTCGAGAAGGCCGCCTCCCTGCGCGACAAGGAGAAGCAGCTCCTGGCCGCCAAGGCCAAGCGCGAGAAGGAGTGGAAGGCCGGCGACATGGACGTCGTCGCCGAGGTCGACGGCGAGCTGATCGCCGAAGTCCTCGCGACCGCCACCGGCATCCCGGTCTTCAAGCTGACCGAGGAGGAGTCCAGCCGCCTGCTCCGCATGGAGGACGAGCTCCACAAGCGGGTCATCGGCCAGGTCGACGCCGTCAAGGCGCTGTCGAAGGCGATCCGTCGTACGCGTGCCGGTCTGAAGGACCCGAAGCGTCCCGGTGGCTCGTTCATCTTCGCCGGTCCGTCCGGTGTCGGTAAGACCGAGCTGTCCAAGGCGCTCGCCGAGTTCCTCTTCGGTGACGAGGACGCGCTGATCTCCCTCGACATGTCGGAGTTCAGCGAGAAGCACACGGTCTCGCGGCTCTTCGGTTCGCCCCCCGGCTACGTGGGCTACGAGGAGGGCGGCCAGCTCACCGAGAAGGTGCGCCGCAAGCCGTTCTCCGTGGTCCTCTTCGACGAGGTCGAGAAGGCCCACCCGGACATCTTCAACTCGCTGCTGCAGATCCTGGAGGACGGTCGCCTGACCGACTCCCAGGGCCGGGTCGTGGACTTCAAGAACACGGTCATCATCATGACGACCAACCTCGGCACGCGGGACATCTCCAAGGGCTTCAACCTGGGCTTCGCCGCCTCGGGCGACTCGAAGACCAACTACGAGCGCATGAAGAACAAGGTCTCGGACGAGCTCAAGCAGCACTTCCGCCCCGAGTTCCTCAACCGCGTCGACGACGTGGTCGTCTTCCCGCAGCTGACCCAGGCCGACATCCTCCGGATCGTCGACCTGATGATCGGCAAGGTCGACGAGCGCCTGAAGGACCGGGACATGGGCATCGAGCTCTCCCAGTCCGCCAAGGAGCTGCTCTCCAAGAAGGGCTACGACCCGGTGCTGGGCGCGCGTCCGCTGCGTCGCACGATCCAGCGCGAGGTCGAGGACACCCTCTCGGAGAAGATCCTCTTCGGCGAGCTGCGCCCCGGCCACATCGTGGTCGTGGACACGGAGGGCGAGGGCGACAACCAGACCTTCACCTTCCGCGGCGAAGAGAAGTCGGCCCTCCCGGACGCCCCGCCGATCGAGCAGGCGGCGGGCGGCGCGGGCCCGAACCTGAGCAAGGACGCGTGACCCTCCGGGGGATCGCCTGAACAACCCGAAAGGGCCGGTGCTTCCGAGCACCGGCCCTTTCGCGTGCGCGGGGCCGTACCGGGCCCCCGAGCGGTCCTACGACAGCTGCCCGTCGTAGTCCGGCAGCTTGAACGTCTTCTCGGCGTGGCCGCCCGTGAGGTCGGAGGCGCTGTTGCCGATGTTGGCGATGATCGTGTAGCCGTGGGACTCGATGTCGGCGCGCTGGGCGGTCTTGTAGGCGGCGACGTCCTTGAAGAGGTCGGTGAGGCCGCGGACGCGCAGGCCGGTGACGTCGTAGCCGTCGTGTTCGAGGTTGTACTGGGTGGGCAGGGAGAGCAGGCTCGGGCGGGCGGTGACGAAGAACAGGGCTACGTCGTGGTCCTGGGCGTAGCGGGCGACGTTCAGGACGGGCCTGTTGGCGGGCTGCGGGTAGCTGAAGCCGAAGTCGGTCTCCAGGGTGGTGTTGTCGATGTCGAAGACGATCGCCTGGCGTTCGCCGGGCGCGGCGGTGGCGACGCGGTTCTGGACGTAGGGCAGCGCCTGGTCCATGACGGCCGCGCAGTCGCGCTGCCAGGTGGCGTAGTCGACGGTGGCGGCGGCCGCCTTGGGGGCTGCCTCGGCGGCCTGGGCGGGGGTGGCCAGGGCGGTGAGCGCGGTCAGGCAGACGGCGGCGGTGGCGGTCCGGCGCGCCCAGGGGCGTCTGGTCATCGGTGGGGGGTTCCTCTCGCGTCCGTACGGGGCAGGGGCAGGTCCCGGAGACCGGAAATGTCAGGGACATGCTCTGCGAAGTGGATGGCGCGAGGGGAACCGTAGGGTTACCGGGGGGTAGGTGGCCAGAGGTGCGGGTCACATTTATGGGGCCGTCGAATAGCCCCGCCGGTGACATGCCGCACAGGCGAAATGTCCGTTACTACACCGGATAGTGGGAAAGTTAATCAAGCCAAAATAGGACATTCATCCCGGAACTCTGAGTGATACCGCGATGTCGGCGCGGCTGGTGTCCGGGGTGGAGGTTTCTGTCGGAGTTGGGCGTTTTGGCTGGTTCTACTATGCCCCGCCGTAGTGAGGGGGGTTTGAGTGCGAATGGAATGCCGGGTTACCAATGTGTGGTCCCGCCCGGCGAGACGGTGAAACAACCGTGTGCCGGGTGGCTCTCTGTCCCCCGAGTTCACGAGGTATAGATGTTCACGCGTTCCACGTCTCGTTCCGCCCGTACGTCCCTCCGCAGCCGCGTGGCCGTCATGGCCGCCGGAGTTGGCGCCGCGGCCGTGCTGGGTGGCGGGGTCGCGAGCGCCGCGACCGCCCCCGCGACCTCCTGGGTCGACCCGGTGCAGCACTACAAGCTCTCGGCCGGGTTCGCCCAGGCCGGCAGTCACTGGGCCCACAAGCACAGCGGTCAGGACTTCGCGGTGCCCACCGGCACCAATGTCCTCGCGGCGCACGGCGGCACCGTCGTCAAGGCCGGCCCGAACGGCGCCGGTGACGGCCCCGCCTACGGCAACGCCATCGTCATCAAGCACGGCAACGGCCTGTACTCGCAGTACGCCCACCTGTCCCGCGTCGACGTGCGCGTCGGCCAGGTCGTCAAGACCGGTCAGCACATAGCCCTCTCGGGCAGCACCGGCAACTCCACCGGCCCGCACCTGCACTTCGAGATCCGCACGACGCCGAACTACGGCTCCGCCGTCAACCCGGTCGTCTTCCTGCGCGCTCACGGCGTCCACGTCTGAGCCGCGCGCGTCCCGCACGGGACGTGACGTGACGGCGCCCTGACATCAGGGCGCCGTTTCACTGCCTGTCGCGATTCACTGGCCGTCGCGGGCGCTCTCGTGCGCCTGCGTCACCATGTCCACGGCGACCTCGAGAACGGCCTGGCGCCTCTTCTCGGCGTCGCCCTCCAGGTCCTGCAGCAGGAACATCCCCGCGTGCAGGGTGAAGAGTGCGCTGATGCAGCGGACCTGGTCGGTGAGCCGGGCCTCGGGGTCGATGATGATGTCCCTGAGTCCGCGCATCCGGTCCTTGAAGGTCTCGCCGATGCGCAGTTCCCGTACCGTCGCCTGGTTCTCCTGCATGAACCGGAAGAGCGGCTCCGCTCCGGCCAGCGCCTCGCTGTAGCGCCGGACGATCTCCTGCTTGGTCTCCAGGGTGTGCGGCTGCCCCTGGCCCCACTCGATCAGGTCCTCGATCGGTTGCGTCAGATCCCGGAAGAGACTGACGATGATCTCTTCCTTCGTCTTGAAGTGGTAGTACAGGGCCGCTTTGGTCACGTCGAGGCGTTCCGCGATCTCGCGCAGAGACGTCTTCTCGTAGCCCTGCTCCGCGAAGAGCTCGAGCGCCACGTCCTGGATGCGCTGGCGGGTGTTGCCGCGGCGCTGCTGCTTGGTGCCGTCCATCGTGCCACCCATCCTCGTACTCCTCGCGCTCCCGGGAAACTTACTTGACGCCCGGCTAGTAAACTGGCTACCTTCAGTGTAGTGAACTAGCCGGGCGGCAAGTAAGTACCTGTCGCAAGGGAGTGGGAGAGATGGCGGACACACAGACGGCCTCTGCGGACAAGGGGAAATCCGCGGAACCGGAGAAGCAGCCGAAGAGCGTACGCGTCGTTCTGATGGCGCTCATGATCGCGATGATGCTCGCGATGCTGGACAACATGATCGTGGGCACCGCGATGCCGACCATCGTCGGCGACCTCGGCGGCCTGGAGCACCTGTCCTGGGTGGTCACCGGCTACACGCTCGCGACCGCGGCCTCCACCCCCGTCTGGGGCAAGGTCGGCGACATGTTCGGGCGCAAGGGCGCCTTCCTCACCTCGATCGTGATCTTCCTGATCGGTTCGGCGCTGAGCGGCATGGCCCAGGACATGGGCCAGCTCATCGGCTTCCGTGCCATCCAGGGTCTCGGCGCCGGTGGCCTCATGGTCGGCGTCATGGCGATCATCGGCGACCTGATTCCGCCGCGTGAGCGCGGCAAGTACCAGGGCATGATGGCCGGTGTCATGGCGCTCGCCATGATCGGCGGCCCGCTGGTCGGCGGCACCATCACCGACAACTGGGGATGGCGCTGGACCTTCTACATCAACCTGCCGCTCGGCGCCGTCGCGCTCGCGCTGGTCACCGCCGTGCTGCACCTGCCGAAGAAGCGGGCCAAGGCCGGCATCGACTACCTCGGCGTCGTGCTGCTGACCGTCGGCATCACCTCCATCGTGCTCGTCACCACCTGGGGCGGCACGCAGTACGCGTGGACCTCCGCGCGCATCATGGAGCTGATCGCGCTCGGCGTGGCCTCGCTGGTCGGGTTCGTGTTCTGGCAGACCAGGGCCGCCGAGCCGGTGCTGCCGCTGCACATCTTCAAGAGCCGCAACTTCACGCTCATGGCCGTCATCGGCTTCATCACCGGTTTCGTGATGTTCGGCGCCACGCTCTTCCTGCCGCTGTACCAGCAGTCCGTGCAGGGCGCGTCCGCGACCAACTCCGGTCTGCTGCTCCTGCCGATGCTGGGCGCGATGCTCGTGACCTCCATGGTCGCGGGCCGGGTCACCACGGGCAGCGGCCGCTACAAGGCGTTCCCGATCGTGGGCGGCGCCCTGATGATCGTCGGCCTCTACCTGATGTCGACCATGGGCGTCGACACGACCCGGGTGACCTCCGGCATCTACATGGCCGTGGTCGGCGCGGGCATGGGCTGCCTGATGCAGATCACGATGCTGGTCGCGCAGAACAGCGTGGAGATGAAGGACATGGGCGTCGCCTCGTCCTCCGCCACCCTGTTCCGTACCCTCGGTTCCTCGTTCGGCGTGGCGGTCATGGGCGCGCTGTTCAACAACCGGGTGAACGAGACCATGGCCGAGCGCGGCGGCGCGATGGCCCGCAAGGTCACCGAGCAGTCCGCGCAGCTGGACGCGGCGCACCTGCGCCTGCTTCCGGTCCCGCTGCAGGACGCGTACAAGCACGCGGTCTCGGCCGGTATCCACTCCGCCTTCCTGCTCGGCGCGGTGGTCGCGGTCGTGGTCCTGATCGCGTCCCTGTTCGTCAAGGAGGTCCCGCTCCGCGGCGGCCCCCAGAAGCCCGAGGCGGACGGCGCCGACGCCGCCCCGCTCCCGGTCGTCGAAGCGGTCTGACCCACCGCACCACTGACCGAAGGCCCCCGGCGCGTGTCCGCCCCGGGGGCCTTCGCTTTTGCCCGGGCACTGTCAGTGCCCCGTGTCACCATCGGCCGCATGGACAAAGTGCGCCGTATGCGCCTGGCCAAGGACGCCATGGACCGGGGCTGGGCCGACCCCGGCCTCGACCTGAGCGCGGTCGCGGCACACGCCGGGTACTCGCGGTTCCACTTCCTGCGCGCCTTCAAGGACGTCTACGGCGAGACACCCGGGCAGTACCTGACCCACCGGCGGATCGAGCGGGCGCAGGACCTTCTGCGCACCGCCGGGGTCTCGGTGACCGAGATCTGCCATCTGGTCGGGTTCAGCAGCCTGGGCACCTTCTCCGCCCGGTTCAAGGCGCGGACCGGGCTGACCCCCAGCGAGTACCGGGCCCGGCACAGGGGAAGCGGGGCCGCCCTCATCCCCGGGTGCTATGCCATGTTCTGGGCGGGCGGGTTCAGGAACGGCTCCGGAGCGGACCGGGCGGACAGCGCAATTCCGGAGAAGCATGGCGAGGACTCCCCTGCATACGGTGACTGAGCAGGAGCCGATCACCGCGAACAGCAGGAGCACGTCATGATCAAGGGACTCAAGATCGCGACCGTCTGGGTACTCGACCAGGACCGGGCGAAGGAGTTCTACACCGAGAAGCTCGGCCTGGAGGTCCGTACGGACCTGACGATGGGCGAGGGCGGCATGCGCTGGCTCACCGTCGGCTCCCCCGAGCAGCCCGACGTCGAACTGACGCTGATGGTGCCCCAGTCGCCCGCGATGGACCCCGAGTCCGCCGAGATGGTGAAGAAGCTCGTGGCCAAGGGGGTGCTCGGAGCCGGTGTGCTGACCACCGACGACATCCACGGCGACTACAAGAAGCTCAAGGACCGCGGCGTGGAGTTCCTGCAGGAGCCCCAGGAGCGCCCGTACGGCACGGAGGCGCTGCTGCGCGACGACTCCGGGAACTGGTTCTCGTTCACGCAGCCCCGCACGGACGGACTGGACCTGGACAAGGACTGGACCTGCTGACCGGCCGCCGGACTCAGCCGGGGTTCCCGGACGGCGGCAGCACCGGATAGCTCCCCGTGTTCGTCGGCGCGTGCTCCGGCAGCCACAGCACCGCGACCGCGCCCTCGGAGGGGACGCCCGGCGGCGCGCCCGGGGGACGTACGTTGCGGAAGGTGAGCCGGGCGCCCAGCACCCGCGCCTGGCCCGCCGCGATGGTCAGCCCCAGCCCGTGGCCCTGCCCGGAGCGGTCCTCGCTGCCGGTGCGGAAGCGGAGCGGACCCTCGGCGAGCAGCTCCTCCGGGAAACCGGGGCCGTGGTCGCGGATGCGGATCACCCGGCCCTCGACGGTCACCTCGATCGGCGGCCTGCCGTGCCGGGCGGCGTTTGCGAGCAGGTTGAACAGCACCCGCTCAAGGCGCCGGGGGTCCGTGGTGACCTCCGACTCGTGTACCACCCGTACGACGACGTCCGGGTCCTTGGCGGTCACCCGCCGGGCGACGAACTCGCCCAGCATGAGGTCCTGCAGCTCGGCCCGCTCGGAGGCGCCGTCGAGACGGGCCACCTCCAGCACGTCCTCCACGAGGGTGCGCATGGCCTTGGCGCGGTCCAGGACCAGCTCCGTGGGCCGCCCGGGGGGCAGCAGCTCGGCGGCCGTCAGCAGACCCGTCACGGGGGTGCGCAGCTCGTGCGCGATGTCGGCGGTGACCCGCCGCTCGGCCTCAAGGCGCTGCTTGAGCGCGTCCGCCATGGCGTCCACCGCGCGCGCCAGGTCGTCGGTCTCGTCCCGTACGACCCCGCCGATGGCCTCCCGGACGCGTACGTCCGTCTCGCCCTTGGCGACCTGGTTCGCGGCGGCCGCCGCCTTGCGCAGTCGCCGGGAGAGCTGGCCGCCGATCAGCACGCCGAGCGCGCTGCCGCCGAGCACCACCGCGATGGAGCCGATGACCAGCGCCTGGTCGAGGTCGGTCAGGACGTCGGTCGAGCGGTCCGGGAAGGAGCTGTGCAGGGACAGCACATGCCCGCCCTTGACCGGCACCGCCGCCCAGATGTCCGGCTCCCCGCTGCCCTGGTCGCTGACGTAACTGGCCCGGCGCCCCTCCTCCACCTTCTCCCGCAGGGGGCCCGGCAGCCGGGGATCGTCGATTTTGATGTTGGGGAAGTTGGGCCGCCCGGACAGCTCGTAGTTGCGCTGGGCGATCTGCACCCGCTGGTTGGCGAGGTCACGGGCGTTGTCCAGCATGGAGACCCGGGCCGCGTTGTGCACGACCAGGCTCAGCCCGATCGCCACCAGGCCCGCGACCAGCGCGATCGCCGCGCTCAGCTTCCACCGCAGCCCCGTTCTGAGGCCCACTCCCGCCACGCGCCGCACCGGGCGCCGGATGAATCCCGGCATGTCGGCTCCGCTCAGGCCCGCAGCTTGTAGCCGAAGCCGCGGACCGTCTCGATCCGGTCCTGGCCGATCTTCTGCCGCAGCCGCTGCACATGCACGTCCACGACCCGGGTGTCCCCGCCCCAGCCGTACTCCCACACGCGTTCCAGCAGCTTGTCGCGGGAGAGCACGGTGCCCGGCGCGCCGGAGAACTCCAGGAGCAGCCGCATCTCGGTCGGGGTGAGCGCCACCGGCTGCCCCGCGCGGCGCACCTCCATGCCCTCGGTGTCGATCTCCAGCTCCCCGAAGGCCAGTATTCCGTCGGAAGGGGCCTCGGCCCCCGAGCCGTCCGCCGTGTGCCCGGCGTGCCCGAAGCGGCGCAGCACCGCCCGGATGCGGGCTACCAGCACCGCACCGTCGAACGGCTTGGTCACGTAGTCGTCGGCGCCCGCCTCCAGGCCGAGGACCACGTCGATGGAGTCGGCCCGCGCCGAGAGCATGATCACCGGCACCGTCGACTCGTCCCGGATACGGCGGCACAGGCTCACCCCGTCCAGGCCCGGCACCATCACGTCCAGGAGCGCGATGTCCGGCCGGTCGGACCGGAACGCCGCCAGACCGGACAGCCCGTCCGGCATGGCGGTCACCGCGAAGCCGTCCCGCTCCAGGGCGAGCTGGGTGGCCTCACGGATGACGTCGTCGTCCTCGACGAACAGGACGTGGGTCTGCTCTGGCATCCGGGGTGCTCTCCGTCTCGTGGGGGCTCGGTGGGGGCGTCAGTTGTCCGGGACGGGGCTGGGCTGCCCGCCGACGGTGCCGCTGTAGTCGGTGTGGACCGGCTTGCCCTGTACGAACCGGCCGGTCTTCCACCGGTACGGGATCACGTCCTCGCCGGACGGGCTGGAGATGGGGTCTCCCTTCCGGTACACCTGCTTGGTCACGCTCAGCACACCCTGGTCGATCTCCGCGTAGACCGGCGACTCCTCGGTCCGGAAGACGTTCTTGTACGAGCCGCCCGTCTCCCGGTACACATACGAGCCGATCCCGACCGCGTCCGTGCAGGTCAGCACGTTGATCACGACGTCGTACCGGGTCCCGCCGGTCAGATCGCCGTAGGAGACGTCCACCGGGTAGTCGTCCCCGGCACACGGCTTCAGTTCCTTCTTCACCGCCGCCGAGACCCCGGGGTCGGCCTTCAGCAGCCGCACCGCGTCCACCCGCTTGTACGGACCGGCCGGACTCGGCGACGGGGAGGCCGCCCCGGCCACCGCCGAGGCGTGCGCCGGACCCTCGTCCCGCGCGCCGGTGCCCCCGGTGCCGCACGCGGCGGCGAAAAGGGCGACGGCGGTGAGCGCGGCCGCAGCCGTGATCACCGCCCGTGAACTCCGCCGGGCCGCACCGGCCCCGCCGCCGTTCAGGCCGCGCAACGCTCCCGCTCCTCACGCTCCAGCGCGCGTGCGTCCAGATCGCGGGCCTCCAGCTCCTCGCGGAGCCGGGCGAGCGCCCGGTGCAGCGTGCTCTTGACCGTGCCCGTCGACATGCCGAGGGCCGCGGCCGTCTCCTCCGTGGACATCTGCTCCCAGTGTCGCAGCACCACGACACTGCGCTGCTTGGGCGCCAGTACCTTCATGATGTCCATCAGCAGGGAGCGGTCGGCGTACTGGTCGGTGGCGTCGTCCACGCACGCGTCGGGGAGCTGCTCGGTGGGGATCTCCTCCAGCTTGCGCGCCCGCCACCACTCGGTCCGAGTGTTGATCATGACCCGGCGCAGATAGGCGTCCGCGAGCCGCTTGTCCGCGATGCCCTCCCAGCGGCCGTACGTCCGCACCAGCGCCGTCTGGAGCAGGTCCTGGGCATCCACGGGGTCCGGCACCAGCCGACGCGCGCTGCGCAGCAGCGCGTCCTGCCGGGTGCGGACGTACTCCTCGAACTCGAGCACCTCGCCCTGCGCCATGATCGACCGCCTCCGTATCCCCGTTGTCCCGCCCAGGCTCATGCCTGCCGTGTACGGCCCGGTGGTCCGCCGGGCACGGGAGAAAACTACGGAGCTGTTGTCACGGGGCTGTGCGGAGCAGCCTGCGGTCGGCACTCGGCTGTACGTCGGTTGTGTAACGGAAGCGGGCCCGGGGAAGGGGGAGTGGCCGTCTTGCCGGTATTCGTGGTGGTTTGCCGGTCCGGCTGTTCCGCGACACGGACCCGCGAGCCTGTGACGTACCGGTGCGTCAGCTCAGCGGCAGCCGGTAGAGCCCGCCCGCGAGCGGCTCCACGAGACCGTCCGTCACGAGCCCGTCCAGCGCGCGGGCCCGCTGCACCGGCTCGTGCCACACCCGGTCCAGCGCCGCCTGCGGCACCGGCACATGTGCCTCCCGCAGCACCGCGAGCAGCTTTCCGCGCACCTGCCGGTCCGTACCGGCGTACGTCTGCCCGCGCCGCGGCGGCCCGTCGTGCTCCGGCTTGCCCGCGAGCCGCCAGGCGCACTGCGTCGAGATCGGGCAGCTTCCGCAGCCCTCGTTCTTCGCCGTGCACACCAGCGCGCCCAGCTCCATGGAGGCGGCGGCCCAGCGCGCGGCCGTCTTCTCGTCCTCGGGCAGCAGCTCGCGCGCCAGGCGCCGCTCGGCGGCCGTGGTGGCGTTCGGCGGGTACTGGACTCCCGTCACCGCGCGCGCGAAGACCCGGCGCACATTGGTGTCGAGGACGGCGTGCCGCTGGCCGTAGGCGAAGGAGGCCACGGCGGCGGCCGTGTACTCGCCGATGCCGGGCAGCGCGAGGAGCTGGGCGTGGTCGGTGGGTACGTCACCGCCGTGCCGCTCCGTTATGGCCACGGCCGCGCCGTGCAGCCGGAGCGCGCGGCGGGGATAGCCGAGCCGCCCCCAGGCGCGCACGGCCTCGCCGGGCGCCTCCTTGGCCAGGTCGGCCGGGCGCGGCCAGCGGGCCAGCCACTGCTCGTAGACGGGCAGCACCCGGTTCACCGGGGTCTGCTGGAGCATGAACTCGCTGACCATCACGCCCCACGGCCCCGCCTCCGGGCGGCGCCAGGGGAGGTCGCGGGCGTGGACGTCGAACCAGGCGATCACGGGGGTGTGCAGCTTCTCAGTCATGACCCTTCGATCCTGCCACGGCTCGCGCGGTCATCATCGGTGACCGTCCGCGCACGGAGCGTCGGTTCGCCCGCAAGGGGCCGATCCCTGGCGGCAGTTGCCGGGATGATGATCCGGAAAAGTTGGCATCGGGGCGGCGGGGGACGCCGCCCGGCGGGGTGATCTCTCGTAGAGTTCGCTCGTGGGATCTCTGCGCAATCCGATCGGGCCGCTTCCCTCGTCCATCTACTGGCGACGGAGGGTCGTACTGGTGTCCGTGGTCGCCGTGTTGGCGCTCCTGGTCACCTGGATCGTCACGTCCGGCGGCGGTGGCGGCAAGAAGAACGCCGACGGCTCCAACGGCAAGAATCCCGCGTCCACCATCACCCCCGGACCCTCCTCCTCCGGCCCGGCGATCAGCCAACACCCCGGCGGACGCGACGAGTCGAGCGGCGGCGACGGATCCGGCGGTGCCGACTCCGGCTCGGGTTCGGGCGGCGGCTCCGGCTCGGACGGCGGTGACGGCTCCGGTTCCGGCGACGGCTCGGACACCGGCGGCTCGGGTTCCGGCTCGGGCTCGGGCGGTACGGGCTCCTCCGGCGGCGGTGTCGGTACGGCCGACACGATCCCCGCGTCCTCCTCGCTGCCCGACTGCGCCCCCGGCGCGGTCACCCTCAGCCTGCGCAGCGTCCACAACTCCTACTCGCCCGACCAGACCCCGACCTTCGAACTGGTCGTCAAGAACACCGGCTCCTCGGCCTGCAAGACCGACCTCGGCCCCAAGAGCGCCGTCCTGACGATCACCCCGGCCGACGGCGACGACCCCTTCTGGTCCTCCGCCGACTGCCCCAAGGGCGCGACGAGCCTCGTCTTCAAGGTCCCCGCCGGCCAGAGCATCACCTACACGGTCAAGTGGGACCGAGCCCAGACCACCCCGAAGTGCGAAACCCCCCAGCCGAACAAGGCGAAGCCGGGCACGTACTTGCTGGAAGCGAAGGCACAGGGCTTCACGAAGACCCAGACGTCGTTCGTACTGTCGGCGGACTAGGGGTACTTGCAGGCGAGGGGCGACGGCAACTCCCTGAAGGAGCGCGGGCAACCGGCGTTTTCAGGCGGCGCGGGCAACCGGTGTCTTTAGGGGGCGCGGGCAACCGGCGTTTTTAGGGGGCGCGGGCAACCGGTGTCTTTTAGGGGCGCGGGGAACTGCGCGACCAGCC
>NZ_WWIR01000716.1 GCF_009863025.1 Streptomyces sp. SID4985 | reverse complement strand
GGGACTCCTCCAGGGCGCCGCCGCCGACCCGGCCGCGCGAGGCGGCGAAGGCGGGCCAGCGCAGGCCCTCGGCGCTCTCGCCGCCGAGGAGCACGTCGAGTCCGCCGCCCAGCGGATCGGCGTCCACCAGAAGGGTGCGCACGCCCTCGCGGGCGGAGGTGACGGCGAGGGCGCAGGCGAGGGTGGAGGCCCCGGCACCGCCCCGGCCGCCGATGACCCCGACGGTGAGGGCGGGGCGGCCGACTCCTTCGGCCACGTCGGCGATGCGGTCGACGAGCCACTGCTCGCCGTCGGGCAGCATCAGGACGTGGTCGGCGCCGATCTCGACGGCGCGTTTCCACACGTCGGGGTCGTCCTGGTCACGGCCCACCAGCACCACTCCTCTGCGGCGCGCGGCCCCGCGCACCCGGCGGGCGGCGTCGTCCCCGACGAGCACGAGCGGGGCCTCCGACCAGCCGCCGAGGTCGGGGACGCAGTGGTGGACCTCGGGTGTGGCGCCCGCCGCCGCGCACAGGCGCAGCAGGTCGTCCAGGAGCAGGGCGTCCTCGGTGACGATGAGCGGGCGGGCCGCCCGGTCTCCGGCGGTCGGTGGCGGATCGTGGGTGACGATTCCGGTCATGGCGGATTCCCTTTCGCTGCGTGGTGCGCGCGGTCCCCTCGGGCCACGCGATTCCCCAAGTTGTGGAGAACCGGTAAAGGTCTCCATATGAACGGCCGATAGGAACCGGCCATACGCGCCCCCGGCATTGCGATCAGGCCATCGAGCGGCCCGCTCCGGAGCGCGGTGGAATCACGATGCGGCGAACCCGGAAATGATGTGGATCTTGATCGAAAACTGTGGATGCCGAAGGGCCTGTGAATATCTCCGTCACTCAAACCAGTGACGCGCACACGGTTCGTGTACGACTTCCAGAGAGCACCCTGATGATTACCGTACGTAATCAATCATGGGCATGACGAAACGGCGGCCAGCCTTCGGCCGCCACCGGATCCACACCGGAAAAGGAAGGAGAAACCCCACTTGGACATGCGACGACCCCCGCCGGGGGGGAGAGCGGGGGTCGTCCCCACGGTCCGACTCGGGGGGGGAGGAGCCGGACCGGGTTAGCACGGTCGCGAACGATCCGTGACTTCCATGGTGTACCCGAGAGGCCTCTCAGGCAAACCCACGCGCCACACCTTACGCCGAATGGTGGGCGCCTATGCTCGGGGTCGTGGAAAACCACTCCTTGCCCCGCGCAGCGGCCTTCTTCGACCTGGACAAGACGGTCATTGCGAAGTCGAGCACACTCACCTTCAGCAAGTCCTTCTACCAAGGCGGACTGATCAACCGCAGGGCGGCCTTGCGCACCGCATATGCCCAGTTCGTCTTCCTGGCCGGAGGTATGGACCACGACCAGATGGAGCGGATGCGCGAGTATCTGTCCACGCTGTGCCGCGGCTGGAACGTGCGGCAGGTCAGGGAGATCGTGGCCGAGACCCTGCACGACCTGATCGACCCGATCATCTACGACGAGGCCGCCTCGCTCATCGAGCGCCATCACGCCGCCGGACGCGACGTGGTAATCGTGTCCACCTCCGGCGCCGAGGTGGTGGAGCCGATCGGCGAACTGCTCGGCGCCGACCGCGTGGTGGCCACACGCCTGGTCGTCGGCGAGGACGGCTGCTACACCGGCGAGGTCGAGTACTACGCCTACGGCCCCACCAAGGCCGAGGCCGTCCGTGAACTGGCCGCGTCCGAGGGGTACGACCTCGACCGCAGCCACGCCTATAGCGACTCGGTGACCGATCTGCCGATGCTCCAGGCGGTGGGCCACCCGCACGCCGTGAACCCCGACCGCGCGCTGCGCCGCGAGGCGGTCGCGCGCGGCTGGCCGGTCCTGGAGTTCCGCAAGCCGGTCCGGCTCAAGCAGCGGCTGCCCGCGCTCTCGGTGCCACCGCGGCCCGCACTCGTCGCGATGGCGGCCCTGGGCGCGGCGGCGGCCACGGCCGGCCTCGTCTGGTACGCCAACCGGCGCCGCACCACGACCGCCTGACCGTTTCTCCCCTGTCCGCACCGGTTCACCCGGGATTCAAACCTGAAATCCCGGATGGGACGATAAGCAAAGAAGTGCGGCCAGGGGTTCCGATTCCTCCACTTTTGCAGTACAAAGGAATCAACGGCCCGCGAGACCAAAGGACATCCGCGAGGATTACCTGTTACTACGCACTTGGCCCCACGGACCTTGCATGAACACTGGGCACCCACGCGACGTCGGACCGTCGATTACGGGCCTGCTACACCAGGGCCGGGCAAAGCACCCCGACCTGATGAGCAACACACGAGGACGCTTGGTAACCCGGGTGAACATGCCAGCGGCGGTACGAGAGGGATTCGTACCGCCGCAACCCTGTCCGGGGCGCCCCGCGTTCGGCCGCCCCTGATCCGTCCCGGCTCAGGCCGCTCCGCGCTGCAGCGCCTCGCACACCGCCGTCGACTCACGGGCGCCGAGTTCGACCGCGCGGCCGCAGTGTGCGATCCAGGCCGCCATGCCGTCGGGAGTGCCCGAGACGTATCCCTCCAGCGCGCCCAGATAGGCCGCGCGCCCCAGTTCGGCGTGGCCGACCTCGGAAGGGCACACCGCCTTCGGGTCCAGACCGCTGCCGATGAGCACGATGCGCTCGGCGGCGCGGGCGACGAGCCCGTTGTGCGAGGTGAAGGGGCGCAGCGCGAGCAGTTCACCGTGCACCACGGCGGCCGTCACCAGGGCGGGCGCCGAGCTGCCCGCGATGATCAACTCCGCGAGGCCGTCCAGGCGGCCCGAGACCTCGGGGGCGTCCGGCAGCGGCAGCTCGATCAGCGGCTCGTCGGCCGTCTCACCGGCGCGGCGCGGACGGCCCACCTCGTCGCCGTCGCTCGCGGCCGCCACCAGATGCAGCCGGGCCAGCACCCGCAGGGGTGACTGCCGCCAGATGGACAGCAGCTGACCCGCCTCGGCGGTCAGCCTGAGGGCCGCGCCCATGGCGCGCGCCTCGGTGTCGGTACTGAAGTCCGTACGCCGCCGCACCTCCTCCAGGGCCCAGTCGGCACCGGACAGCGCGGCCGAACCACGCGCAGCGCGCAGCGCGGCCTCGGAGGTGATCGCGTTGCTGCGGCGCCGCATGATCCGGTGCCCGTAGACCCGGTCCACGGCCTTGCGCACGGACTCCACGGAGTCGGCCACACCGGGCAGCGACCCCAGGGCGGCGAGCGGGTCGGCGGTCGCACCAGTCGTACTCATGCGTACGACCCTACGCGTCCGCCCCTCGACCGGTCCCGCACCCCTGGGGAAGCCCTGCGGGCACCTGACGGCCACCCCACGAAGGAGTGGTCTTCGCCGGACTCCCTGACACGTAAAGCGATGAAGCGACTACCGTTCGTGAACATGAAAATTGCTTTCGTCGGGAAGGGCGGCAGCGGCAAGACCACGCTCTCCTCCCTCTTCATCCGCCATCTGGCGGCCGCCGGAGCCCCCGTGGTCGCCATCGACGCCGACATCAACCAGCACCTCGGCCCCGCTCTCGGCCTCGACGAGGCGGAGGCGGCCGCGCTGCCCGCCATGGGCGACCGGCTGCGGCTCATCAAGAACCATCTGCGCGGCAGCAACCCGCGCATCGCCTCCGCCGAGACGATGATCAAGACGACCCCGCCCGGCGAGGGCTCGCGGATGGTCCGGGTGCGCGAGCCCAACGCGATCTACGACGCCTGCGCGCGCCCGGTGGAACTCGACGGCGGCGCCGTCCGTTTGATGGTCACCGGCCCCTTCACGGACGCCGACCTGGGGGTCGCCTGCTACCACTCCAAGACGGGAGCGGTGGAGCTGTTCCTGAACCATCTCGTCGACGGCCCCGACGAGTACGTGGTGGTGGACATGACCGCCGGTTCGGACTCCTTCGCCTCCGGCATGTTCACCCGCTTCGACATGACGTTCCTCGTCGCCGAGCCGACGCGGAAGGGGGTCTCCGTCTACCGCCAGTACAAGGAGTACGCCCGCGACTTCGACGTCACGCTGAAGGTCGTCGGCAACAAGGTCCAGGCCCAGGACGACATCGACTTCCTGCGCAAGGAGGTCGGGGACGACCTGCTGGTGACGGTCGGGCACTCGGACTGGGTGCGTGCCATGGAGAAGGGGCGCCCGCCCCGCTTCGGGCTCCTGGAGGAGACCAACGCGGCCGCGCTGCACCGGCTGAGGACCGCCGCCGACGCGACGTACGCGCTGCGCGACCGGGAGCGCTACACCCGTCAGATGGCGCACTTCCATCTGAAGAACGCCGAGTCGTGGGGGAACGAGCGCACCGGGACCGACCTGGCGGCGCAGATCGATCCCGGCTTCGTACTGGGCGAGGGTGTCGCCACCCCCGCCTGACGCGTCCTACTGCTTGGCCGCCGGCGCCCCGGGTACGCCCTTCGGCGCCGGTGCCGGGCGGCCGGAGAGGAAGGACGCCCAGCCCTGCCTGGGCGTCTCCCCGACCTCCAGGGTGCGCAGCTTCGTGAGGGTCTGCGGGTCCTGCGTGTCCAGCCAGTCGGCCAGTTCACGGAAGGAGACGCAGCGCACGTCGGGCTTGCCGCACACCGTCTTCACCACGTCCTCGATGGCCCGCATGTAGGTGCCGCCGTTCCAGGACTCGAAGTGGTTGCCGATGATCAGAGGCGCGCGGTTGCCGTTGTAGGCACGGTCGAAGCCCTTGAGCAGGCCGTCACGCATCTCGTCGCCCCAGAGGCCGAACTTGTCGGGGTCGCCCTGGGTCTGGGTGCCGGACTGGTTGACCATGAAGTTGTAGTCCATGGTCAGCTGCTCGAAGGTGTGCCCGGGGAAGGGGACCAGCTGCATCGACAGGTCCCACAGGCTGTCCTTCTTCTTCGGCCAGAGCTGGTTGTTGACGCCGCTGGAGTCGTAGCGGAAGCCCATCTGGCTCGCCGCCTTCATGAAGTTCTTCTGCCCCTCCAGGCAGGGGGTGCGGGCGCCGATGAGTTCCTTGTCGTAGTCGAAGGGCAGCGGAGAGGCGTTCTTCAGGCCCGAGTTGGTCTTCCAGGTCTTCACGAACTGCTTGGCCTGGTCGATCTCGCTCTTCCACTCGTCCACCGACCACTGGCCGACCCCGCCGTCGGGTCCGCAGAAGTGGCCGTTGAAGTGGGTGCCGATCTCGTTGCCCTCCAGCCAGGCGAGGCGGGCCTGTTTGGCGGTGTCGGCGATGCCCTGGTCGTCGTTGAAGCCGATGTCGGAGCGGCCCGGCGAGTGCTGCGGCGGCTTGTAGAGGTCGCGCTTGGCCTCCGGCAGCATGTAGACGCCGCTGAGGAAGAACGTCATGTTCGCGTGGTTGTCCTTGGCGACCTTGCGGAAGTGCGAGAACAGCTTCTGGCTGTCCTCCCCGGCGCCGTCCCAGGAGAACACCACGAACTGCGGCGGCTTCTGACCCGGCTTCAGCTTCTCGGGCCTGGGCAGGTGCGGCTGCGATCCGGTGTAGGCGGTGGATCCGTCACCGATCAGACGGACCACGCTCCTGGGGGCGTCGACCCCCTTCTGCGGGCCCGGCGCACCTTCCTTCACGGGGTGGGAGCCGGTGGCGCAGCCGGCGAGGGATGCGGCACCGGCCGCGGCGACCATGGCACAGACGGCGATCCTCTGGGTGGCGGCCATGTTTCCGCCCACCTTCTTCCTTCTCTCAGGCGCTTCTCTCGGGCGAGTTGATGACGGCGTTCTGTGGTGCTGCGCCGGGTTCGCCCCGACGGCGCCGCCAAGGTCGCACGGGGCCGAGAAGGAATTAGTACGACAAGCCGATGAAATGCCCCCTTCACTCTGGAGGGTGGAGATATGCGCCATATGCCTCGAAAGGCTATGCGGGACATTTACTCGCCATTACGATTCATTTACCGAAATTTGATCCATCCCGCCGCTGTACGCCGTGACCCACGGCCGCGACCGAACACCCGCCCCATGTCCGCCACCACACGGCGGAATACGGGCGAGCCACCCCAAGTCAGCGACCGCGCAGCCCCGGAGGAGACGGGAAACGATGTCAGCCACCGCCCCCACCCGCGTTCACTCCCATTCCCCACCCACCGACCCACCGCCCCGGCGCCGCCGTTTCGCCGTCGAGGGTGCCGACCTGTCCGCTTCCGTCGCCGTCTTCCTCATCGCCCTGCCGCTCTCGCTCGGCATCGCGCTCGCCACCGGCGCGCCCCTGCAGGCGGGCCTGGTCGCCGCCGCCGTCGGCGGGATCGTCGCCGGCCGGATCGGCGGCTGCCCGCTCCAGGTCAGCGGCCCGGCCGCCGGACTGACCGTGGTCACCGCCGACCTGATCCACCGGTACGGCTGGCGGGCGACCTGCGGCATCACCGTCCTCGCCGGACTCGCCCAACTCGGCCTGGGCTGCCTGCGGGTGGCGCGCGGCGCCCTCGCGGTCAGCCCGGCCGTGGTCCACGGGATGCTCGCGGGCATCGGCGTCACCATCGCCGTGGCCCAGCTGCACATCGTGATCGGCGGCAGCCCGGACAGCTCGGTGCTGAGCAACCTCCGTGCGCTGCCGCACCAGTTGGCGCACCTGGACCCGGCCGCGGTGACGGTGAGCGCGCTGACCCTGACACTGCTGCTGGCCTGGCCGCGCCTGCCCGGCGAACCGGGACGCCTGCTGCGCAAGGTCCCGGCCCCGCTCGTCGCGGTCACCGGGGCCACGGCGGCCGCCCTGCTCACCGGACTCAGCCTGCCCCGCGTCGACCTGCCCTCCTGGAGCAGCCACGCGCTGGCCGGGCTGCCCGAGGGACCGGCACTCGGTGTCGTGGCCGCCGTGCTCACCACGACCCTGGTGTGCAGCGTGCAGTCCCTGCTCGGCGCGGTCGCCGTGGACAAGATGGCCGCCGCCCGCACCGGAGCCCAGGCCCGGCTCGGCCGCTCGGACCTCGACCGCGAACTCCTCGGCCAGGGCGCGGCCAACATCGTCTCCGGCGCCCTCGGCGGCCTGCCCGTCGCCGGAGTGGCCGTCCGCAGCACGGCGAACGTGAACGCGGGCGCGGTGAGCCGCAACTCCACGATGCTGCACGGCGTCCTCGTGGTGATCGCCACGCTGCTGATGGTCCCGCTCCTGGAGCACATCCCGCTCGCCGCGCTCGCCGCCCTGGTGATGGCCGTCGGGATCCAGATGGTGTCCCTGCACCACATCCGCACGGTGAACCGCCACCGCGAGGTCCCGGTGTACGTCGCCACCACGCTCGGCGTCGTCGTCCTCGGCGTCCTGGAGGGCGTGCTCCTCGGGATCGCCGTGGCCGTCTTCCTCGCCCTGCGCCGCCTCACCCACACCCGCATCACGCGCGAGGAGAAGGACGGGGTCCACCATGTGCACGTACGCGGCCAGTTGACGTTCCTCGCCGTGCCCCGGCTCAGCAGAACCCTGCATCACGTGCCCCAAGGCGGCCGCGCGGTCGTGGAGTTGGACGGCTCCTTCATGGATCACGCGGCGTACGAGGCGCTGCAGGACTGGCGGACCTCCCACACCGCGCGCGGGGGCTCGGCCGAACTGACCGGCAGACACGGCACGTTCCACTCCCCCGAGGCGCCCTCCACCGCCTGCCGCTGCCGCCCCTGGACACCATGGCGCAACCACCAGTGCGCGATGCCGTCCGGCGGTTCGGCGCAGGGCACGCGGCCGGAAGCAGCCACCTCGAAAACGGCCTCGCCGGGAACGGCCGCAACCCTGGTGCCGGGACACACGGACCTCGCCCCCGCCGCCGCCCCCGACACCACCGCCAACACCCCGGCCCCCGACACCTACCCCCACGAACTCGCCCGTGGCATCAGCTCGTTCCAGCGGAACACCGCCCCGCTGGTCCGGGAGGAGCTGGCGCGGCTGGCGCGGGAGGGGCAGCGGCCCTCGCAGCTGTTCCTCACCTGTGCCGACTCCCGGCTGGTGACCTCGATGATCACCGCGAGCGGTCCCGGCGATCTCTTCGTGGTGCGCAATGTGGGGAACCTGGTCCCGCCGCCGGGAGAGGAGCACGGCGACGACTCGGTGGGCGCCGCCATCGAGTACGCGGTGGACGTGCTCGGGGTCCGCTCGATCACGGTGTGCGGGCACTCCGGGTGCGGCGCGATGCAGGCGCTGCTCACCGCGGAGCCCGGCGCCGCCCCGACCCCGCTCAGACGCTGGTTGCGGTACGGGCTGCCGAGCCTGGAGCGGATGGCCACCGACGCGGGCACGGCGCCCCGGCTGGCGGAGCGGGCGGCCGCCGACGCGGTGGAGCGGCTGTGTCTGACCAACGTGGTCCAGCAGCTGGCGCATCTACGGGCGCACGAGTCGGTGGCCCGCGCCCTGGCGGCCGGTGCGCTGGAGTTGCACGGGATGTATTTCCACGTGGGTGAGGCACGCGCCTATCTGCTGGGCGGCCCCGTGGAGGAAGGGGTGTTCCACGACGTCAGAGAGGACATGAGAGAGGTGGAAGAGGTCTGCGGTCCCGCGTGAGCGGTCATTCCGGAGGGGCCGCAGAAAGGTCTAAACCAATTCTGCGGCCCACCCTTGTCATCGGCCTCCGGGTCTGATGAGGTGTGGCCCGGGACACAACGGACACCCTGGGAAAGGGAGATGTCGTGAGCAACGAGAGCCTGGCCAACCTCTTGAAGGAGGAGCGCCGCTTCGCGCCGCCAGCTGACCTGGCGGCCGACGCCAACGTCACGGCCGAGGCGTACGAACAGGCCAAGGCTGACCGGCTCGGCTTCTGGGCCGAGCAGGCCCGGCGGCTGAGCTGGGCCAAGGAGCCGACCGAGACGCTGGACTGGTCGAACCCGCCGTTCGCCAAGTGGTTCCAGGACGGCGAGCTGAACGTCGCCTACAACTGCGTGGACCGCCATGTCGAGGCCGGGAACGGCGACCGGGTGGCCATCCACTTCGAGGGCGAGCCGGGCGACAGCCGCGCGATCACCTACGCGGAGCTGAAGGACGAGGTCTCCAAGGCCGCCAACGCCCTGCTGGAGCTGGGTGTCCGCAAGGGCGACCGGGTCGCGATCTACATGCCGATGATCCCCGAGACCGCGATCGCGATGCTGGCCGCGGCCCGCATCGGCGCCGCGCACTCGGTCGTCTTCGGCGGCTTCTCGGCGGACGCGCTGGCCACCCGCATCAAGGACGCGGACGCCAAGGTCGTCATCACCTCCGACGGCGGTTTCCGGCGCGGCAAGCCGTCCGCGCTCAAGCCCGCCGTGGACGAGGCGGTCGCCAAGGCCGGCTCGGTCGAGCACGTGCTCGTGGTGCGCCGTACCGGGCAGGACGTAGCGTTCGACGCCGAGCGGGACGTCTGGTGGCACGACCTGGTCGGACGCCAGTCGGCCGAGCACACCCCGGAGGCGTTCGGGGCGGAGCACCCGCTCTTCATCCTCTACACCTCGGGCACCACGGGTAAGCCGAAAGGCATCCTGCACACCTCGGGCGGCTATCTCACCCAGGCGGCGTACACCCACTGGGCCGTCTTCGACCTCAAGCCGGAGACGGACGTCTACTGGTGCACGGCCGATGTCGGCTGGGTCACCGGGCACTCGTACATCGTGTACGGCCCGCTGGCCAACGGCGCGACCCAGGTGATGTACGAGGGCACCCCGGACACCCCGCACCAGGGCCGGTTCTGGGAGATCGTGGAGAAGTACCGCGTCTCGATCCTCTACACCGCCCCGACGGCGATCCGGACGTTCATGAAGTGGGGCGACGACATCCCCGCGCAGTTCGACCTGACCTCGCTGCGTGTCCTCGGTTCGGTGGGCGAGCCGATCAACCCCGAGGCGTGGATCTGGTACCGCAAGAACATCGGCGCCGACCGCACCCCGGTCGTCGACACCTGGTGGCAGACCGAGACCGGCGCGATGATGATCTCGCCGCTGCCCGGCGTCACCGAGACCAAGCCCGGTTCCGCGCAGCGCCCGCTGCCCGGCATCGGCGCGACGGTCGTGGACGACGAGGGCCACGAGGTGCCGAACGGAGGCGGCGGCTATCTGGTCCTGACCGAGCCGTGGCCGTCGATGCTGCGCACCATCTGGGGCGACGACCAGCGGTTCCTGGACACGTACTGGGCGCGCTTCCCGGACAAGTACTTCGCGGGCGACGGCGCCAAGAAGGACGACGACGGCGACATCTGGCTGCTCGGCCGGGTGGACGACGTGATGCTGGTGTCCGGGCACAACATCTCCACCACGGAGGTGGAGTCGGCGCTCGTCTCGCACCCGGCGGTCGCCGAGGCGGCGGTCGTGGGCGCGGCGGACGAGACCACGGGCCAGGCCATCGTCGCCTTCGTGATCCTGCGAGGGAACGTGACGGAGGACGACAAGCTCGTCGCCGAGCTGCGCGACCACGTGGGCGCCACGCTGGGCCCGATCGCCAAGCCGAAGCGCGTCCAGCCGGTCGTGGAGCTGCCCAAGACCCGCTCCGGCAAGATCATGCGCCGTCTGCTGCGCGAGCTGGCGGAGGACCGTGAGCTGGGTGACGTGACGACTCTGGCCGACTCCACGGTCATGGCGCTCATCCAGAGCAGGATGCCGTCCAAGCCCAGCGACGACTGAGCGACGCGGTACGGCCGAGTGGGGTGCCCGGTGCGCGGGAAGCGCCGGGCACCCCTCGCGCGTACGGTCCACTGCAGGGGATGCGTCACCCCCTGAACTTAGGTAAAGTAAACAAAATCGGCACGCGCGACGTGCCCAAGGTGCGCCGGGAAGTCTGGTCGGCAAGCGTTTCGTCCTGCCCACGACCGGAAGGCCCCCGTGATGACCGCGCCCCGCACCCCGAACGCCACCCGCCGGGCCCTGGGACGTCTGTCGCTGCCCGAGCGGACCGCCGTCGCGGACGCGCTGCGCACCGAGACCGTGGGCGGTGTCCTCGTCCTCGTCGCGGCGATAGCCGCCCTCGTCTGGGCGAACGTCCCGGCACTCCGCGACAGCTACGAGGCGGTCAGCCACTTCCACCTCGGCCCCGCCGCGCTCGGCCTGAACCTCTCCGTCGCGCACTGGGCGGCCGACGGCGTGCTCGCGGTGTTCTTCTTCGTCGCCGGGGCGGAACTCAAGCGCGAGCTGGTCGCAGGCGATCTGCGCGACCCCAGGGCGGCCGCGCTGCCCGTGGCGGCGGCACTGTGCGGAATGGCCGTACCCGCGCTGGTGTACACCCTCACCGGCCTCACGGGGGGTGGCTCACTGGCCGGGTGGGCGGTGCCCACGGCCACCGACATCGCCTTCGCGCTCGCCGTGCTCGCGGTCATCGGCACCTCGCTGCCCAGCGCCCTGCGCGCCTTCCTGCTCACGCTCGCCGTCGTCGACGACCTCTTCGCCATCCTGATCATCGCGGTGTTCTTCACCGGCCGGCTCGACTTCGTCGCGCTCGGCGGGGCCGTCGCCGCCCTGGCCGTCTTCTGGCTGCTGCTGCGCAAGGGGGTGCGCGGCTGGTACGTGTACGTGCCGCTCGCGCTGGTGGCCTGGGCGCTGATGTACCGGAGCGGGGTGCACGCCACCATCGCGGGCGTCGCCATGGGGCTGATGCTGCGCTGCACCACCCGTGAGGGCGAGGAGCGCTCGCCCGGGGAGCGGATCGAGCATCTGGTGCGGCCGGTGTCGGCCGGGCTCGCGGTGCCGCTGTTCGCGCTGTTCAGCGCCGGGGTGCCGGTCTCCGGCGGTGCGCTCGTGCAGGTCTTCACGCGGCCGGAGACGCTCGGTGTGGTGCTCGGTCTGGTCGTGGGCAAGACCGTCGGTGTCTTCGGCGGCACCTGGCTCACCGTGCGCTTCACCCGGGCCACGCTCGGCGAGGGTCTCGCGTGGGCCGACGTGTTCGCGGTCGCGACGCTCGCGGGGATCGGTTTCACCGTCTCGCTGCTGATCGGCGAGCTGGCCTTCGCGGACGACGCCGCGCTGACCGCCGAGGTCAAGGCGGCCGTCCTCGTCGGATCGCTGATCGCGGCCATCTGTGCGACCGTGCTGCTGAAGGTACGTAATGCGAAGTACCGGGGCATGTGCGAGGAAGAGGAGCGCGACGAGGACGAGGACGGCATCCCCGACATCTACGAGGAGGACGATCCCGCGTACCACCTACGCATGGCCGCGATCCACGAGCGCCGGGCCGCCGAACACCGTCGGCTGGCCGCCGAGAAGGCCGCCGCCGCGCGGCACGCGCGTGCGGAAGTGCCCGGCGGGGCAGGCGACGGGAACGGTCGTCCGGCATGATCTGACGAGACGGTACAAACCAAGCGGTACACCAAGACGGCACCACTTCAGAGGGAGAACGCGATGAGCGCACCCGACGGCAGCCCGGTCGGCGCCGAACACAGCATCGGCCAGTTGTTCGCTTCGGCGTCGACCGACTTGTCGGCGCTGGTGCACGACGAGATCGCCCTGGCCAAGGCGCAGCTCAGGCAGGACGTCAAGCGCGGTGCGATGAGCGGCGGTTCGTTCTCGGTGGCGGGCGCGCTGCTGCTGTTCTCCCTGCCGATGCTCAACTTCGCGCTGGCGTACGGCATCCGCACCTGGAGCCACTGGAACCTCGCGATCTGCTTCCTGCTCTCCTTCGCGGCCAATGTGCTGCTCGCCGGGCTGCTCGCGCTCGTCGGCCTGATGCTCGCCAAGAAGGCCAAGAAGAGCAAGGGCCCGCAGAAGGTGGCCGCTTCGATGAAGCAGTCGGCGGGCGTGCTCCAGAAGGCCAAGCCGCACCCGCGCGGAACCGGCCCGCAGCACCCGCGCGCGCTGCCTCCGGCCGAACGCGGGCGCAAGGCTGTGGCACGCTCGTCCTCATGACGGAACCCGCCGCCGCCCCGGCCGTACGCATCGGCATCCCCTCCGGGGAGAAGGTCACCCACCGGGACGTCGCCGCCAACGGCGCACGTTTCCACATCGCCGAACTCGGCGACGGACCCCTGGTGATGCTGCTGCACGGCTTCCCGCAGTTCTGGTGGACCTGGCGCCATCAGCTGTCCGCGCTCGCCGCGGCGGGCTATCGCGCCGTCGCCATGGACCTGCGCGGCGTGGGCGGCAGCGACCGCACCCCGCGCGGTTACGATCCCGCCAACCTCGCGCTCGACGTGACCGGTGTGATCCGCTCGCTGGGCGAGCCCGACGCCGCCCTGGTCGGTCACGACCTGGGCGGCTATCTGGCGTGGACGGCCGCCGCGATGCGGCCCAAGCTGGTGCGGCGGCTCGCCGTGGTGTCGATGCCGCACCCCAGGCGCTGGCGGGCGGCGATGCTCCGGGACACCCGGCAGACGGCGGCCAGTTCGTACATCTGGGGTTTCCAGCGGCCGTGGATTCCCGAGCGCAGGCTGACCGCCGACGACGGGGCGCTGGTGGGGCGGCTGATCCGGGACTGGTCCGGGCCGCGCCTGCCGGAGGACGCGGACGTGGAGACGTACCAGCGGGCCATGTGCATCCCTTCCACCGCGCACTGCTCCATCGAGCCGTACCGCTGGCTGGTGCGCTCGCTGGCGCGGCCCGACGGCATCCAGTTCAACCGCCGGATGAAGCGGCCGGTGCGGGTGCCGACGCTGCATCTGCACGGCTCCCTCGACCCCGTCACCCGGACGCGCAGCGCGGCCGGTTCGGGCGAGTACGTGGAAGCGCCGTACCGCTGGCGGCTGTTCGACGGGCTCGGCCACTTCCCGCACGAGGAGGACCCGGTGGCGTTCTCCACGGAGCTGATCAACTGGCTGAAGGACCCCGAACCCGACCGGTGACCGTACGGGCCGCGGAGTGCCCCTTTTCCCGACCGTTCCTGAACACTTGTCCGCCGAACGGCCACATGCCTGACGCATAGGCCGATCGGTGGGCGCGGAAGCGGTTATCGACCTTGGGGCGGGGGCACACGTCGGGGTATGGGCTGGACGCACGACTACAGTGACGCACCCCGCGACCGCCGTTCCCTCGCCGGACCCGGTTCGGCGCGGCGAGGGACACCGCAACTGGCGGAAGCGGACCCGAGGGTGGGGATTCCGCGCATTCTGCGCCGCCGGGCCCGCTGGGTCTCGGTACGCCTGCGTCACCCGCGCGGCTGAACGCACGGCTCAAGCGACACCGGCCGTCGGGCCGCCCCCACACCAAGCCTCACAGGGCGCAGTTGTCCGTGCCCACCTGCTCGGTGGCGGTGCGTCCCTTGGCGATGTCGGCGCGGATCTCGTCGGCGGTCAGGGCGTAGCCGGTCTCGGCGTCGTCCAGCGACTTGGCGAACACCACGCCGTACACCTTCCCCTTGGGGGTGAGCAGCGGGCCGCCGGAGTTGCCCTGGCGGACGGTGGCGTAGAGCGAGTACACATCGCGGGCGACGGTGCCCCGGTGGTAGATGTCCGGCCCGTTGGCCGTGATGCGCCCGCGCACGCGCGCCGCGCGCACGTCGTACGAGCCGTTCTCCGGGAACCCGGCCACGATCGCGCCGTTGCCGCCGTCGGCGTCCTCGGTGGAGAACCGCAGTGCGGGCGCCGTCAGGTCGGGCACGTCCAGGACGGCGATGTCGCGCCGCCAGTCGTACAGCACGACCCTGGCCTCGTACGTGCGGCCCTCGCCGCCTATCTGGACGGTGGGTTCCTCGACGCCGCCCACCACGTGCGCGTTGGTCATCACGCGGCGGTCGCCGAAGACGAAGCCGGTGCCCTCCAGGACCTTGCCGCAACTGTGCGCGGTGCCGGTGACCTTGACGATGGAGCGCTGGGCCCGCACGGCGACCGCGCCGCGCGCGAGGGCCGGGTCGGGCGGCTGGACCTCCTGGATGGGCTCGTTCGAGAACGGGCTGAAGACCTGCGGGAAGCCGTTCTGCGCGAGGACGGAGGTGAAGTCCTTGAACCAGATGTCGGCCTGACCCGGCAGCACCTGGTCCATGCCGACCAGCACCCGGGAGTCGCGCACCTCGCGGCCGACCGTCGGCAGCGTGGTCTGGGCGAGGGCGGAGCCGAGCAGCCAGGCGACCAGCAGCATCGCGGCGACGTTGACGAGGGCGCCGCCGGTGGCGTCCAGGGCGCGGGCCGGTGACCACGTGATGTGGCGGCGCAGCCGGCCGCCGAGGTGCGTGGTCAGAGCCTGGCCGACGGAGGCCACGACGATGACGACGACCACGGCCACCACGGCGAGCGTGGTGCCGACCTTGCGGCCTCCGGTCACGGCGTCCCAGATCACCGGGAGCGCGTAGACGGTGACGAGACCGCCGCCGAGGAAGCCGGTCACCGACAGGATGCCGACGACGAAGCCCTGGCGGTAGCCGACGACCGCGAACCAGGCGGCCGCGGCCAGCAGGAGGATGTCGAGCACGTTCACCGCTTCTGGCCCCGCCCCATCACGTTCGCTCCGGCCCCGGCGGCTCGGCCGGGGACCCGGGGAGCGGCGGCAGTCCCGCCGCTGTCGTGTCCCCGGGGAAAACACCGCACGGACACCCTGTCACGACCGCCGGTCGAGCGGGACCTGCCGGGATCGGTCCCAGGGCATTTCCCAGCCCGCGTAGTGCAGCAGCCGGTCGATCACCCCGGCGGTGAAGCCCCACACCAGGGCCGATTCGACCAGGAACGCCGGGCCTCGGTGGCCGCTGGGGTGGGTGGCCATGGCGCGGTTGGCGGGGTCCGTGAGATCCGCCACGGGGACGGTGAAGACCCGCGCGGTCTCGTTGGGGTCGACGACACCGACCGGGCTGGGCTCGCGCCACCAGCCGAGGACGGGCGTGACGACGAACTCGCTGACCGGGATGTAGAGCGCGGGCAGCACGCCGAAGAGCTGCACGCCCGCCGGGTCGAGCCCGGTCTCCTCCTCGGCCTCGCGCAGCGCGGCCCGCAGCGGCCCGTCGGCCTTCGGGTCGCCGTCCACCGGGTCGAGCGCGCCGCCGGGGAAGGACGGCTGGCCCGCGTGCGAGCGCAGCGAACCGGCGCGTTCCATCAGCAGCAGCTCGGGGCCGCGCTCGCCCTCGCCGAAGAGGATCAGCACGGCCGACTGGCGGCCCGAGCCGTTCTCCGGCGGCAGGAAGCGGCTCAGCTGGAGCGGCTGGACCGTCTCGGCCGCACGGGCCACCGGCTCCAGCCAGCCGGGCAGCCCCTCCCGGCGCAGGGCCACCGGCCCCTCGTGCGTGTCCCGCGTGTACGTCATGCCCGCCCCTCGCCGTCGCCCAACGTCCGTGCTCCCCGCACCCCTGCCGTCATCCGGCCCCCAGCGGCGGGGCCGCGATGCCGCCCGCGTCCAGATACGCCTGCGGCGGGTTCAGTCGCTGGCCGGGGAAGCCGCCCTTCTCGTACTTGAGGAGCTTCCGCGCCTTCTCGGGGTCCGTCTCGCCCTCGCCGTACGAGGGGCAGAGCGGGGCGATGGGGCAGACGCCGCAGGCGGGCTTGCGGGCGTGGCAGATGCGGCGGCCGTGCCAGATCACGTGGTGGGACAGGTCGGTCCAGTCCTTCTTGGGGAACAGCTCCCCTACGGCCGCCTCGATCTTCTCGGGCTCGGTCTCCTCGGTCCACTTCCAGCGCCGCACCAGCCGCTGGAAGTGGGTGTCCACGGTGATCCCGGGGCGCCCGAAGGCGTTGCCGAGGACCACGAAGGCGGTCTTGCGGCCGACTCCGGGCAGCTTGACCAGGTCTTGCAGCTTTCCGGGCACCTCGCCGCCGAAGTCCTCCACGAGGGCCTTGGAGAGCCCTATGACCGAGCGCGTCTTGGCCCGGAAGAAGCCGCAGGGCCGCAGGATCTCCTCGACCTCCTGCGGGTCGGCGGCCGCGAGGTCCTCGGGGGTCGGGTACTTGGCGAAGAGCGCCGGGGTCGTCTGGTTGACGCGCAGGTCGGTGGTCTGGGCCGACAGGACCGTGGCGACCACGAGCTGGAAGGGGTTCTCGAAGTCCAGCTCGGGGTGGGCGTAGGGGTAGACCTCGGCCAGCTCGCGGTTGATCCGGCGGGCGCGGCGGACCAGGGCGGTGTGGGACTCACCGGTGCCGGACGTTCCGGGGACGCGGGAGCCGGTCTTCTTCGCCGGAGCCTTTTTTACGGTTTTCACCTTTTTGCCACTTCCATCGGAACCCTGTTCGCCCACGGCGGAATCGCGGCGCACGGTCACCCGTTCAGCCCCCTCGGCCTGTGCTCTCACCGGCTGTTTGGACACCCGGCCAGCCTAAAGCCCGGCACCGACATCCGCCCCGGACCCGGAGGATCAGCCCCCGATTGGACCCCTGCCGCTCACGTTGGGACACGTGTGCGGCATCCTTGTGACAGATCACACTGTTTGGACCGTCCGGCAAAATGGGGAGCACGGTCCCCTGGCACGTGGGGGAGAACCATCCCCTGAGCAGGTCGACAAGGAGAGAACTCGTGGACGACGTTCTGCGGCGCAACCCGCTCTTCGCGGCTCTCGACGACGAGCAGTCCGCGGAGCTTCGCGCCTCCATGAGTGAGGTGACCCTCGCCCGTGGAGACTCCCTGTTCCACGAGGGCGACCCCGGCGACCGGCTGTACGTCGTCACGGAGGGCAAGGTCAAGCTTCACCGCACCTCCCCCGACGGGCGGGAGAACATGCTGGCCGTCGTCGGCCCCGGCGAGCTGATCGGCGAGCTGTCGCTGTTCGACCCGGGCCCGCGCACGGCGACCGCCACCGCGCTGACCGAGGTCAAGCTGCTCGGCCTCGGTCACGGCGACCTCCAGCCCTGGCTGAACGCGCGCCCCGAGGTGGCCACGGCCCTGCTGCGCGCCGTCGCCCGCCGTCTGCGCAAGACCAACGACGCCATGTCGGACCTGGTCTTCTCCGACGTCCCCGGCCGCGTCGCGCGCGCTCTGCTCGACCTCTCGCGCCGCTTCGGCGTGCAGTCCGAGGAGGGCATCCACGTCGTCCACGACCTCACCCAGGAGGAGCTGGCCCAGCTGGTGGGCGCCTCCCGCGAGACCGTGAACAAGGCGCTGGCCGACTTCGCCCAGCGCGGCTGGCTGCGCCTGGAGGCGCGGGCCGTGATCCTGCTGGACGTGGAGCGCCTGGCGAAGCGCTCGCGCTGACCCGACACACTCACGCGGTGACAGGGGCCCTGCCGGACGGCGGGGCCCTTTCCCGTGTTCCCGTTGGCCCACGGTGACCCGTCCCGGAGCGGCCCGTCGTGATCGCCGTAATTCGGCTGATCGCAACCGCCCCGTACCGGCAGAGTGCGGGGTATGCCCGAGCCTCAGCGCCTTCCCGCCCCGCACGGCCTGGACCCCGACGGGTTCATCGCGCGCGAGGGCTCCCTCGCGCGCGTGCCGCCCTCCTTCCGCCCGGTCGTGGCCGCCGCGCGCGACCGTCTCACCGCCGCCTACGGCGACCGCCTGGACAGCGCCTACCTCTACGGCTCGGTCCCGCGCGGCACCGCGCGCGAGGGCCGCAGCGACCTGGACCTGCTGGTCGCGCTGGTCGCGGAGCCGACCGAGGCCGACCGGACCGTCGCGCACGCCCTCGGGGCGGCCCTGGACCGGGAGTACGGCGTGATCGACGGCGTGGGCACCCTCCTGTACGGCCAGGAGCGGCTGCTGAGCGAGGCGGAGCGGCACGACCTGGGCTGGTTCGTGGCCTGCCTGTGCACCCCGCTCGCCGGGGACGACCTGGCCGCCCTGCTGCCCCGCTACCGCCCGACGTCCCTGCTGGCCCGCGAGACCAACGGCGACCTCGCCCGGCTGCTGCCCCGCTGGCGGGCCCGGATCGCGGCCGCGCCGGACACCGAGGAGGCGCGCAGACCGCTGGTGCGCTTCATGTCCCGGCACCTCGTGCGCACCGGCTTCACCCTGGTCATGCCCCGCTGGCGGGGCTGGACGAGCGACCTGGGCGAGATGGCCGAGGTCTTCGGGGCGTACCACCCGGAGCGGGCCGCGCCGATGCGGGTGGCGGCGCGCTACGGCCGCGAGCCCGCCGGGGACACCGGGGTGCTGCGGCTGTACACGGACGACCTCGGCCCCTGGCTCGCCGCCGAGTACGCGCGCGTGCACGGCGAGAAGGTCCTCCGTCCGGAGGAGGAGGCGACGCCGTAGCGCCGGTCAGATCAGCCCGTGCTCACCCAGATAGTCCAGCTGGGCGCGGACGGACAGCTCGGCCGCGGGCCACAGCGAGGGGTCCACGTCGGCGTAGACGTGGGCGACGATCGCGGGCGCGTCGCGGTGGCCGTTCTCCACGGCCGTCTCGACCTGGGCGAGCCGGTGGGCGCGGTGGGCCAGGTAGAACTCGACGGCGCCCTGGGCGTCCTCCAGGACCGGCCCGTGGCCCGGCAGGACGGTGTGCACGCCGTCGTCCACGGTGAGCGAGCGCAGCCTGCGCAGGGAGGCCAGGTACTCACCCAGACGGCCGTCGGGGTGCGCCACCATGGTCGTGCCGCGCCCGAGGATCGTGTCGCCGGTCAGCACCGCGCGGTCGGCCGGGAGATGGAAGCTCAGCGAGTCGGAGGTGTGCCCGGGGGTCGCCACGACCCGCAGTTCGAGGCCGCCGGTGGTGATCACGTCTCCGGCCGCCAGGCCCTCGTCGCCCAGGCGCAGCGCCGGGTCGAGGGCACGCACGCGCGTGCCGGTCAGTTCCGCGAAGCGGGCGGCGCCCTCGGCGTGGTCGGCGTGGCCGTGGGTGAGCAGGGTGAGGGCTATGCGCCGCCCGGCCCGCTCCGCCGCGTCCACGACCGCGCGCAGATGGCCCTCGTCGAGGGGCCCGGGGTCTATGACCACGGCCAGGTCGGAGTCCGGCTCGGCGACGATCCAGGTGTTGGTGCCGTCCAGGGTCATCGCGGAGGCGTTGGGCGCGAGGACGTTGACGGCCCGTTCGGTCGCGGGGCCCGAGGCGACCACGTTCCGGGGCTGGCCGGGCAGTACGGCGGCGTCGGTCATGCCGCACCTCCGCCGGGGGCCGCCGGGACGTGCTTGGTGAACTCGTCGTGTCCCGGCCAGCTCAGCTCGACCTCGCCGCCCCGCAGCCGGGCGCGCGCGAGCACCGGGGTCATGTCCCGCTCCGGCGCGGCCGCGAGCACGTCGGCGGCGGTGCCGTACGGCAGCAGCTGGCGCAGGGTGGCGATGGTGGGCGGCATCATCAGCAGCTCGCCCCGGTCGTACCCGGCGGCGGCCTCCTCGGGGCGTGTCCAGACCGTGCGGTCGGCCTCGCCCGAGGTCTCGCGGGTGCGCTGGCCCTCGGGGAGGGCGGCGACGAAGAACCAGGTGTCGTAGCGGCGGGACTCGAACTCCGGGGTGATCCAGCGGGTCCAGGCGCCGAGCAGGTCGGAGCGCAGGACCAGGCCCCGGCGGTTCAGGAACTCGGCGAAGGACAGCTCGTGGGCGGTCAGGGCGGCGCGGTCGGCCTCCCAGTCGTCGCCACTGGTGTCGCCCACGACCGCGTCGGGGCCGCTCCCGGCGAGCAGGACGCCCGCTTCCTCGAACGTCTCCCGCACGGCCGCGCAGACGACGGCCTGGGCGCTGTTCTCGTCCACCCCGAGCCGGTCGGCCCACCACGCGCGCGAGGGGCCCGCCCAGCCGATCTCGCGGTCGTCGTCGCGCGGGTCGACCCCGCCGCCCGGATACGCGTACGCGCCTCCGGCGAAAGCCATGGAGGCGCGTCTGCGCAGCATGTGCACGGCCGGTCCGCCCGGCGTGTCCCGCAACAGCATCACGGTCGCCGCGCGCCTGGGCGCCACGGGAGTGAGCGTGCCGTCCGCGAGCGCGCGGATGCGGTCCGGCCACTCCGGGGGGTACCACTGACCGTTCGCCATGGCCGGAGGCTATCCCGGACAGAGCGAATGTTCGAGAGGTGGCCGGGGGTCGTGCGAGGGGTTTGACGTGGGTGTTACGTGAGCTGCTCCCCCTGGACCGGTGAGGACCGGGGAAGCGGCTCGCACCCGGGCTTCCGGACCTACGGAAGCAGCTCCACCTGGATCTCGACCTCCACCGGCGCGTCCAGCGGCAGCACCGCGACGCCGACCGCGCTGCGGGCGTGCACGCCCCGGTCGCCGAGGACCTGGCCGAGCAGTTCGCTGGCGCCGTTGAGGACGCCGGGCTGGCCGGTGAAGTCGGACGCGGAGGCCACGAAGCCCGTGACCTTCACCACGCGGGCGATGCGATCCAGATCACCCGCGACGGACTTCACGGCGGCCAGCGCGTTCAGCGCGCAGGTGCGGGCGAGCTCCTTGGCCTCCTCCGCGGTGACCTCGGCGCCCACCTTGCCGGTGACCGGCAGCTGCCCGTCCACCATGGGCAGCTGGCCCGCGGTGTAGACGTACACACCGGACAGCACGGCCGGCTGGTAGGCGGCCAGCGGCGGCACGACCTCGGGCAGTGTCAGCCCGAGGTCGGCCAGCCGGGCCTCCACCGCGCTCACGCCTGCTTCTCCCGCTTCAGGTAGGCCACGAGCTGCTCCGGGTTCGGTCCGGGCACGACCTGGACGAGCTCCCAGCCGTCCTCGCCCCAGTTGTCCAGAATCTGCTTCGTGGCGTGGACGAGCAGCGGCACGGTCGAGTATTCCCACTTGGTCATGGGGCCGACTGTAGTCGCTGTTATCCACAGCCTCCCGCGTGACCGCGGCCCGGACTGGTTAGTCTCGAAGACGTGAGCAGGCTCCAGGTCGTCAGCGGCAAGGGCGGGACCGGAAAGACGACGGTCGCCGCCGCCCTCGCGCTGGCCCTCGCGACCGAGGGGAAGCGGACGCTTCTCGTGGAGGTCGAGGGCCGGCAAGGCATCGCACAGCTCTTCGAGACCGAGGCGCTGCCCTACGAGGAGCGGAAGATCGCCGTCGCTCCCGGGGGCGGGGAGGTGTACGCACTCGCCATCGATCCCGAACAGGCCCTTCTGGACTACCTCCAGATGTTCTACAAACTCGGCGGCGCGGGCCGCGCCCTGCGGAAACTGGGCGCCATAGACTTCGCGACCACCATCGCGCCGGGCCTCAGGGACGTCCTGCTGACCGGCAAGGCGTGCGAGGCGGTGCGCCGCAAGGACAAACAGGGGAAATTCCTCTACGACCACGTCGTGATGGACGCGCCCCCGACCGGCCGCATCACCCGCTTCCTGAACGTCAACGACGAGATGGCGGGCCTCGCCAAGATCGGCCCGATACACAATCAGGCGCAGGCCGTGATGCGGGTGCTGAAGTCGCCCGAGACGGCGGTGCACCTGGTGACGCTGCTGGAGGAGATGCCGGTCCAGGAGACCGCCGACGGCATCGCCGAACTCCGCGCGGCGGGGCTGCCGGTGGGCGAGATCATCGTCAACATGGTCCGCCCCGAGGTGCTGGACGCGGCCGACCTGGAACTCGCCCGCACCGTCTCGCACTCCGCCGTCGCCCGCGCGCTGTCCTCGGCCGGACTCGGCGGCGCCCGCCGGGGTGGCAACGCCGAGCGGCTGGTCGACCCGCTGCTGAACCAGGCCGCCGAGTACGCCGAGCGGTACGCGCTGGAGCAGGAGCAGCGCGCGGTCCTCGCCGAGCTGGGCCTGCCCATGCGCGAACTGCCGCTGTTCGCCGAGGGCATGGACCTCGCGGGCTTGTACGAACTCGCCACCGAGCTGCGGAAGCAGGGGTTGTCATGAGTCCGGACCCGGCACGGCCGAAGGCCGCCGGAGCGCACGCCGAGGACGGCGAGCGCCCCGGCCTGTCCCCCGCCCGCGCGCTCGACGTGGACGCGCTCCTGGACGACCCCGGGACCCGGATCGTGGTGTGCTGCGGCTCCGGGGGGGTCGGCAAGACCACGACGGCGGCGGCGCTCGCGCTGCGCGCGGCCGAGCGGGGCCGCAAGGTGGTCGTCCTCACCATCGACCCCGCCAAGCGGCTCGCCCAGTCCATGGGCATCGACTCGCTGGACAACGTGCCGCGCCGGGTCAAGGGCACCGAGGACCGCCGTCCGGACGCCGGGTCCGACGACACCCCGGGCGGCGAACTGCACGCCATGATGCTCGACATGAAGCGCACCTTCGACGAGGTCGTGGAGGCGCACGCGGATCCCGAGCGGGCCGCCCAGATCCTGGCGAACCCCTTCTACCAGACGGTCTCCGGAGGCTTCGCCGGTACGCAGGAGTACATGGCGATGGAGAAGCTCGGCCAGCTCCGCGCCAAGGACGAGTGGGACCTGATCGTCGTCGACACCCCGCCCTCCCGCAACGCGCTGGACTTCCTGGACGCGCCCAAGCGGCTCGGCTCGTTCCTGGACGGCCGCCTCATCCGCGTCCTCACCGCCCCGGCCAAGCTGGGCGGCCGCGCCGGAATGGCCTTCCTGAACGTCGGGATGTCGATGATGACCGGCACGCTCGGCAAGCTGCTGGGCGGTCAGCTCCTGAAGGACGTACAGACCTTCGTCTCCGCGATGGACACCACCTTCGGCGGGTTCCGTACGCGCGCGGACGCCACGTTCAAGCTGCTCCAGGCACCCGGTACGGCATTCCTCGTGGTGGCCGCGCCGGAGCGGGACGCGCTGCGCGAGGCGGCGTACTTCGTGGAGCGCCTCGCGGCGGAGAAGATGCCGCTGGTCGGGCTGGTCCTCAACCGCGTGCACGCGAGCGGGGCCGGGCGGCTGTCCGCCGAACGGGCGCTCGCGGCCGCGGAAAATCTTGCGGAGGACCGCATTGTCGATCAGGGGGACGGGAAAGCTGGATCTCGTAACTCTCCCGACATGTACGGAAGTTCAGACTCCGCTCCGTCCGAAGACCCGGCCCCCGGCGCAGGCTCCCCCGCCACGGACCCGGACCGGTCCGTGGACGAGCTGACGGCGGGCCTGCTCAGGCTGCACGCCGACCGGATGCAGTTGCTCGCACGCGAGCAGCGCACCCGGGACCGCTTCGTCGCCCGCCACCCCGAGGTGGCGCTCGTCGAAGTCCCGGCCCTCCCCGGTGACGTACACGACCTGGCGGGCCTGCGCGACATCGGAGACCGTCTCTCCGAGGGCCGCACGGAACTGACCTGACGGGGGCCGCACAGAGCTGGCCTGATGAGAGCCGCACGAAACTGACCTCATGGCGCACACGCCCGTACGGCAGCAGCACACACGGCCCCGCCGCACCTGGGCAGCGGCACACGCAGCCGCCCGGTACCTAGCCCGTACCCAGCCCGTCGGCCTATGCCGGGGGCAAGCCCTCAGCTGACCGCCGCGTAGTTCTCGTACACCTCGTCGTTGTCGAGGGGCACGATTCCCGCGCCGCGCTCGTACTCCGAACGGGCGGTCTCCAGCAGACGCCGCCAGGAGGTGACGGTGGGGCGCCGGCGCAACAGGGCGCGGCGCTCGCGCTCCGTCATGCCTCCCCACACACCGAACTCCACGCGGTTGTCCAGCGCGTCCGCCAGGCACTCCGTCCGCACCGGGCACCCGGTGCACACCGCTTTCGCCCTGTTCTGCGCTGCTCCCTGAACGAACAGTTCATCCGGATCGGTAGTGCGGCAGGCGGCCTGCGCACTCCAGTCGGTAACCCAGCCCATACCGGCGCCGTCCTCTCCCGAATCGAGGCTCCCCCACGGCGGCAGCGGCATATTCACCGCCGCCAGTTGAGGACGTTACGGAAGGCGCGGACAGCGCAACACCCCCGTCGGGCCCAATCTTGAATGGCCCGAACGGACTATGGGTAAGCGGCAGATCACCCGGAGGAGTGAGCTGACGACATGCGTGATCATCCCGGCGAAGCGGGACAGTTGTGGTGCACCACAAGGGGCGTCCGGTGACACATGAGGCGGATTCGGACACGCCCCGCCGGAAAGTGGGGGTACTCCCGGAACGATTCGGGGTCGCCGGACGTATTGCTACATGGCCGCACCGCTGTGACAGTTGAGAGCAGCTTAGGCCAATGCCTGTGCGCGTGTCCGGCGAATGAACACGGACGCGCCCCGCCGCGCCGTGCCATGACGCCCGCGTGTCCCCATGACGCCCGCGTGCCATCGGCGTACGTCACGATCCTGCACCCGAACATCCCGAAGGACTGTCGGTCCATCGGAACGCTCATCAGTACGGATTAGGCTGCCCCCATGCCAAAGAAGCGCTCCGGCGGTGGCCTCTCGACGACGCAGCAGGCCGCCAAGTTCCTCGGTGTCAGTGTGCTGGCGGGGGCGGTGCTCGCGGGCATCGCACTGCCCGCCGCGGGCGCGCTGGGCCTCGCGGCGAAGGGCTCCGTCCAGGGCTTCGACGAGATCCCCGCCAACCTCAAGAGCCCCCAGCTCAGCCAGCGCACGACCATACTGGACAGCCGGGGCCACCAGATCGCGACCGTCTACTCCCGTGACCGCACGGTGGTGGACCTCAAGGACATCTCGCCGTACATGCAGAAGGCGATCGTCGCGATCGAGGACTCGCGCTACTACCAGCACGGCGCGGTCGACCTCAAGGGCGTGCTGCGCGCCCTGAACAAGAACGCCCAGGAGGGCGGGGTCGCGCAGGGCGCCTCCACGCTCACCCAGCAGCTGGTGAAGAACTACTTCATCGAGGAGGCCGGTGACGACCCGACCAAGGTCGCCCAGGCCACCCAGCAGACCCTCGGCCGCAAGGTCCGCGAGCTGAAGTACGCGATCCAGATCGAGGAGAAGCTCGGCAAGAAGAAGATCCTGGAGAACTACCTCAACATCACGTTCTTCGGCGAGCAGGCGTACGGCGTCGAGGCCGCCTCGCAGCGCTACTTCTCCAAGCACGCCAAGGACCTCAACCTCCAGGAGTCCGCGCTCCTCGCCGGCATCGTGCAGTCCCCGAGCCGCTACGACCCGGTGAACGACGAGGCCGAGGCCACCAAGCGGCGCAACACCGTGCTCCAGCGCATGGCCGAGGTCGGCGACATCTCCCAGGCGGACGCCGACAGTGCGATGGACAAGCCGCTCGGGCTGCACGTCAGCCAGCCGAAGAACGGCTGCATCACCGCGACCCGCGGCGCGGCCTTCTTCTGCAAGTACGTGGAGTACGTCTTCCTGACCGACCCGGTCTTCGGCAGGACCCGCGAGGAGCGCGCCAAGCTCTGGAACAAGGGCGGCCTGACGATCCGTACGACCCTGGACCCGCAGGCCCAGGACTCCGTGCAGGACTCCCTCAAGGACCACGTCTACAAGTCCGACAAGGTCGCCGCGGCCGCCACGCTGGTCGAGCCGGGCACCGGCAAGGTCCTGGCGATGGGCCAGTCGAAGCCGTTCGGCTACGGCAAGGACGAGACCGAGTACAACTTCTCGGTGGACAAGGCGTACGGCGGCTCCAACTTCGGCTTCCCGACCGGCTCGACGTTCAAGCCGTTCGTGGCGGCGGCCGCGATCGAGGGCGGCAAGCCGCCGACCCAGTCGTACTCCTCGCCGTACAAGATGGAGTACCCGAGCCCGGTGCAGGGGTGCAAGGGCACCGCGTACCGCAACACCGAGCACGAGACCGTGGAGAACGAGAACGAGTCCGAGAAGGGCCCGTACCGCATGAAGGAGGCGATGGCCAAGTCGGTCAACACCTACTTCGTGCAGCTCATCTCCGACATCGGCCTGTGCCCCGTCGCGAAGATCACCGACGCGATGCACGTGGTGCAGGGCAACGGCACCAAGATCCCGCAGTCGCCGTCCATGGCGCTCGGCTCGATCGGCCTGTCGCCGCTGACCATGGCGAGCGCGTACGCCACCTTCGCCTCGCGCGGCACGTACTGCACGCCGGTCGCCATCGAGTCCATCACCCAGAGGGTCGGCACCGAGAAGAAGTCGCTCCCGGTCCCGAGGACGAGCTGCTCGCGCGCGATGAGCCAGAAGACCGCGGACACGGTGAACACGCTGCTGCGCGGCGTGGTCGACTCCGGCACCGGCAAGGAAGCGGGCCTCACGGACCGCGAGAGCGCGGGCAAGACGGGTACGACGGACGAGCGCAAGAACGCCTGGTTCGTCGGCTACACGCCCAACCTGGCCGGCGCGGTCTGGGTCGGCAGCGCCCAGCAGGACCTGAAGATGTCCCGTATCACCATCGGCGGGATCTACCGCCCGCTGGTCTACGGCGGCGAGGTCCCCGGCCCGATCTGGAAGGACGCCATGGCGGGCGCCCTCGTCGGAAAGGCCGCCCCGGACTTCCAGCTGATCGACATCCCCGACGACGATGACGACGACCACGGCAGGGACGGCGGCCGGGACAACGGCGGCGACAACGGCCGTACGGGCGGCGGTCATCGGGGCAACCCGGGCGGCGGCGGCCTGATCGGCGGTCTCTTCGGCGGCCTGACGAACGGCGGCGGCACGGGGACCCGGGGCGGCACCGGCGGCGGCACTCCCGGTACGACGAACCCGACCGTGACGGTGCCGCAGAACCCGACGCAGGGCCAGGGTCAGGGCAACGGCGGGGCGAACGGCGGCCGCCGGAACTGAGGCACGTACGACGGCGGGGCCGCACCTTCTGCGCGAGCAGGGGGTGCGGCCCCGAAGTCGTTTTACGGGCGGGACTCCCGGAGTCCGGCCGGGGCCGTCAGCCCTGGAGGAGCTTCTTCACGACGGCGGCGACGCGGCCGCCCTCGGCCAGACCGGCGACCTTCGGGTTCACGATCTTCATCACGGCGCCCATGGCACGCGGGCCCTCGGCACCGGCGGCCTTCGCCTCCTCGACCGCCTGGGAGACGATCGCGTTCAGCTCGTCGTCGGAGAGCTGCCTGGGCAGATACGTGGCGAGGAGCTCGCCCTCCGCCTTCTCCCGCTCGGCCGACTCCGCACGACCACCCTGCGCGAACGCCTCGGCCGCCTCGCGACGCTTCTTGGCCTCCTTGGTGATCACCTTGAGGACCTCGTCGTCGGACAGCTCGCGCTTCTCCTTGCCGGCGACCTCTTCCTTGGAGATCGCGGCCAGGGTCAGCCGGAGCGTGGAGGAGCGCAGCTCGTCGCGCTCCTTGATCGCGGCGTTGAGGTCGTCGTGCAGCTTCGCCTTGAGCGTGGTGGTCATGGTCCGATTGTCGCAGGTGCGCGGTCGGGGGCGCGCCCGGATTTCGCGGCCCGAACACCCCTTGCGCCAAAGGGCTCCCGGTCTCGCCGTCGCACCGGGGTCTGACACGATGGTCGTATGCGCGCGCGATACGGAGTACCCCTGGGGATCATGGCGGCAGGCGCCGCCGGAGTGGCCTACGCGGCGGGGTTCGAGGCCCGCTCCTTCCGCCTCCGACGAGTGACCGTGCCGGTCCTGCCGCCGGGGATGCGCCCGCTGCGGGTGCTCCAGGTCTCCGACATCCACATGGTGAGCGGCCAGGGCAAGAAGCGGCGCTGGCTGCAGTCGCTCGCGGGGCTGCGCCCCGACTTCGTGATCAACACCGGCGACAACCTCTCGGACCCCGAGGGCGTCCCCGAGGTGCTGGACGCGCTCGGCCCGCTGATGGAGTTCCCGGGCGCCTACGTCTTCGGGTCCAACGACTACTACGGCCCCAAGCTGCGCAACCCCGCCCGCTACCTCCTGGAGAAGGCCAGCGGCCGCCACGGCCTGAACGGCAACGCGCCCGCCACCGGCGTCGTCCACAACCCCTGGGAGGACCTCAGGGACGGGTTCGACTCCGCGGGCTGGCTCAACCTGACCAACACCAGGGGAACCCTGAAGATCGACGGCTCCTCGATCGAGCTGACGGGCCTGGACGACCCGCACATCAAGCGCGACCGGTACGCCCGGGTGGCCGGTGGACCCACGGCCGGTCACGACTTCTCGATGGGCGTCGTCCACGCGCCGTACCTGCGCACGCTGGACGCCTTCACGGAGGACGGCTACCCGCTGATCCTCGCGGGCCACACCCACGGCGGCCAGCTCTGCATCCCCTTCTACGGCGCCCTGGTCACCAACTGCGACCTGGACACGGACCGGGTGAAGGGGCTGTCGACGCACTCGGTGGCGGGCCGGACCTCGCATCTGCACGTGTCGGCGGGGTGCGGGACGAACCGGTACACGCCGGTGCGGTTCGCGTGTCCGCCGGAGGTGACGTTGCTGACGCTGGTGGGGCGGGTCTAGCGATCTTGGGGGCTTACGGCGGTGTCCCTCTCCCGGAGTACTCCAAATAGCCCCTTTCACCCCTTATGCCTAGCGTGAGGGCATGACCGCACCGATACCCAGGGACATCCCCGACCTGCCGGCGATCCCCAGCCCGCCCGTGCTCCAGCCGTCGCCGGTGCCGGTGACGGCGGTGGTGGCTCCGATCCGGCGCCCCTGGGTGGCGCTCTTCCGCCTGGGAACCGCGCTCCTCGCGGCGGCGGGGATCGCCCTGGAGCTCATGATCGGCGCCCCGTCGCGCATCCTGAGCTACTTCGGCGTCCAGGCGGCGATCCTGCTGGCGCTGGTCATGCTCGTGTCGGCGTCGCGGTCCTGGCGGGCGCGGCGGGCCGTGCCGGCCGCGGTGTCGGGGGCGGCACTCCTCTACATGGTGACGAGCGCGCTGACGTACCACGTGCTGCTCGCCCACACGACACCCCCGTTCACGATGACGGGCACCTCGGCGATCCCGGAACGCTGGCACGCCCAGTGGGGCGCGCTCCAGATCCTCCACACGGTGCTGCCGCTGGCGGCCCTGCTGGACTGGCTGCTGTTCACCCCGGCCCCCCGGCTGCACCTGCGCCAGGCGGCGGCGTGGCTGGTGTTCCCGCTGGCGTACCTGATCTTCACGCTGACACGAGCGCTGTTCATCCCCTCGGACAGCGTGCGGGGCCGCTACCTCTACCCCTTCCTGGACGCCGCCGCCCACGGCTACCGCAGCACCCTCGCGAACGCCCTCCTCATCGGCCTCGCGATCTACGCCCTGGCCCTCCTCCTGATCGCCCTCGACCACACCCGCCCGACCCCCACCCGCCGCCGCGTCTGACCCCGCCCAGAACCGGATTTCGCCTCCGGCCCCCAGTGGGCTAAAGTAAACGTCGTCGCCGCGAGAGCAGCGACAATCGGGGTGTAGCGCAGCTTGGCAGCGCGCTTCGTTCGGGACGAAGAGGTCGTGGGTTCAAATCCCGCCACCCCGACAGCCGTAACACCAGGTCAGGCCCGGCGCTGAGAGATCAGCGCCGGGCCTGATTTGCTGTGCGGGCCCGCTTTGGGAGCCATTTGGGAGCCGACTTCGGCAAGCGGCTCCCCGGCGGCTCCAGCAAGTAGCGTTCCGCGGTCGAGATGGATGTGCGCTGCGTGCGCTCCGTCCAAGCCATCCCCATGGCTTGGACGGAGGAAACGGCAGGCGGTACGACGATCGGAACAACTCCGGGGAGCGGCTGGCGGGTGGGAGTGGCTGTCGCCGTGACGGACGCAGCCGGCATGCCCGGGGCTGTCGCCGCGCCAGCGCCCTTCAGCTCCCCGCCGCCACCCGCCGTACCACCGCCAGCGCCTCGCGCACTGCCCCCGGGATGTCCGTCACCGGGAAGCGCACCTGGCGCACCACGCGTTCGCGGTCCACCACCAGTACCGCCCGCTTCAGTCGCAGTGTCTGCCCGGCACGGAACACCGGTAGCCTCAGAGCGGCGGCGAGGCTCAGGTCGACGTCTGAGAGCAGGGTGAAGGGGATACCCTCCTCAACCGCGAACATCCGCTGCTCGTCCGGGCGTTGAGTACTCACGCCGCGCACCTCGGCGCCCGCCGCGCGGAAGTCGGCGTACGCGTCCCGAAACAGCCGGTTTTCCAGCGTGCAGCCGATGGCACCCGGGATGTCGGTCCAGCCGTCCGGCAGCGGGCCCGGGCGACCGGTCGCCGGGTAGCAGAACAGGACGGTGGCCGCAGCCTCGGCCACCGGATCCAGCCGCTCACCGTCCCGGTGTCCCGGCAGTTCGAGGGGCGGCAGCCGCTCGCCCACCAGGCCCGCCACCCGCCGCGCCTCGGCACTCTCCTCGTCGGCCGTGCCGCTCAACGAGCCGTTGCCGAGCAGCCAGCGGTCCGCCCAGTCCTGCATTGAGAGCAGCACGGGCAACAGCCCCCGCCCGCTGTCCGTCAGCCGGTACTCGTACCGCACCGGGCCGCTGTGATACGGAACCTTCTCCAGGACCTCCGCCTCCACCAGGTGCGCAAGGCGCTCGGTCAACACCTTGCGGGAGATCCCCAGCTCCTCCTGGAGCACGTCGAACCGGTGGTGCCCGCGTGCGGTCTCCCGCACCAAGAGCAGACTCCACCAGTCGCCGACCACCGCCGCCGCCTGCGCGATCGCACAGGCGGCGTCCCGCTCGGGTACCGACCTGACCATGGGTCTCCTGTCCTCCGGATGCAGCATCCAGCCTTCGAAGCCATCTTGCGCCATGTGGTCAGTTCCGGATAGGAACTCACTCACAACCAGGTAAGTTCCCATAAGAGACTAAGTGAAGGTGAGCGTCGCATGAGCGAGGCAACAACGGTCCCGGAGCACGATCACCGCAGCACCCGTCACGCGACCTCGCCTCCGGCCGTCTTCTGGCGTTACTGGGCCGCTGCCACCGTCAGCAGCGCGGGCACTGCCGTCACCGCTCTCGCTCTCCCGTTGGTCGCCCTCACAGTCCTCGACGCCACCGCGCTCCAGGCCGCCCTGCTCGCCGCCGCCGGACAGATCTCCTGGCTGCTGCTCAGCCTCCCGGCCGGAGTGATCGCCCAGCGCGTCCCGCTCCGCCGCCTCCAGGTCACCCTCGATCTCGTACGGTTCGCCGCAGTCGGATCCCTCCCGCTCGCCTGGTGGCTTGACCGGCTCACCTATCCGCACCTGCTGCTCGCGGCTCTGGTCACCGGCGCCGCGACCGTACTCTTCGACATCGGCAACTCCACCTTTCTGCCCGCCATCGTCCCGGAGCGGCAGCTCGCCGCCCGCAACAGCCTGATGTCCGGCACGCACGCCGTCACCGAAACCGGAGGGCCTTCCGGGGGCGGCCTCCTCGTGCACGCCGCGGGCCCGGTCGGCGCGCTCCTCGTGGACGCGGCCAGCTACCTGCTCTCAGCGGTGCTGCTGCGCACCCTCCCCGAGCGCCGTCCCGCCGCCCGCACCGGTGACGGCGCCCTCCGGCTGATCCGCGAGGGCTGGACGTACGTGACGCGGCACCCGGTGATGCTGCCCTGCATGCTCTGGGCCACCGTCACCAACTTCGTCTGCGCCGCCCTGGTCGCCCTCACACCCCTCTACCTGGTCCGGGAGGCCGGGCTGACGCCCGTACAACTCGGCCTGGTGCTCGCCATGGACGGAGTCGGCGCGCTCGCCGGATCCGCCGTGGCGGTCCAACTGACCCGGCGGTTCGGCACCGCCCGGGGGCTTGTCGGGACCGCGTTGGCCGGCGGCGCTGCCGCCCTGCTGGTCCCGCTGACCACGTCCGCGGCCGACGCGTACTGGTTCGCCCTGGGCAACGCCGGCTTCGCCTTCGGCGTCGTCATCGGGTCGATCACCACCCGCACCCACCGCCAGACCGAGTCCCCGCCCGAGCTCCTCTCCCGTGTCATGGCCACCGTCCGCTTCGTCTCCTGGGGCGCCCAGCCGCTCGGCGCCCTCACCGCCGGCCTGCTCGCCACCTACGTGGGGACGCACGCGGCCCTGTGGACGGTGTGCGCGGCCGCACTCCTGCCGCCGCTGTACCTGCTCGCGGTCCCGGTGGGCCGCCGCCGGGACCTCACCTGACACAGACACCCCAGGCTGTGAGGGAACCCGCCCCCTTCCGGCGCTGCCGCAGCAACACCAAGGGCCATGAACCTCGCCGAGACGAGCCTGGAATCGGACGCGGACGGCGACGAGGCCAACGGGGAGAACGAGGCCAGGGGCACTACCGCGTCCATGGAAACCCTGACCAGGACGGATACACCATCGCGGCTTGACCATCACAGTCCCCGAAGCAGAGCTACACCCTTCGCCGTAACCGCCGGAGCGAGCTGGCGGCTCCAGGTTGACTCTGCTCCGGAAACGCAAAAGGTCCTTGGGAAGAGCTGTGCCCCCTTAACGGTGAACGCCAAGGGAGCACAGCAACATTGGCCATCAGGGCTCGATCGGTATACGCGACTCCCTGCGTGCGTGCAGGAGATTGCGCAGTACGCGCACCGATGACGTGGGACTCATCACCAAGCGTGCGTCGAGTGCCGTCTCCCATTGCTCGGTGAGCCCGAGCATGAGGCGCTTGCGCATGCCCGGGGTGACGTGGGCGTAGCGCGCGGAGACGGAGCCGTCGATGTGACCCATGCGCTCGTCCATGAGCGCTTTCTCCGTGCCGAGGTCCTCCATGACGGTCCGGTGAGAATGGCGCAGGCCGTGCGGGGTGAGGCCCTTGGCGATCGGGGTCCAGCAGGAGTCGGCCCGCTCACTGGCACCACGCCCCCGTGCCGGCACTCCTGGCCACGGCTCACCGAGCAAAGGCACGGGCCGCGCCTCCTGCGGTGCCTTCTTCGGGTACCAGCCGGAGACCGCCGGGGTGAACAGCCAGGTGGTGAAGCCGTTTCGGCGCCAGTGGGAAGCGTGCTCCGGCAACGCGCCGCCTCGTACGAACCCGAGGTCCGCGATGGCCTGTTTCACCTCCGCTCGGGTGACTTCGGTGACCCGGTTGGGGTGGTTGAGGACGTTGGACACCGTGCCCGTGGAGACTCCGGCGCGGCGCGCGACGTCGACGAGCTTGGCGACCTGGTGGCCGCCTGTGCGGGCCGCTCCTTGCCCTCGGAAGACGTAGGTCTTGCCGTGGCACGGGCACGGTACGGGTTTCGTGCGGGCGATGTGGTTGGCCACCAGCGCCGACAGCCAGTCCATCGAGTCGATGGTGCGGTAGCTGTCGTCCTTGGGCGGACAGCGCACCAGCTCGCCCGTGTCGAGTTCGTACAGCTGCCATTCGACGCGGACAGCCCCAGGACGGGCGAACTCGGTCTCCAGGCCGACGATTTCGCCCCAGCGCATGCCCGTGTACCCCTTGAGGACCACGGCGACGAACTCGTCGTCGCGGCCAGAGAGCATCACGCCCGAGCCTCTGCCGTCCGCGACGCGCAGCGTGCTGACCACCGACTACCTCGCCGACAGCTACCTCGGCGGACGCACGCATCAAGCCGGACTGCGCCTGGGGCAGGCCGCACGAAGCGTCCTCGCCACGCCCTTCCCCTCGGCTGCCGACCTCATCGAAGGAGGCGAACAATGATCCTCACCGGACCCGAGATCACCGCCGCGAACCACGATGGCCGCCTGGTCATCAACCCCTTCGAGCCGGACCAGGTCAACCCCAACAGCTACAACGTCCGCCTCGGCCCCACACTGCTGACCTATACCGCCGCCGAGATCGACGCCCATCGCCCCAACCCCACCGACGAGGTCGAGATCGGCCAAGGCGGATACGTACTTCAGCCCGCCCTTCGCTCCAGTGATTCGTTCATCACTCCGCGGGCCCCGCAATGACGCCATGGGCGGACGGACGACTCCAGGAAGAATCCCGAGCCATTCCGATGGGCCTCGAGGAATCTCAAGCTGCGGTCCCCTTCGCCTCACCGCACCGTCACGGTGACGAGACCGGGATCCGGGAGTTCCGTCGGAGCGGTGTCGCCGTACCAGGAGAACTCCAGAGCCGAGAGCCTGCCGTCGCTCACCCAGACCAGCAGTTCGCCGAACAGTTCGCCGGAGTCGTCCGTGACCGTACCGGTGGCCGGGATGACGCCGTCCTCGATTGCCGCTTCCGGAACACCGGGTGGCACGTCCAGATCGAGGCTCGGAGAATCGCTCCCCCAGGGGCGGGTGACACGGGTCTGCGCCAGCTGGTTCCTCAGCGCCTGCGCGCCCGGGAATTCCGCCGAGAGGAGCTTGACGAGGATGCCGGGTATCTTGCCGTCGCCCATCGCTGTCCTCCCCCGGTTGGCAACTGCGGCTTCCGACCATAGGACAGACGGGTAAAGGTAGTGCCATGCCGGCCCCGCGCGTGATGGTGCCCGTCGGCTGTTCGTCTCAGGGTCTCCCGCTGGTTGGCCGTTATGACCCCGCCGAGCGCCGCCGCGCCGGCCCGCAGCAGCCGACCGGCGCAGCCGCTTCCGGTTGCGGGCGACGTACGGTTGAAGTACCGAGGGCATCACGCACTCCGGCCGCCACGCCGGGTCGTCCTCGGCGAGAGACGAATCCGGGCCGCCCCAGTGGCCGGCGCGGAGACGGGTCGGCATCATGTCCGCCGCGGTCGAAGCAACTCCGCGCAAGCTCACCATGGCCGGAGCCGCGCTGAGCACCCGCGCGGGTCGGCGCCCCCACCGGGGGGAGGCGTGATGGCCCTTTCCCGACTGGACATCCATCGGTGGAACCGAGGGGAGCGGACGCTCGTCACGCTTGCCGGTGACATCGGTCCGGCCACGACGCCGCTGCTGCGGGCCGCGTTGGAGCAGTGTCTGCTGGACGGGGTCACCGTGATCGACATCGACCTGACCACGGTCGGATCCTGCGACGCGGGGGGCCTGGACGTCCTCCGGTCGGCATCGCGACGCGCCGGCCGGGTCCACGCCCGCCTGAGGCTGCGGCACCCGTGCGCGCAGATCACCCGGCTCCTCGATGCCACCGGATCCGCTTCGCTGCTCCTCACGGTCCCCGTGGGCCCCGTCGTGTCCGGCGACCTCGTGAACGCCGCGACGCGGACGCCCGGGGACCCCGCTCGTCGGCCGGATCAGCCGGTCCTCAAGGACGGGATCCGGCTTCGCCGGCTGACCCGCTGGCAGGCCGAAGACATGCGCGAGGACATCGCGGACCTGGCTGCGGAGTCCGTCGCGGGCACCCCGGGTGAGGCGTACCACGACCGTGGAGACTTCCTGCACCGCCTGGCGGTCGCTGCCCACCGCCCCGGCTTCGCCCTGCTGGTCGCGGAGACGACGGTGCTGGTCGGCTGCGCCTTCGGTTTTCCGGTGGGGCCTGCCGGTTCCGGTCGGCGGGGGTTCGACGGAACGCTCCAGGGGGTCATCCAGCGGCTCACCTCCCGTGCGCGGTTCGTCGTCCTCACCCAGGTCGTGGCCCATCCGCACGCTCAACACCGCGATATCGCCCGCCGCCTGCAACAGCGTCTGCTCACAGACCTGCACTCCCGCCTCGGGGTCACCCTGCTGCATCCCGCCGACCAGGCAGGACAAGCCACCCTCTCGTACTGGGGCTGGCAGAACAGGGGTGAGGTCGTCGGACTGCCCGGCCTCGTCGCCCCTTGCGTGTTGACCCTGTCTCTCGAAGGGCTGCCCTGGGCACGCCGATGATGCGGCAGAGGGGATGCGGCAGAGGGGCGACGAGCCGGCGGTCGTACCGGCCGGGACGGAGGTGCTCACACCCCCGCCGTCCGCCGTACCGGCGTGCCTCCACGGGCCGGCTGTCCGCCTCTCCGCCATGGCCGCGCGCCAGGCCGCCCTCCACGGCCGGGAGTAGCCTGACAGGTACCGAGAGCTTTCGGGCGCACGACCACGGTGGCGCCGTTCCCGGCGAGTGACGGACTCGGGCGGCCGGCGGCCGCCCGGAACGGGGTCGCACGATGAACGCCATCACAGAGCCCGCCGAAGGTACGACACCGGGTGACGGCCGCTCCTACCGGATGCCCTTGCCCCGGCTGCGCCTCACGCCAGGCGTCAGCCACGGCCCGCTGGACGGCGCGTGGTGGCCGCGCTGCGACGCACTGGAACTGGAGCTGCCCGCGCTGGTCGGCTCCTTGGACCCGAGCATCGGCACCGTCACCCACGTCACCGTGGGGACCGCCGCCTGGCCCGATGCCCCGCAGGAGGTGATGGCGCCCGGCCATGTGATCGAGGTGGTCCTGACCGATCGTGCCGCCGAGGCGCACGCCATCACCGTGGACTGCGGCACCGTGGGCCGCTGGGAACTGCTGGTGATCCCCCCGGACGAGCCGGCCGGAGCCGCCACCCGGCTGCTGACCGCCGCCGCCGACCCCGGGAACCCGCTGTCGGCTCCGCGCCTGCTGGCACTCGCCGAGAGCGGCCTCGACGGACAGGACACATGGGAGTCGGAAGGAGGGGCCGCACTCAGATGAGAGGCCCGATCCGGACGGGCCCGGGTGCCGGAGCCAGTCCCGGAGTGTCTACGACCCCTCGACGGAGCGATGACACCGAGCAGACGCTGCGCCGTTCCAGCCCGCCGCTCCGGCAGGCTCGGATCATGGCGGGTGACGGGATGACCGCCGGACAGCGCGCGGACCGCTCCGAGAGCTTCGGGGAAGCTCTGCTGGGTGAGGTCCTCGACCGCGCGCATGAACTGCCGCCCCATCTCATCGGGCCGTTGGTCGCTGACGTGGTGGAGCGGCTCGGGGGCCGCGGGCCGCAGATTCTGCTGCAGGACTACGGCCAGCTGCTGCTCGTCCCCCTGCCTGGCGACGGCCTCGCGGACGGGGAACCGCAGGTGATCGACGACTCCGAGGCGGGCCGCTGCTTTCTCGACGCTCAGCCCGTCGAGCTGCCCGAGGACGACGGCGTGCGCATCCTCCTGCCGCTGCTGGACGGCGGCGACCAGGTCGGGGTCATGGCGCTGACGTTGGACAGCGTCGATGAACACGACCGCCGCATACTGCGCAGGGTCGCCGCCCTGGTGGCCGACCTCCTGGTGACCAAGCACAGCTACTCCGACCTTTTCTTCGGTGTCCGACGCGGTGAACCGATGAGCGTCGCCGCCGAGATCCAGTGGGCCCTGCTGCCACCGCTGGCGATGATCATGCCTCGGGTCGCCGTGGCCGGGATTCTGGAACCCGCCTACGACGTGGCGGGTGACAGCTTCGACTACGCCCTCAACGAAGACGTCCTCCACGTGGCCATGATCGACGCGATGGGACACGGCCTGGACGCGGCCACGATGGCGACCGTGGCCATCGGCGCCTACCGCCACGCCCGCCGCGCCGGCACGGGACTGGCGGAGATCTACGCCTTCATGGACCGCGCCGTGGCGAACCAGTTCGGCCCCGAACACTTCGTCACCGCGCAGATGCTGCAGCTGGACACCGCGACGGGGCATCTTCAGTGGGTCAACGCCGGGCACCCGACACCGATGCTCGTCCGTGATCACCGCGTCACACTCCGGCTGACCGGTCCGACGACCCTCCCGGTCGGCCTCGGCGGTCCGGAGCCGCAGACGAGCGAGATGACGCTGGAGCCGGGGGACCGCCTCCTCTGCTTCACCGACGGACTGATCGAGGAGCACCAGACCGGGGAGCAGGAGTTCGGTGAGGACCAGCTGATCGACTGGGTGAACCAGTTGGAGAGAACCGGCCGCGGAATCCGGGCGATGGCGCGCTCCCTGTCCCACACGCTCATGCGGGCGCGGGGCGGACACACCACGGATGACGCGACGCTGCTCCTGCTGGAGTGGCGCGGCTGACCTCACTGCGGCGGAATCCGCGCGCTTCCGGTGTCGATGAGGATCTGACGCGCCTGGGTGACGTTGTCGGCCCGGACGGCCTGGGCCATCGCGGCGCGGGCGGCCTCGGGTGCTGTGTCCGGCGGAACCACCAGCAGCGAGAAGATGTCCTGGTCGCCTCGGGTGATCAGCACGGTGTCGTCGCCCAGCGGAAAGGAGTCGATGCGCACCACCCGGCCGTCGACGACGATCCGCGTCGGAAGCCCTTCCCAGGCCGTGGTGTCCAGCCCGACGCGCGTGAGGGGGCCGAGGTGGCCGGCGAGGGCGCTCAGCAGCGCGGGCAGCTCGGCGGCGATGTCGCGTGAGCGCGGCCACCACGCACCGTCGAGGACACCTTCGCGCGACTCCGTGGTCTCCAGCCGGAGCAACGCACACCCCGGCCGCACGGCCTCGTGAACACCGCTGGGCAGATGCCGCGGAACAGGCCGTGCATCGGGGCCGGTCATGAGGATCACCCGTCTTCGGGAATCGGGGCGACCACAGGACTCGCCTCGCCTTTCTCCACGCTACTCCTCGTGCCACGGGCGCCGGCCCGCTGAACACGAAGTCAGCTTGGCAGGCGTGCGGTGCTTCTTCCCGAGGAGCCCGAGCCGGGCATGGCGGGTGCGGTCAGGTCGAGCAGGAGCAGGGCGTCGTGGTCGGGGCTGCCGGGTTCGGCGGTGTAGACGCCGATGCGCTGGCCCGGGGTGCCCTCGACGTGCAGGGACTGGGATGTGAGGGTGAGCGTGCCGACCTGGGGGTGTTGGAAGGTCTTGTGGGCGGGCTTGCGTCCGGTGACTTCGTAGCGTTCCCAGAGCCCTGCGAAGTCGGGGCTCTTGAGGAGGAGTTCGCCGACGAGGTTGGTGAGGTCGGGGGCGTCGGGGGCGGTTCCGGCGATGGCGCGCAGGCGGGCGACGCAGGCGGTGATCTGCCGGTCCCAGTCGGTGAAGAGGTCGCGGGCCGCGGGGTGCAGGAAGAGGTAGCGGGCGAGGTTTCGGTGCTTGGCCGGCCAGTCGTCCAGGCCCGCGTAGAGGGCGAGGCCGCCGGGGTTCCAGGCGAGCAGGTCCATGCTGCGGCTGATGACGTAGGCCGGGTTGGGGCGCAGTGACTCCAGCAGCAGTCTGAGGTGGGGCCGTACGGTACGGCTGGGGGCGGGCGGCGGCTCGGGGGCGTAGCGGGCCGCGCGGGCGGCGAGTTCGCGCAGGTGCTGGTGTTCCTGGTCGTCCATGTGCAGGGCGCGGGCGAGCGCGTCGAGGACGGCGGGGCTGGGGCGCGTCTCCTTGCCGCGTTCCAGGCGCACGTAGTAGTCGATGCTGATGCCGGCGAGGGTGGCCAGCTCCTCGCGGCGCAGGCCGGGGGTGCGGCGGATGCCCGCACCGACGGTGAGGCCGACGTGTTCGGGACTGGTCTGGGTGCGGCGGGCGCGCAGGTAGCGGCCCAGCTCGGCTCCCTCGCTGTTCGCGCTCATCGATGCCATGACTCCAGTCTCGCCCGCCGGCCATCCGCTGCGGGGGTGGGAGGGGGGCCCTGTCGTTACCCCTGAAGAGCCCGCCCTGCCACCCGCGCGTGATGCGGGCGAAGGTGGACGAGGAAGACGCCGGTACCCCGGCCGCTCGCTCCGCGGCAGGCACGACCTGCCGGGCCGGGCGAGAGTGAGGGGGCGGGCAACGACACGGACCGGAGAGGGCGAGATGCGGCATATCAAGCTGCGTGACCTGGAGGTTTCCCGGATCGGGCTCGGTGCGATGGGGATGTCCCACGGCTACACCGGTTCCGGCACCGACGACGCGGAGTCGGTCAGGACCGTGCACCGGGCGCTGGAGCTGGGCGTCACGCTCGTCGACACCGCCGAGATCTACGGCCCCTACACCAACGAGGAGTTGCTCGGCCGGGCGCTGAAGGGGCGCCGGGACCAGGTGGTGCTGGCCACGAAGTTCGGCCTGGTCTCCCACGGCGGCGGCGCCCGGACCCTGGACTCCCGCCCCGCCAACGTCCGCACCGCCGTCGAGGGCTCCCTGAGGCGGCTGGGCACCGATCACATCGATCTGTACTACCAGCACCGGGTGGACCCGGACACGCCGATCGAGGAGACGGCCGGGGCGGTCGCCGGGCTGATCGCCGAGGGCAAGGTCCGCGCCTTCGGGCTCTCGGAGGCCGGGCCGGACACGATCCGCCGCGCGCACGCCGTCCAGCCGGTCACCGCGGTCCAGTCCGAGTACTCGCTGTGGACGCGCGGGATCGAGGACCGGGTCCTGCCCGTCCTGCGGGAGCTGAACATCGGCCTGGTGCCGTTCTCCCCGCTGGGGCGCGGTCTGCTGACGGGCGCCGTCCGCTCCACCGACCAGTTCGACGAGGACGATTTCCGGCGCGGCAACCCCCGCTTCACCGGCGAGAACTTCCGGCGCAACCTCGCGCTCGCCGACGAGGTCGGGGCCGTGGCCGCCGAGGTGGGCGCCACTCCCGCCCAGGTGGCACTGGCCTGGCTCCTCGCCCAGGGCGACGACATCGCCCCGATCCCCGGCACCAAGCGGGTCGCCCGCGTCGAGGAGAACACCGCCGCCGACGCGATCACGCTGACCGCCGCGCAGCTGGACAGGCTCGGCAGCCTGCCGCCCGCCGCCGGAGACACCCACAACGAGGCACAGGCCCGGATGCTCGAGCGCTGATCTCTCCCCCGCCACGACACACCCCCCCGTTTGGAGCAACCCCCTCTCATGCGTGCAGCAGTGATGTACGGAGCCGGAGACGTCCGCGTCGAGGACCGGCCCGACCCGAAGATCGTCAAGCCGACCGACGCCGTCGTCCGTGTCGTCGCCTCGTGCGTGTGCGGCAGCGACCTGTGGCCCTACCAGTCGATGCCCGCCACCGACACCGGCCGCCCCATGGGCCACGAGTTCCTCGGCGTCGTCGAGGAGACCGGCGCCGACGTGACCGGACTGAAGGCGGGCGACCTGGTCGTCGCGCCCTTCACCTACAGCGACAACACCTGCGACTACTGCGCCAAGGGCCTGCAGATCTCGTGCCGCCACGGCGGCCGGTACGGCTTCGACGGCGTCGACGGCGGGCAGGGCGAAGCCGTCCGCGTCCCGTACGCGGACGGCACCCTGGTGAAACTCCCGGTGGCCGCCGACTCCGCGCTGGTGCCGTCCCTGCTGGCCCTGTCGGACGTGATGACCACGGGCCACCACGGCGCGGTCACCGCAGGCGTCCGCCGCGACGATGCGGTGCTGGTCGTCGGGGACGGCGCGGTCGGCCTGTGCGCGGTGATCGCCGCCAAGCGGCTGGGCGCCGAGCGGATCGTGCTCGCGGGCCGTCACGAGGAACGCACCGCTCTGGGCCGCGAGTTCGGCGCCACCGACGTGGTCGCGGAGCGCGGTGCGGAGGGCGTCGCCCGCATCCGCGAACTGACGGGCGGCGTGGACAAGGTGATCGAGGCCGTCGGCACCCGCCAGGCCCTCGACACCGCCCTCGGTGCCGTCCTGGACGGAGGCACCATCAGCCGCCTGGGCGTCCCGCAGTACGAGCAGGGGCCGCTCGGCCCGGCCCAGTTCATGCGGAACATCACCCTGACCGGCGGCGCCAGTCCCGCGCGCGCCTACATCGAACAGCTGCTGCCCGATGTCCTGGACGGCACGATCACCCCCGGCCGCGTCTTCGACCGGACCTTCACCCTCGACCGGATCCCGGACGCCTACCGGGCCATGGCCGACCGCCAGGTCCTCAAGGCACTCGTCCGCCCCTGACCTCCCCTCTCCACCGCACAGCGAAGGACTTCCGCTCATGCAGTACGTGACCTTGAACAACGGTGTCGAGATGCCGCTCCTCGGCTTCGGCGTCTACCAGATCCCCGCGGAGGACACCGAGCGCGCCGTCTCCGACGCGCTGGCCGCCGGCTACCGCCTGCTGGACACCGCCGCCGCCTACGGCAACGAGGAAGCCGTCGGCCGGGCGATCAAGTCCAGCGGCATCGCCCGCGAGGAGCTGTTCGTCACCACCAAGCTGTGGGCGCAGGACGCCCCCGCCGAGGAGAACACCCGCCGCGCCTTCGAGGCGTCCCTGGACAAGCTGGGCCTGGACCACCTCGACCTGTACCTGATGCACCAGCCCTACGGCGACGTCTACGGCCAGTGGCGCGCCATGGAGGCTCTCAACCGCGAGGGCCGGGCCAGGGCGATCGGCGTGGCCAACTTCTACCCCGACCGGCTGCTCGACCTGATCGTCAACAACGAGATCACCCCGGCGGTCAACCAGATCGAGACCCACCCCTTCTTCCAGCGCGCCGACTACCAGGACCTCATGCGCGAGCACGGGGTGCAGATCGAGTCCTGGGGCGGCTTCGCCGAGGGCAGGAACGACCTGTTCACCAACCCGCTGCTGGCGGAGATCGGCAAGGAGTACGGCAAGTCGGTCGCCCAGGTGGTGCTGCGCTGGCTCACCCAGCGCGGCGTCGTCGCCATCCCCAAGTCCGTGCGGCCCGAGCGCATGGCGGAGAACATCGACATCTTCGACTTCCAGCTCACCGACGAGCAGATGGCCCAGATCGCCACCCTCGACACCGGCAACTCCCTGTTCTTCGACCACCACGACCCCGAGATCGTCACCTGGCTCGCGGGGCGCCGCCTCGACGCCTGAACCGCACAGATCACGACAGCCGTAGCACCAAGGCCAGGGGCCTGATCCGCGAGAGCGGGCCGGGCCCCTGAGCGGTTTCCCGGGCGGCTGGATGTCAGGTGGGGGCAGCGGGTGCGGGTGGGGGTCGTTGCCCAGGTGGGCCGAGGTTCTGAGGAGCAGGGTGACGAGCGTCTTCTGCGCGCGGGCGTAGTCCGAGTAGGCGGTCGGCCGGCGGTCTTCCCAGCGGACGGTTCGCCTCCCCGCGGAACCGTGAACGGTCGCCGAGCCTGACGGCCAGGTAGGAGCCCAGGGAGCCGAAAACCCCCTGCGGGTGAGGGGCAGAGCGCGGACAGTTGCCGGATGGATCTGATGGAGACCGCGCGCGCCCTGGTGCTGGAGCGCCACCCCGACGCCCGGGCCGCGTTCCTCGGGGGCAGTGTCGTCACGGAGCGGCGTACGGCGATGTCGGACCTCGATGTCGTCGTCGTGCTGCACGGGGCGCCGGCGCCGTATCGGGAGAGCTTTCGGGGTGCGGGGTGGCCGGTGGAGATGTTCGTGCATACCGAGGGGACGTGGGGGGCGTATGTCGGGCGGGAGGTGAGGAAGGGGCGGTCGCCGTTGCTCTTCATGTGTGCCGAGGGGGAGTTGCTGTTCGACGTCGATGGGGTGGGGGCCCGTATCGCCGCCAAGGCACGGGAGTTGGTCGCCTCGGGGCCGCCCGTGGTGGACGGGGAGGTGGTTGGGGATCTGCGGTATGCGATCACCGATCTGCTCGACGACCTCGCGGGGAGCGGGGACCGGAGTGAGCGGCTGTTCATCGCCGGTGAACTCGCCAGACGGACAGGTGAGTTGGCGCTGGTCGTCCGGCGTTCCTGGCGCGGGGGCGGGAAGTGGCTCGCGCGGCGACTGGAGGTGGCCGCGCCGGGGCTGGGGGATCGGTTGCGGCGTGGAGTGAGAGAAGTACTCGACGGGCGGGACGAGTTGCTCGTCTCCGTCGTGGACGAGGTGCTGGGGGAAGCCGGCGGCCGGCTCTGGGCCGGGTATCGGCGGGGTGGAACGGCGTCTTAGCGAGCGAGCCGAACGGGTCTGCCGCGCAGGCCCGTTGAGCATCGATCCCCACGCCTCTACGCTCGGCTGCCATCCCCACTGAAGGAGCCACGCGTGCCCCTGGTCGACGTCAATGGCGTTTCCGTCTTCTACACCGATACGGGGGCGCCGCCCGGTAAGCCCGACGCGCCCGCCGTCGTCTTCGGGCACGGGCTGCTCTTCAACGGGTGGATGTTCCACGCGCAGGTGGAGGCGCTGCGGGGGGACTACCGGTGCGTGACCGTGGACTGGCGCGGGCAGGGGGACACTCCGGCGACGCCGGGCGGGTACGACATGGACACGCTGACGGGTGATGCCGTCGCGCTGATCGGGCGGCTCGGGCTCGGGGCCGTGCATTACGTCGGGCTCTCCATGGGCGGCTTCGTCGGGCAGCGCATCGCGGCCCGGCACGGGGAGGTGCTGAGGTCGCTGACGCTGCTCGACACCAGTGCGGGTGCCGAGGAGTCCGCGCGGGCCCGGGAGTACCGGCTGCTGGCGAACGTCTATCTGCTCACCGGGGTCCGGCCGGTGCTGGGGAGGGTGAAGGCCGAGATGTTCGGGCCGGAGTTCCTCGCGTCACCGGCGAGCGCGCCCGTTGTCGAGGAGTGGGTACGGCGGCTGCGGCGCTGTCGGCGGTCGGGGATACGCAAGGCGGTGCTCGGGGTGGTCGAGCGGCCCGACATGGGCGAAGAACTCGGCCGTATCGCCGTGCCCACGCTGGTCGTGGTCGGTGCCGATGACGTCGCGACGCCCGCCGTCGAGTCGGAGCGGATCGCGGCGGCGGTGCGGGGGGCCCGGCTGGAGGTGGTGCCGGGGGCCGGGCACAGCAGCACGGTGGAGCAGCCCGCGGTGGTGAGCGGGCTGCTCCGGGAGTTCCTGGAGACGGTCGACCGGGGGTGAGAGGCGCTCTCGCTCAGGCCGGCCGTTCCGTCACGCCTCCCCGATCTCGCGGTCCGCTCGCTTCATCTCCCCGGTGGCCAGGATCGCGTACGCGGAAGTGATGTAGAGGAGTGCCGGGACCGCGAGCCAGTGGGGGTTGTCGTTCCCGGCGCCGGTCGTCAGGTTGAGGGCCAGCAGGGCGATGCCCACGAGGAAGGCGGCGGCCAGGGCCAGTTGGACCTTCTCGGGGAGGCAGCGGAAGGCGAGCCAGGCCGTGCGGTGGTCAGCTCGGACGAAGTAGGCGCGGACCAGGGCCGACAGGACGGTCGGGATCACCAGGGCGAGGATCGCCATCGTCGGCCATCCCGGGCCCGTCGGCCGGATCGGCGGTGTCGTCGTGGGCAGCAAGGCGAGTGCGGTCAGTGCCAGCAGTGTGATGCCCAGCGCGTACGCGAGGGCACCGTGAGCTTTGAAGGTCCACCCCATGGCGTGCAGCTTGGCACAGGGCCGACGGCCCGTCATCGCCCTTTGCCGGAAAATGATCAGCACCCGTACGGCCGACCGGCAGCGTCACGCCCGCCTCCGCTCCCCCAGTACCACCACCGCCCCCACCAGCACCGACATCACGCACCCCGTCGCCAGCACCGGGCTCGGGGTGAACGTCACCGCCAGGACGGCCAGGATGCCGACGGCCCACACCACGTCCAGGGCCCCGGCCCGTCCATGGCGGTGCAGCAGGCGCAGGACCAGGAGGTACAGGGCCACCGGCACCGTGTACGCCGCCGCCACCGCGGCCCGGCTCAGCTGCGCGTGGCCAGTCAGGTGGGCGATCTCGACCGCGAGGCCCGCGCCCGCGGCCGCCGCCGAGGCGAAGACGACGTAGTGGCCGTAGCCCCAGAGCAGGGCCATGCGCAGAGAGTTCAGGCGTTCGACGGCGTCCTGGGTGAAGTAGAGCCACCACATCGCGAAGACGGTGAGGATGCCGCCGACGACCAGCGGGGCGATGTCGCCGAGGGAGACGGTGGTGTCGAGGGCGGTGCGTACGGTCGCCGTCGCCGCGGTGATCGACTCACCGAGCACGATGAGCGTGAACAGGCCGTACCGCTCGGCGATGTGGTGCGGGTGCCAGGTGGTGCGGACGGCGCGCTCGGCCCAGGCCGGTACGGCGAGTTCCGCGACGGCGAGGACGAAGAAGGAGGGCAGGCCCAGGGAGTGCGGCAGGGCGAGGCGGGCCACCCAGCCGATCTGGACGACGAGGATACCGACCGCGTAGCGCAGGCTGGAGCGCCTGCGGCCGGGGTCGGAGCGGGCCGCGCGCAGCCACTGGGTGACCATGGCGAGCCGCATCACGACATAGCCGTAGGTGACGACCGTGAAGTCGTAGTCCTCCAGTGCCTTGGCCGCACCGGCCGCCATGATGAGGGCGCCGGTGATCTGGATCAGGGTGAGGACGCGGTACGGCACGTCGTCGGTGTCGTAGGCGGAGGCGAACCAGGTGAAGTTCATCCACGCCCACCAGATCGCGAAGAACACGAGCGCGTAGCCGAGTACCCCGTGTCCCAGGTGGCCGCCCGCCAGCTCGTGTTCGAACGCCGCGGCGGCCTCGGCGACCGCGGTGACGAAGCAGAGGTCGAAGAACAGCTCCAGGACGGTGGCGACGCGGTGCCGTTCGTCGGTGGGGCGGGCCACCATGGGGCGGTACCAGGACCGGCCGTTTCCGATGGGTTGTGACTGGTTCATGCCGACACCGTAATGGCGGCGCCCGCACCGGCATCGGATGCGATCACTCCCCGCCGCGCGATGGAATGGAACGCCCCGGCCACCCCGGCCCCCTGGAGTGCCCATGACCAGCGCCCGCCCGCCCTTTCCGCCCTTCACCCGCGAGTCCGCCGCCACGCTCGGCCGACGGCCCGACGATCACCCGGGGTTGTCGGAACTCGGGCTCTGAAGCCCGGGCAGCGTCAGCTCCGAGTCCGCGTGGAGGGTGATGCGCGCCGGGACGCGGGTGGTGGCGTCGGCCGGGAGGTCCCCGGTGCCGGTGGAGGGGGCGTAGCGGGGATGGGCACCGCCGCTGATCTGCCAGCGGACGCGGTGTCCGGCGGGGAAGCGGTGGGCGGTGGTGCTCATCGGCACGGTGAGCTTCGCGGGCGTTTCACCGGTGGTGCGGGCCCGGCCGAGCCCGTCGCAGACGTTGACGGAGCGGCCCTCGGGGTCGACGTCGCACAGCCGGGTGAAGACGTCGGCGTACCCGGTGTCGGTGGAGACACTGAGCCGCGCGGTGACCGGGCCCAGGATGTCCAGCGGCTCGGTGAGCGGCGGGCCGGTGAAGGTCAGGACGTCGGCGCGGGCCTCCAGGGGCCGGTTGTCGCGGGGTCCGGCGCCGGGCGAGAGCAGGGGGCCGCCGACGGACGGGGTGGGGTCGGCGGGGTCGTAACGGAAGGACGCCACCGGGGAGTCGTCCACGGGGGAGTCGTCCACAGGGGACTGCCGGGTGAGCCGGGCGCCGGAGAGCGGGTACCAGGAGGCCGCCTCCGTCTTCACCGGCCAGCCGTCCAGGTCCCGCCACGCACCGCCGAGGTGGACGCGCACCTCGGTCGGGCGCAGCTCGGAGCGGTCCTCGCACAGGTGGGCGCGCAGCCACGCGAGGCTTTCCGCGAACACCTCGGGCCAGCCCTGCTGGAGGGCGGAGGAGTGGGTCCAGGGGCCGACGAGCAGGGCGGTCTCGCATCCGGCGCGGCGCAGGCGCTCGTACTGCTCGAAGGTCTGGTCGGCGAGCGCGTCGTGCCAGCCGGAGATCAGGCTCGTGGGGACGCGGAGACCGTCGGCCGCCTCCGCCAGTGAAGCGCCTTCCCAGTGTGGGTCGTTGGGGTCCGGGTGGGTCATCATGCCGTCCAGCCAGGGCAGTTCGCCGAGGGCGGGCCGGTACGCGCCGCGCAGCGGGCGGGCGCCGACGATGTCGCCCAGGTGGCGCTTCATACGCAGGGTCGCTCTCACGAACGGTATGACGCCCCGGTGTTGATGGGTGAAGCCCACCCCGCAGCTGAGGGAGTTGTCCAGGTGCAGGGCGCCGTCGGTGTGGAAGACGGCGTGCGGGTCGTGGAGGGCGACCTGGAGCACCATCGCCTTCAGCTCCGGCGGCGGGTCGAGGGCCAGGGCCCACTGGGTGTAGCCGAGGTAGCTGGGGCCGACAGTGCCCAACACTCCGTTGAACCAGGGCTGTTGACGAAGCCAGGCGACCGCCGCCTGGGCGTCGCCGGGCTCGTTGCGCCAGAAGTCGAAGGTGCCGCCGGAGCCGCCGGTGCCCCGGCAGCTCTGGACGACGACATGGAAGCCCTGTTCGGCGAAGAGCAGCCCGTACATCGCGGACCACGGCAGGCCCCGGCCGTAGGGCGAGCGGACCAGAAGGGTGGGGAAGTCGCCCTCGGCGCGCGGGAAGTAGTGGTCGGTGAGCAGGGGGCTGCCGTCGGCGGCGGGCACCGGGATCGCGGGCTCGTACCCCACGGGGTGGCGCGGGTCCGGAAGTCCGCGGAAGGTCGCCCGCAGCAGGCGCGCGGACAGCGGCGGGCGTCCTTTGGGCAAGTGCGCCGCGGTCACGGCGTCGGGCGTGGATGATGACATCGGTCCCCTCCTCATCGTTCCCCTCCTCATTTCCGTACGGTGCACGAGAATAGGGGATGCTTGGATGACCTTGGCAAGGGCCGACGCCGGTCGGCAGGGTAAAACCAAGGGAAACCAAGGGAAACCAAGGGAAACCAAGAGACAGGGAGCGCGGGAGACGTGCCGCACGACAAGGGAACGGGCGCCTCGGGCGTCGACCCGGAGCGGCTGTGGCTGGGGCCCACGCCGGCGTCCACCGGGCCGCGCCGGGGACGGCGGCCCACGTTCAGCCGTGCGGCGATCACGACGGCGGCGGTCGCCCTCGCGGACGCGGAGGGGCTGGACGCGGTCACCATGCGGCGGGTCGCCGCCGAGGTCGGCGCTGGCGTGATGTCGCTCTACACCTACGCCCCCGACAAGGAGACCCTGCTCGCGCTGATGGCCGACCACGTCTGCGGCGAGCTGCCGCTCACGGACCCGCTCACCGGCGACTGGCGGGCCGACCTGAAGACGCTGGCCCACCGGCAGCGCGCGCTCATGCTGCGCCACCCGTGGCTGGCCACCGTCCTCGTCACCCGGCACACCCCCGGACCGCGCGCCCTGGACTTCCTCGAACGCGCCCTCGCCGCGCTGCGGCCGAGCGGGCTCGACGGCGCGGCACGGCTGGAGGTGTTCGCCCAGCTCACGTCCTTCGTGGCCGGGCATGTCCGCCATGAGCTGGCCCAGTCCGCGAGCACGGGCTCACCCGACTGGAGCGCGGCCGAGGCCCGCTATCTCACCGCCATGGCCGCCGACGGCCACCACCCGGAACTCGCCGAGGCACTGGCCGCACCGGTCCGTCCGGTCACCCCCGAGGCGACCTTCGGCAGATTCCTGAACCGGCTGGTCGACGGCCTGGACACGGGCTGACGGCCTGACGGGGCACACCCGAAACCCGACGGCCTGACGGCCTGACGGGGGGGCGCACCCGGAGCCGCCCCCGCCCCCACCGCCTCAGACCCAGATCGCCTCCGCCACCGCCGTCCCCACGAACGCGGCCCCCAGCCCGGCCACCAGGCTCGCGACCACGTTGGCCGCCGCGAGAAACCGCGCCCCGTCCTCGGCCAGGCGCAGGGTCTCGAAGGAGAAGGTGGAGTACGTCGTCAGGGCGCCGCACAGGCCCGTGCCGAGCAGCAGCTGGACGTTGCTGGACGCGGCCCCGGCCACCACCGCGCCCGTCAGCAGGCCGAGGATGAAGCAGCCGATGACGTTGACGGTGAAGGTGCCCCAGGGGAACACGGCGTCGTGACGTTTCTGCACGAAGCGGTCGGTCAGGTAGCGCAGCGGGGCGCCCGCCATGCCTCCGACGATCACCAGCAGCCAGTTCACGCGTGCCTCTCCCTGCCCACGTAGCGGATGACCTCGCAGTCGTCCAGAATCACCAGTCCCGAGCCCACCAGCTCGTCCAGCTGGGGCAGGAACGCCCGCACCCGGTCCTCCGTGTCCACGATCACGACGGCCACCGGCAGGTCCTCGTTGAGGGACAGCAGCCGGGCGGTGTGGATCAGGGAGGTCGCGCCGAAGCCCTCGATGCCCCGGAAGACGCTCGCGCCCGCGAGCCCGGCCGCGTGCGCGCGGTGCACGATCTCGCTGTACAGCGGCTTGTGGTGGTACGTGTCGTGCTCGCCGATGAAGATCGTCACCCGCAGGGCGTCTCCGGTCAGCCGGGTCGCCGTCATGGCTGCCTCCAGGCGAGGACGCGGCGCGTGGCCGTGACCGCGAGGGTCACCGCGCCGAGGGCCGCGAGCAGGGTCGCGGCCAGGTAGACGAGCGCGGTGCGGGCCTCGCCCGCGTTCACGAGGCGCTCGATCTCGACGGCGTACGTCGAGAAGGTCGTGTAGCCGCCGAGGACGCCGGTGCCGAAGAACGGGCGCAGCAGGCGGTGGGCCGTCCAGACCTCGCTGACGAGGACCAGGAAGACGCCGATGACCGCGCAGCCGGTCACGTTGATCACGAAGGTGGTCCACGGGAACCCGTCGGCGGCCGTGGGCCACAGCAGTGAGGCCGCGTACCGGGCGGTCGCGCCGATGGCTCCGCCCACCGAGACGACGGCCACGACGGGCGCCTGGGCCCGCCAGGACCGCGCGCGTTCGCGGGGTACGCGCAGATCCACGTCGGGGTCCACGGGTTCGCCCGTGGTGGCGGGTCGCGATGCTGTCATGAAGGTACGTCTCCCTACTCGCCCGGGGCCCGCGCACACGGGCACACTCCATCGCAAGCAGGGACTGTCGGCGGCTTCGATGCCGCGGTTCGGGTACGGCGAGCCCCACCGCCGCGCCGCGCCCCGAGGGCACGGCCGGTCACCCAGCCTACCCGGGGCCCGCGGTGAGTGACCACGTCACCGGCGGGCCCCGACTCCTGCGGCTCTACGGCTCTACGGCTTTACGGCTTTACGGCTTTACGGCTTCACGAGCCGACGGTCAGCGGCAGGTCGTCCGTGTAGGCGTTGATCGGCTGGGCGACGGGGTGGGACTCGTGGACATCGAGGGCGGCGGCAGCGGACTTGGTGCCGAGGGCGCCCGCCGGATGCCAGGTACCGGTGACCGAGAGCCAGGTGTTGGCGGGCGGGGCCTCGGGGCCGTACATGCGGAGTTTCACCGTCTGGGAGTCGGCCGCGCAGCACGTGAAGATGATCCGGGTGAGATACCAGCCGCCGTCCGCGCCGCCCGGCGTGACGAAGCCGGTCAGCTGGACCGCGCGGCCGCTGAGCGTCTTCGCCGGGTCCTGTTGGACGCGGTTGGTGAAGCCGGTCAGGGTCATGGGGACGGGGGCCGTGGAGGCGGGGAGCGGGTCGAAGCGGGTCTGTCTGACCGGCGGTGCCGACTTCGTGCTCGCGTGGGACGCCGTGTAGGCGCCGAGGGCCGGTGGGGCGTAGATCAGGAGGCTGAGGGCGGGGAGGGCGAGGAGCCAGGCGACCTTGGGGGCGCGGGAGTGGTCGTGGCCGTGGTCCATGTGCCCGTGACCCATGTGGTCGTCGTCCATGTGCCCGTGACCCATGTGGTCGTCGTCCATGTGCCCGGGGTCCATGTGCCCGTGGCCCGTGTGGTCGTGGCCGCCCGGCAGCCGTCGTCCGCTCCCCCGCACCTCCAGCACCAGGTTCATCACCCCCAGCACGATCAGCACGACCCCCGACGCCACGAGCAGCGGCCGCAGCCCCTCCTTCACGTACCGCAGATACAGCGTCGTGAAGAGCGACGAGTGGAGGAGTCCCGCGCCGGTCAGCAGAAGCAGCGTGCTCTGTACGGTCCGTCTCACAGCAGTCCCCCTCCGACCAGGACGCTCGCGGCGACCGCCACGACCGTCGTCGCCGCCGAGAAGCGGAGCGCGAACGCGCGGCCGAACGTGCCCGCCTGAAGGGCGATCAGTTTCAGGTCCACCATGGGGCCGACCACCATGAAAGTGAGCCGGGCTGTGGGTGAGAAGCCCGTCAGCGAGGCCGCCACGAACGCGTCCGCCTCCGAGCACACCGCGAGCAGTACGGCGAGCCCGGCGAGGAAGGGCACGGCCAGCCAGGGCGAGCCGGAGAAGGTGTCGAGGACCGAGCGCGGGACGGTGACGTTGAAGGTGGCGGCGGCCATCGCGCCGAGGACGAGGAAGCCACCCGCGTGCAGGAAGTCGTACTGGAAGCCGTGCCGGAACTCCGTCCAGCGGCTGTGTCCGTGCCGGTGTCCGGTGTGCCGTACGGCGGGCCGCAGCCACTTCTCCTTGCCGAAGCAGAGCCACAGCCAGCCCATCACGGCGGCGGTGGCCAGCGAGGCGAGCAGCCGGGCGGCGACCATCGCGGGGTTGCCCGGGAAGGCGACGGCGGTGGCGGTGAGGACGACCGGGTTGATCGCGGGCGCGGAGAGCAGGAAGGCGAAGGCGGCGGCCGGGGTGACACCCCGTCTGATCAGGCTGTTCGCCACCGGGACCGAGGCGCATTCGCACCCCGGCAGCACCGCGCCCGCGACCCCCGCGACCGGTACCGCGAGGGCGGCCCGCTTCGGCAGGATCCGGGTGAACAGGTCGGCGGGGACGAAGGCGTTGATGGCGCCGGACAGGACGGTGCCGAGGAGCAGGAAGGGCAGCGCCTGGACGGCGATGGCGAGGCAGACGGTGCGCCACGCCTGGACGGCGGGCCGGTCGAGCCATCCGGTGCCGGCGAGCAGCAGCACCGCGATGCCGACGGCGGCCGCCACGACGAGGGCCACGGCGGCGGGTCGGCGGCGGGGCCCGGGCCGTAGGACAGCGGTGGGCACCGGCGGGTCGGCAACAGCCGTCGCCGTCCCGTCGACCACACCCACCAGTTCATCCGTTTTTACCATTTTCACTCCGGATGTCGGGTGTGGCCGACCTTATGCGAGCGGCGTGCGCGCGACCGTGCGCACACGCCGTCTCACAGGTTCCGCTCAGGCGTACTGGCCCACCTGGTAGTCCCCCGCGGGCAACTGGAGCGCGACGTTCATCCGGTTGTACGCGTTGATGAGGGCGATGAGCGTGACCAGCGCGAGCAGCTGCTCCTCGTCGTAGTGCTTGGCCGCGTTCGCCCACACCTCGTCCGGGACACCGCCGGCCCCGTCCGCGATACGGGTGCCCTGCTCGGCCAGCTCCAGGGCGGCGCGCTCGGCGTCGGTGAAGACGGTGGCCTCGCGCCACCCGGCGACCAGATGCAGCCGCTGGTGGGTCTCCCCCGCGTGCACGGCGTCCTTGGTGTGCATGTCGAGGCAGAAGGCGCAGCCGTTGATCTGGCTGGCGCGGATCTTCACCAGTTCCTGCGTCGAGGCGGGCAGCGAGGACTCGGAGAGCGCGAGCCCGGCCGCGCCGAGGTGCTTGATGATCTTGCCGGAGATCGGGTTGGCGAAGACGTTGAGCCGTGCTTCCATGTCGCACTCCCTGGTGCCGTTTCCGATGGATACACGGTTACGACGGAGGGCGGCGCCGGGGTGTGACATGGCCTGATGTGACCTGCGTCACCACACTCACTTGTTCCAGGTCTCGTCGTACGGGTCGCGCGGGGTCGGCACCGGCTTCGTGGACGTGACCAGCAGATACGGGATCGGGCCGCCGTTCACCGGATCGCGGGTCAGCTTCGGGCTGTACGTGCCCTCCACCTCCAGCCAGGCGTCCGGGCGCAGCACCGGCGGGAGCTGTCCGGTCAGGGCGACCTTGACCGGCTGGGCGTCGGCCGCGCAGCAGTTGAGGGCCATGCGGACGAGGTACGGCCTGCCCGAGCCGTCCAGCGCGAGGAAGCCGGTGACGCGGACGGCGCGGCCGTGCAGGGTCTGCCCGTGGCCGTACGCGGCGCGGGAGGCGTAGTCCACCACGCTCAGCGGGACGGGGTTGCCCGCGGGCAACGGGTCGTAGCCGAACGGCTTTTGGAGCGCGGTGCCGGTGCGCAGGGCGCTGTACGAGCCGAGGGCGGGCGGGGCGACGAGGATGAGGGCGAGGAGGGGGAGGACGAGGAGCCAGGAGACGCCGGGTTCGGGGTGGGTGTGGGCCTCGTGGCCGTCCGGTGCGATCTCTTCCGCTGAACTCCCTTCCCGTACCGCCGACTTCGCCCGCCGCCACTCGTACCAGACCGTCGCCCCCGCCGTCACGATCAGCACCATGCCCGCCGCCAGCAGCAACGGCTGCAACCCCGCCTTGACGTACCGCAGATACAGATCCGTCGTGCCCGCGTGCAGCAGCGCGCCGCCGAGCAGGAACAGGACCGCCGCCTGGGCATGCCGGTTCACAGCAGCACCGCCCCGGTCAGGACCGCGCCCGCGATGGCCGCCGCGAAGGTGGCGGGGGCGAAGCGGAGCGCGAAGCCGCGGCCGAACGTGCCCGCCTGCATGGCGAAGAGCTTGAGGTCGATCATCGGGCCCACCACCAGGAACACGAGCTTGGCCGTCATCGAGAACTGGGTCAGCGAGGCCGCGACGAACGCGTCCGCCTCCGAGCAGATGGAGAGCAGGACGGCGAGGACGGCGAGGGCGAGGACCGACAACACCGGGTTGTCGGCGGCCAGTCGGAGCCAGGTCGCCGGTACGACGGCCTTCAGCGTGGCGGCGGCCATCGCGCCGAGCACCAGGAAGCCGCCCGCGTGGACGGTGTCGTGGCGTACGGAGTTCCAGAACGTCTCGCCCTTCGTCGCGCCCTCGTGGGCGCCGTGGGCGCGGGTGCGCAGCCAGTCGGTGCGGCCTAGGCGCTGCCAGAGCCAGCCCATGCCGCAGGCCACGAGGAGGCTCGCGCCGAAGCGGGCGGCGACCATCTCGGGGTTGTTCGGGAAGGCCACGGCGGTCGCGGTGAGGACGACGGGGTTGATCGCGGGCGCGGACAGCAGGAACGCGAAGGCGGCGGCCGGGGTCACGCCCCGGCGCACCAGCGCGCCCGCGACCGGCACCGAGGCGCACTCGCAGCCGGGCAGCACGGCGCCCGCGAGCCCGGCGACGGGTACGGCGAGCGCGGGCCGGGCGGGAAGCGCGCGGGC
>NZ_WWIR01000715.1 GCF_009863025.1 Streptomyces sp. SID4985 | reverse complement strand
GCACCGTCAGCTGGGACTGGGAGCCCGGCACCTGGCGGGCCGTCGCCCAGCGCGAACGGATCACCGGCCCCGACGGCGACCCGGTCGACGAGCGGTTCTACGCGATCGTCGCCGACCTGGTCGACGCGCCGAGCGAACTCGTCCACCCCGACGGCCGGATCGTCTGGCACGCGGACACCAACGTGTGGGGGCGCCGCTTCCGGCGACCCGC
>NZ_WWIR01000714.1 GCF_009863025.1 Streptomyces sp. SID4985 | reverse complement strand
GGTGCCGTCGGCGCCCGCGCCGCCCGGCCGCCGGTGTCACCGAACGCCCGCGCCAGGCGGCCGCCAGAGGGCGGCGGCAGCCCTTCGCGCCGGTCGGCGGAGCCGATGGCTGTTGCCCCGTACGGCTACCGGCTGAGCGGCGCAGCCACTCCCGCTGTCGGCTGAGCGGCGCAGCCGCTCCCGCTACCCGCTGAGCGTCGCAGCCCTCCCCTACCAGCTCGGGGGGCTCGCGATCGCGCGGGTCAGGACCTCGTCCAGGACGCGGGCGGTGCCGGGGACGTCGAGTTGGGAGTTGTCGATGATCGGGAGGCCGGAGCCGTACCAGCCGGCCATGCGGCCGTGGATGCGGGCGACCTCCTCGTCGGTGAGGCGGCGGTTGCCGCTGCGCTCGGCGTTGCGCTCCAGGACGATGTCGAGGCCGGGGAGGATGACGACGGGGAGCAGGCCGGGGCCGACGTGCCGTTTCCAGCCGCCGAGGCCGACCACGGGCCGGTCGGGGAAGACCGCGTCGTCGAGGATGCAGGAGATCCCGTTGGCGAGGAAGTTGCGGGCGGCGAAGCCGCAGGTGCGGCGGGCCAGGCGGTACTGCGCCTCGGAGTTGTCGTTCCAGCCGGTCTGGGGGTCGGCGAAGCCCGAGCGCACCCACTCGCGCACGTCGTCGAGGCTGATGTGGGCGGTGGGCACCCGGCGGTGGTCCGCCCAGTACTTGGCCACGCTGGTCTTGCCCGCGCCCGCCGGGCCGATGAGCAGCACGGCGAGGGTGGTGGCCGAGGGGTCGGGGGCGGCGGCGGGCGGCGCGCCGAAGGGGGCGCCGG
>NZ_WWIR01000713.1 GCF_009863025.1 Streptomyces sp. SID4985 | reverse complement strand
CGAGGGGACGTCGCTGCACGCCGCCGTGGGCCGTCCCGGCGCCGGTCTGGACGGCTTCCGTTCCTCGGCCCGTCAGGCGGCCCGGGTCCGGGAGGTGCTGGGGACGCGGGCCGGGGCCGCGGGCGGCCGGGGCACCGAGGAACCGCTCTGGGTGCACTACGCCGACGTGGCGCCGGTCGCGCTGATGGCGGGCGATCCGGCGGCGGTACGGGACTTCGTGACGGCCACGCTCGGGGAGCTGGCCGCGCCCGGTGCGCGCGGTGCGGTGCTGCGCGAGACGCTGCGGGTGTTCCTCGCCCACCGGCGCAGTCACGCCGCCGCCGCGACCGCGCTGAATCTGCACCGCAACTCGGTCCAGTACCGGGTGCGCCAGGCGTCCGCCCTGCTGCCGGGAGGAGCCCACGCCCTCGACGACGACTTCCCCGTACGGGCCGCTCTGCTGGCCGCGCAGTGGCTCGGAGACGCCGTTCTCGCGTGATTACCGGCCGGTTATGCGCCGAGCGTGCGGTAAAGCGGGACGGGCAATAGGCAATGCCGCCCCTATTCGATTGTGGGGGCAAACCATTTACGGAATAAATGCCACATAAAGGTCGCATCTGCGCCCGAAATCCGCCCTTTCGGCGCGCAGGTGCGACCCCCACGCGCGGGCCGCCGCTCGGGCGACACCCCGCACCGACACCCGCGCTCACCCGAACGGACCGCCCCCGTCCGTGCGGTCGATCACCCATCCGGCACACCGAACAGGGGAGAGCGCCCGACTCCCGGCGCCTGTTTCCCGGCTCGCCCGGTTGCTCCGCATTTGTTCGAGTCGACGCGACTATGCGCTGGAGATACCTTTTAGCCACAATGCGGCTGGATCGAAGCGAGAGAAGGACGCAGTGGAACTAGCAATCGCTCACGAGACCATCGCCCGATGGCAGTTCGGTGTCACCACCGTCTACCACTTCCTCTTCGTCCCGCTCAGCATCGGTCTGGGAGGCATCGTCGCCGGCCTGGAGACGGCCTGGGTGCGGACAGGAAAGGAGAAGTACTTCCACGCGACCAAGTTCTGGGGCAAGCTCCTGCTGATCAACATCGCCCTGGGTGTCGTGACGGGCATCTTCCAGGAGTTCCAGTTCGGCATGAACTGGTCCACGTACTCCCGCTTCGTCGGTGACGTCTTCGGCGC
>NZ_WWIR01000069.1 GCF_009863025.1 Streptomyces sp. SID4985 | reverse complement strand
GCACCAGGGACAGCGACGCGGGCAGCACCACGGCCGCCGCCGCGCCCTGCGCCACCCGGGCGCCGGTCAGGACCGCGAGGTCCGGCGCGAACCCGCAGGCCGCCGACGCCAGCGTGAACACCGCGATACCGATGCCGTACGCCCGGCTCGCCCCGACCCGGTCGGCGAAGGCGCCGGTGGAGAGCATCAGGGCCGCGAAGGGGAGGGTGTATGCGTCCACCACCCACTGCAGTCCGCGCAGTCCGCCGCCGAGGCCGGAACCGATGGCGGGGAGGGCGACGTTCACGATCGAGGCGTCGAGAGTGATCAGCGCGGAGCCGAGGAGAGCGGCGGCCAGGGCGAGGGACGGAGTCGTCCGCTGCTCCAACGGGCCTTGGGAGATAACGGGTTGGGTAGGGGCGAGGGTCTTGTTCAGGGACATGGCTCCAGCTTGCGGATCACGCGGCGCGTACAGTAGTGGCCTGATTGCCATACGCCCGGAGGTTCTGGCCATGATCCGAGTCGTCGTCATCGCCGCCCCGCCCGTGTCGATGTTCAACCTGGCCATCCCGGACCTGCTCTTCGGCAAGGTCGAGGTGGCGGGCGGACGCGGGTACGAGGTCGTCGTCTGCGCGCCGGAGCCGGGCCCGGTGGCCACCACCGGCGGGCTCGAACTCACCGTGCCGCACGGCCTGGAGGCGCTGCGCGAGGCGCACACCGTGCTCGTCGCGGGCACCGGCGAGGCGTACGAGCCCGACCCGCGCGTGGTCGCCGCGCTGCGCGAGGCCGCCGACGCGGGCACCCGCATCGCCTCCATCTGCACCGGCGCCTTCTCGCTGGCCAAGGCCGGACTCCTCGACGGCCGCCGGGCCACCACCTACTGGGCGCACGCCGACGAGATGCGCCGCCGCCACCCCGCCATCGCCTTCGAGGGCGACGTGCTCTACACCGAGGACGGCCAGTTCCTCACCTCCAGCGGCTACGCCGCCGGAATCGACCTGTGCCTGCACATCGTCCGCACCGACTACGGCGCCGCCGTCGCCAACGAGGTCGCCCGGCTCGCCCTCGTCGCCCCCGTACGGCCCGGCGGCCAGACCCAGTTCACCCACACCCCGCTGCCGCCCGAGCGCGGCACCACCTGTGCCGACGTACGCGGCTGGGCCATGCGCAACCTCGACAAGCCGCTCACCCTCACCGACCTCGCCCGCCACTCCGGCGTCAGCGTGCGCACCCTCACCCGCCGCTTCCACGCCGAGAGCGGGGTCAGCCCCCTGCAGTGGCTGCTGCACCAGCGCGTCGAACGCGCCAGGGAACTCCTGGAGACCACCACTCTGGCGATGGACCAGGTCGCCACCGCCTGCGGCCTCGGCACCGCCGACTCGCTGCGCGCCCATGTCGTCCGCCGCACCGGACTGACCCCCAGCGCCTACCGCGCCCAGTTCCGCCGGTACGCAACCGCGCCCGCCGGGGCCGCGTCCTCCTCGGCATGATCAGTGAACGAGCCGACGGTGCCCTGGTGATCCGCCCGGCCGAGTCCGCCGAGGCCGGGGCGATCGCCGCACTGCACGAACGCGCCCGCTCCACCTACTACCCCGGCGGTCTGCCGCCCGCCGACTTCGACTGGACGGACTCCTGGCGCGCCTCCATCGAGCGGCCCGACGGCCGGGTCCTGTGCGGGACACGGGACGGCCGGATCGTCGCCGTCGCCTCCTTCCGCACCCCCGAGGGCGCGCCCCCGGAGAAGGTCAAGCTGTTCCAGTTCCACGTCGACCCCGACCACTGGCGCGCGGGCCTCGGCACCGCCCTGCACGCCGCCTGCGTGGAGCGCTGGCTGGCCGACGGCAAGCGGGTCGCCGTCCTCGACGTGCACGTGGACAACAAGCGCGCCCAGTCCTTCTACGCCCGCCACGGCTGGGTGCCCGACCCCGAGAACCCGCCCGCCGAGGGCGACCACCACCTCTTCCTGCGCTGGACCCCGCCCGGGGAATGAACCCCGCTGCTTGAACGTTCACGTACCGGGTGGGGAGAGCCCCCGCCCCGTACGAACGAACCGAAGAGAGCCCGAAGAATGCGCGTCGAGATCTGGAGCGACATCGCCTGCCCGTGGTGCTACGTAGGAAAGGCACGCTTCGAGAAGGCGCTCGCGGCCTTCCCGCACCGCGACGACGTCGAGGTCGTGCACCGCTCCTTCGAGCTGGACCCCGGCCGCGCCAAGGGCGACGTCCAGCCCGTGCTCACCATGCTCACCAAGAAGTACGGCATGAGCGAGGCCCAGGCCGAGGCCGGCGAGGACAACCTCGGCGCCCAGGCCGGTGCCGAGGGCCTGCCCTACCGCACCCGGGGCCGCGACCACGGCAACACCTTCGACATGCACCGCCTGCTGCACTTCGCCAAGGAGCAGGGCAAGCAGGACGAACTGCTCGGACTGCTGTACAAGGCCAACTTCGCCGAGGAGCGGTCCGTCTTCACCGAGGGCGACGAGCGCCTGGTGGAGCTGGCCGGGCAGGCGGGCCTGGACCCCGAGGCCGCCCGCAAGGTCCTCGCCGACCCCACCGCCTACGCCGACGAGGTCCGCGCCGACGAGCGCGAGGCCGCCCAGCTCGGCGCCAACGGCGTCCCCTTCTTCGTCCTCGACCGCGCCTACGGCATCTCCGGCGCCCAGCCCGCCGAGGTCTTCACCCGGGCGCTCACCCAGGCGTGGGAGGCCCGCTCCCCGCTCACCGTGCTCGGCCAGGACGACGCCGACACCTGCGGCCCGGACGGGTGCGCGGTACCGCAGAAGTAGGAAACCGCAGGTGGGAGGCGATCCATAAGGATTGCTGAGAGACACCGCGTAAAAAAGCGCGATGGACGGTGACTCCATGGGGACGCACAGTGGACCCATGGAGACCACGGAGACGTTCGACAGCCTCGTCCGCGCCGAGTTCACCCCCACAGGCACCTACCTCAACACGGCGAGCAACTCGCTGCTGCCCGCCCGTACCGTCACCGCCCTGCACGAGGCGGCGCTGCTGCGGGCCCAGGGCCGCCCGCTGAACTCGCTCTTCGAGGACGTGGAGGCGTGCCGGGCCGCCTACGCCCGGCTCGCCCAGGTCCCCGTCGAACGCGTCGCGGCGGGTGCCTCGGTCGCCGCGCACACCGGCGTGATCGCCGCCTCCCTGCCGCCGGGGGCCGAAGTCCTCACCGCCGAGGGCGACTTCACCTCCGTGCTCAACCCGTTCCACGTCCGCGGCGACCTCAAGGTGCGCGAGGTGCCCGTGGAACGGATCGCGGAGTCTGTCCGCCCGGAGACCGACCTCGTCGCGGTCAGCGCCGTCCAGTCCGCCGACGGACGGATCGCCGACCTGCCCGCGCTGCGCGAGGCCGCCCGCGAACACGGCGCCCGCACCTACGTCGACTTCTCCCAGGGCGCGGGCTGGCTCCCGCTGGACGCGGGGGAGTGGGACTTCAGCGCCTCCGTGGCCTACAAGTGGCTGCTCGGCCCGAACGGCATCGCCTTCCTCGTCCTGCCCGAGGACTTCGGCGGCCTCACCCCGCTCCTCGCCGGCTGGGTCGCGGGCGAGAACCCGTGGGACAGCTGCTACGGCCCGGTCACCGAACTCGCCCACTCCGCCCGGCGGTTCGACCTCACCCACGCGCTGCTCGGCTACGCGGGACTGCGGCGCTCCTTCGAACTCATCGAGGAACTGGGCGTGTCCGCGATCCACTCCCACAACACGGCCCTCGCCGACCGCTATCGCGCGGGACTCGCCTCCCTCGGTCACGAGCCGCTGCCCTCGTCCGGCTCCGCGATCGTCTCCGTGCCCGGACTCGGCTCCCGGCAGCCGGAGTTGAGCCGCGCGGGCATCGAGGTCTCCGACCGGGCGGGCAATCTGCGCGCCGCCTTCCACCTGTACAACACCGAGGCGGACGTGGACCGGCTGCTGGACGCGCTGTCCGGCTGACCGGCTGGCTGGTCAAGCCTGCGGCCCGGTGCGGGACATGACCGGGCCGGAGCCTCCCGTCCCACAACAAGGAGGCCCCGGCCCGGGGTTTGGTGAGCGGAGCTGCCGCAGCGGCTACCGCACGGGCGTGAAGTCCCGCGCCCCGATGTACTCCGGCCTGCGCACCGGCGCCGCGAACGGCTCCACCGCCGTGTTCTCCACGCTGTTGAACACGATGAAGACGTTGCTGCGCGGGAACGGCGTGATGTTGTCGCCGGAGCCGTGCATGCAGTTGCAGTCGAACCAGGTGGCTGAGCCCGGCTTGCCGGTGAAGAGCCGGATGCCGTGCTCGCTCGCCATCCGCGTCAGCGCCTCGTCGGACGGGGTGCCCGCGTCCTGCATCTGGAGCGACTTCTTGTAGTTGTCCTCGGGTGTCGCGCCCGCGCAGCCCAGGAACGTCCGGTGCGAGCCCGGCATGATCATCAGGCCGCCGTTGGTGTCGTGGTTCTCGGTCAGCGCGATCGAGACCGACACCGTGCGCATCCGGGGCAGCCCGTCCTCGGCGTGCCAGGTCTCGAAGTCCGAGTGCCAGTAGAAGCCGCTCGCGCCGAACCCGGGCTTGACGTTGATCCGGGACTGGTGGACGTACACGTCCGAGCCGAGGATCTGCCGGGCCCGGCCGACCAGGCGCTCGTCGCTCACCAGGTTCGCGAACAGCTCACTGAGCCGGTGGACCTCGAAGACCGAGCGGATCTCCCGCGAGCGGGGCTCCACGATCGCCCGGTCGTCGGCCCGGATCACCGGGTCGGCGACCAGCCGCTCCAGCTCACGCCGGTACACCTCGACCTCGGCCGGGGTGATCAGCTGGTCCACGCTCAGGAAGCCGTCGCGCTCGTACCCCTCCAGGTCGGCCGTGGGGATCGGGCCGTAGGCGTCGGGGGCGCTCCAGACGACCGGGTCCTTGCGCGGGACGGCCACCTCGGCGACGGCACGGCTCGGGTAGAGATCGGTGACGGGGGCGGTGGGGGCCTGGGTCATGGGGATCACACCTCCTCGGGTTCGGTGGGCTCGGGTTCGGTGAGCAGGGGGTAGACACCGTTCTCGTCGTGGTCCTCCCGTCCGGTCACCGGCGGGTTGAACACGCAGAGGCAGCGGAAGTCCTCCTTGACGCGCAGCGTGTGCCGCTCGTGTCCGTCGAGGAGGTACATCGTGCCGGGGGTGATCGTGTACGTCTCCCCGGTCTCGTGGTCGGTCAGTTCGGCCTCGCCCTCGGTGCAGACGACGGCCTCGATGTGGTTCGCGTACCACATCGACGTCTCGGTCCCGGCGTACAGGACGGTCTCGTGCAGGGAGAAGCCGACGCGCTCCTTGGCGAGCACGATCCGCTTGCTCTCCCAGGTGCCGGACCTGGCCCGTACATGGCGGTCGGTGTCCTCGATGTCCTTGAACGATCGGACGATCACGGGTGGGTGCCTCCTGTTGGTTCCGTCGGTTCCGTTGGTTCTGTCGGTTCCGTGTCGGCGGCGGTCGGTTCGCCGGGGTGTCAGGCGGTCTCGCGTACGGCCCGGGCGACGATGCTCATGCCCTCGTCCAGCTCCTCCGGGGTGATCGTGAGCGCGGGCAGCAGTTTGACGACCTCGCTCTCGGGGCCCGACGTCTCGATGAGCAGCCCGAGTTCGAAAGCGCGGGCGGCGACGCGCCCCGCCCGCTCCTTGTCGTGGAACTCCAGCCCCCACACCAGACCGCGTCCCCGGTAGTCCTTCACGGCGTCGGGGTTCTCCTCGGCGATGGAGACCAGCTCCCGCTCGACGCGCTCACCCCGGGCGCGGGTCTGCTTCTCCATCGCGGCGCCGTCGGCCCAGTACGTCTCCAGCGCGGCGGTCGCGGTGACGAACGCCGGGTTGTTGCCGCGGAAGGTGCCGTTGTGCTCGCCCGGCTCCCAGATGTCCAGCTCCGGCCGGAACAGGCACAGCGACATCGGCAGCCCGTAGCCGCTGATGGACTTGGACACGGTGACGATGTCGGGGACGATGCCCGCCTCCTCGAAGGAGAAGAACGCGCCCGTGCGACCACAGCCCATCTGGATGTCGTCGACGATCAGCAGCATGTCCTGCCGCTCGCACAACTCCTTGAGCGCGCGCAGCCATTCGGGCCGGGCGACGTTGATGCCGCCCTCGCCCTGCACGGTCTCCACGATCACGGCGGCGGGCTTGTTCAGCCCCGACCCCTGGTCCTCCAGAAGCCGCTCGAACCACAGGAAGTCCGGGACCTGCCCGTCGAAGTAGTTGTCGAACGGCATCGGCGTGCCGTGCACCAGCGGAACGCCCGCCCCGGCCCGCTTGAAGGCGTTGCCGGTGACCGCGAGCGAACCGAGCGACATGCCGTGGAAGGCGTTGGTGAACGACACGATCGCCTCGCGCCCCTTCACCTTCCGGGCCAGCTTCAGTGCCGACTCCACCGCGTTGGTGCCGGTCGGCCCCGGGAACATGACCTTGTACGGCAACTCGCGCGGGCCGAGCACCAGTTCCTGGAAGGTCCGCAGGAACGACCGCTTGGCCGTGGTCGACATGTCCAGGCCGTGGGTCACACCGTCCCGGGCCAGATAGTCGATCAACGCCCGTTTGAGGACCGGGTTGTTGTGGCCGTAGTTGAGCGATCCGGCCCCGGCGAAGAAGTCGAGCCAGGCGCGGCCGTCCTCGTCGTACATACGGCTGCCCCGCGCCTGGTCGAACACGGTGGGCCAGCCGCGGCAGTAGCTGCGCACCTCGGACTCGACGGTCTCGAACACGCTCAGGTCGGGCTGGGTGATGGTCACGGTGATTCGCTCCTCGGTGCGGCGTTCAGTGGGCCGGGGTGGGCGTCAACGGGCCTATGCGGTACAGGACTTCGGGGTCGTGCGGACCGTCCGGGAACAGCTCGGCGGGGAACAGCGTCTCGCGCTCCGGCTCCACGCCGTGCCGGGCGGCGAACGAGGTGAACAGCCGCTCGGAGGCGGTGTTCCCGGGAGTGATCGTGGTCTCCACGCCGGTGATCCCCCGCTCGGCGGCCAGCCGTGCGGTCAGCCCGTCCAGCAGCGCGGCGGCGATCCCGCGCCCCCGCTGGGCGCCGTCGACGGCCACCTGCCAGACGAGCAGGGTGTGCGGACGGTCGGGCCGTACGTAACCGGTCACGAAGCCGACCGGCTCGCCGTCCGCGTCGCGCGCCACCGCCGAGGTGCCGGCGAAGTCCCGGCACCACAGCAGATAGCTGTACGAGGAGTTCAGGTCGAGGGTTTTCGATTCCTTGGCGAGACGCCAGAGAGCGGCTCCGTCGGTCACCGCCGGTCTGTCGACGATCAGGTCTGCGGGTGCTGCGGTCATGCGGCACGAATTTAGCGAGGCGAATGCGCGAATGCACGGCCGAGGAATCGATTGTGTGCGACCGGGTCGGCGATATGACGGGTTTGACCTGGGAAAAATGTGGACGAAATGGGACTGCCTGTGGGGTGTGTCACAGCGCGAAAACCCGCCCGTGTTTCGTCTTGTTTAGCCTTGCAAAAAGCGGGCAGACGAAAAGCCGTAGTCTGTCTCATGGAATTCAGGGGGCATGAGAAGCAATTGGGCGGTCATGAAAAAGGCGGCCTGCGCGAATTCACGCAAGCCGCCGCCGGGAAAGGGGTGCCGGTCAGTGCCAGGCTTCCCCCGCCGCCCGCAGGGCACCCTCCGGGTCCACCGCGAGCCCCTGCCCGGCAAGGGCCGCGCCCAGCGCCGTCAGCGAACGGCGCACCGTGTCCAGGGTCGCGTCGGGGCCGTAGTGGTTGACCCGGACCATCTCCTTGGCCAGCGCGCCGCCCCCGGCGGCCAACGGCAGCCCCGGGTCCGCGCGCAGCGCCTCGGCCACCAGCTCGGCGGCCACCACCTGCTCCGGCACCCGCAGCGTCGTCGCCACCGGAGCCGCGTCCCGCGCCTC
>NZ_WWIR01000712.1 GCF_009863025.1 Streptomyces sp. SID4985 | reverse complement strand
GACGACCGTGGCAGCGACCGTCCCTCGTACCCGCGTCGCGATGACGACCGTGGTGGTTTCCGCCGCGACGACCGTCGTGACGACCGCCGCGATGACCGTGGTGGCGACCGTGGTGGTTTCCGGGGCCGTGACGACCGGGGCGGGGACCGTCCGTCGTACCCCCGTCGGGACGACCGTGGTGGACGTCCGTCCAGCGGTGGGTTCCGGGGTCGGGACGACCGGCGTGGTGGGGACGACCGGCGTGGTGGTTTCCGGGGGCGGGACGACCGTGACCGGGACCGCGACCGCGACCGGGAGCCGATCAAGCGGCTGCCGATCCCCGAGGACGTCACCGGTGACGAGGTCGACAAGGACGTGCGGCAGGAGCTCCAGAGCCTGCCGAAGACGCTCGCCGAGGACGTCGCGCGCAACCTGGTGATGGTCGCCCGGCTCATCGACGAGGACCCCGAGGGTGCCTACGGCTACTCCCGGGTGGCCCTGCGTCTGGCGTCCCGTGTCGCCGCCGTCCGTGAGGCGGCCGGTTTCGCGGCGTACGCGAACCAGAAGTACTCCGAGGCCCTGGCCGAGTTCCGGGCCGCGCGGCGGATGACCGGCAACACGGACCTGTGGCCCGTGATGGCCGACTGCGAGCGTGGTCTGGGCCGTCCGGAGAAGACGCTGGACATGGCCGGTGCCCCCGAGGTGCAGAAGCTGGACAAGGCCGGTCAGGTCGAGATGCGTCTCGTCGCCGCCGGTGCCCGGCGTGACATGGACCAGCTGGACGCGGCGATCGTGACGCTCCAGAGCCCCGAGCTGGCCTCCAACTCGGTGCAGCCGTGGACCGCGCGGCTGCGGTACGCCTACGCCGACGCCCTGCTGGCCGCCGGCCGGGAGACCGAGGCGCGCGAGTGGTTCGCCAAGGCCGTCGAGGCCGACCGCGACGGCAGCACCGACGCCTCCGACCGGCTCGCCGAGCTGGACGGCGTGGAGTTCGTCGACGCCCTCAACGACGACGAGGCCGACGCCGAGGGCGACGTCACCGTCACCGTCACGGAGACCGTGACCGTCACCGAGGCCCCGGCCGTCGCGGCTGAGGACGAGGACGAGGACGAGGACGACGAGGACGACGAGCCCGCGGTGCGGAAGACCGACGAGGACTGACGCGTCACGCGGTGACCACAGCACATGAGTGAGGGGCGGAACCCGGCCGGGTTCCGCCCCTCACTCATGTCCGGAGCCGGTCGGCCGGCAGGCGGCCGGGACCTCAGATGTCCAGCACCCGCAGCACCAGGCCCGACGCCGGTTTCGGGCCGAACGACGTCGACTTCCGGGGCATCGTCACCCCTTGGCGGGCCAGCTCCCGTACGACGTCCTCGCGGACCGGGTGCAGCAGGACGGCCGTGGCGCCGCTGCGTTCGGCCTTCGCGACCGTGGCGGCCGTGTCGTGGATGTAGGCGATGTGGGCGGGGGAGTCCTCGGGGATGTGCCACACGTGCTCGAGGAGCGTGGCGTGCAGGACGGTCGCGTCCAGGGAACGCCAGGCGGCGGGGCGGTCGGCCGGGACCGTGCGGGCCAGCAGCTCGGGGTCCGGCTTGTCCAGGAGATGGAAGGCGCCGTCCCCGGCCAGCAGGAAGGCGTTGCCCTCGGCGGCCGCCTCCGCCAGCTCCGTCAGCGCCTCGGCCAGTGGCAGCTCCAGGCGCCGTACCCGGAACAGGTCCCGCACCGCCGTCAGCGCGTCCGCCACCGGCAGGCCGTGCAGCAGACGGTGGATCGCGCGGACACGCAGCGGATAGCGGACGGTGTCGACCAGCAGGACCAGGCCGTGGTCCCAGGGACTGGGCGAGGGATGTTCCGCGCGGAGCAGCCGGTAGGTGGCCCAGCGGTGGTGGCCGTCGGCGATGAGGGCCTGGTGTCCGGCCAGGTCGGAGCGGACGGCATCGAGGTCTGTGGGCTCGGTGACCGCCCAGAGGCGGTGGCGTACGCCGTCCTCGGTGGTGGTGGCGAGCAGCGGCGCGTGCGCGACCGTACGCTCCACGACCTCGGCCGTGGCGCCGTTGCCGCGGTAGGTCAGGAGCAGGGGTTCGAGATTGGCGCGGGTGGCGCGCATCAGGGCCGCGCGGTCGGCGACCACCGGGGGCATGACGTCCTCGTGCGGGAGGACGACGCCCTCCTCGGGTTCCGAGACGCGCAGGGCGCCGATGACGCCGCGCTGGACCCGGCCCTCGACGTCGCGCTGTTCGTACACGTACAGCGCGGGCTCGGGGTCGGCGGTCAGGACGCCCTCGGCGAGCCAGCGGCTCAGGGTGCCGGCCGCCTGGCCGTTGCGGACGGTGGGGGTCTCGGCCTGCGGGAGGATCAGCCGGACGATGTTGTGCGGGTCGGCGTCCTGGAGGTGGTGCAGGCCGTCGGGGCGTACGACCACGTCGTACGGCGGGGAGGTGACGGAGGCGAGGCTGCCGACCCGTTCGGGGTCGTAACGAAGGCCTCGGAACGGGGTGAGTTCCAGGCCTCGGGGCGCCGTTGCTTCCGAGTGACCTGCGTTGTTCATCCCGGCATCGTACGTGTGCGGGGGCGGTGGGGGATGATCGGGGGAAAGAGCGTCGAACGAGGAGCGATACCGCATGACCCAGAGCGTCAGGACGAGGCCCGAGGGCAGTGGGCGGCCCCTGAGCGAGGCGTACGACACGGCGCTGCTCGATCTGGACGGGGTGGTGTACGCGGGTGGCGAGGCCATCGCGCACGCCGTGGACTCGCTCGCGGTCGCGCGCGAGGAGGGGATGCACCTCGCGTACGTCACCAACAACGCGCTGCGCACCCCGGACACGGTCGCCGGACACCTCACGGAGCTGGGCATACCGACCGGGGCCGGTGATGTGATCACCTCCGCGCAGGCGGTGGCCCGGCTGATCAGCGAGCAGGTGCCCGCCGGGGCGAAGGTGCTGGTCATCGGCGGTGAGGGGCTGCGGGTGGCGCTGCGCGAGCGCGGGCTGACGCCGGTGGAGTCGGCGGACGACGACCCGGTGGCCGTGGTGCAGGGCTACGGCGGCCCGGACCTGACGTGGGGGCGGTTCGCGGAGGCGTCGTACGCGGTGGCGCGCGGGCTGCCGTGGTTCGCGTCCAACACCGACCTGACCATCCCGAGCGGGCGGGGCATCGCCCCGGGCAACGGCGCTGCCGTGGAGGTCGTACGCATCGCGACCGGTGCCGAGCCGCAGGTGGCGGGCAAGCCGCTGCCCCCGATGCACAAGGAGACCATCCTGCGCACCGGCGCCGAGCGGCCGCTGGTGGTCGGGGACCGGCTGGACACCGACATCGAGGGCGCGTTCAACGGCGAGGTCGACTCGCTGCTCGTGCTGACCGGCGTCACCGACGGCGCCCTGCTGCTCGCCGCGCCGCCGCAGCACCGGCCGACCTATGTGGACGCCGACCTGCGCGGACTGCTCACCGGGCAGCCGGAGGTCACGGAGGCGGGCGACGGGTTCCGCTGCGGTGGCTGGACGGCGACGGCCGGGGCCGAGCGGCTGGAGCTGACGGGTGACGGCGAGCCCCTCGACGGGCTGCGGGCGCTGTGCGCGGCGGCCTGGACGGCGGCCGGTGAGAGCGCGTGCGCGCTGGACGGAGGCAAGGCGCTGGCCCGGCTCGGGCTCTGACCACGGCGTATGTCTTGGAGCCCGGCTGATGCGGGCTCGTACGAGGGCCCCGTACCGGTCACTTGATCACATTGGAGGATAGGCTAACCTAACCTCGTGTTGGTCGAGAGTCCTCCGGAACCGCGCGCGGAAATCGCCCCCGCGCCCCCGAAGCGACGCGCGGTACGGGCCCTCGGGCTCCTCCTCGCCGTCGTGCTCCTGGCGTTCGTCGCCGCGGCGAGCATCGCCATCGGCGCGAAAGCACTGTCACCCGACCAGGTCCTGCACGGCCTGTTCCACGACACGGGGACGTACGGCGACACCGTCGTGGGCTCCCGGATCTCGCGCACCCTCCTCGGCCTGCTGGCCGGGGCCGCGCTCGGGCTTTCCGGGGCCGTGCTCCAGGCGGTCACCCGCAATCCGCTGGCCGACCCCGGTCTGCTCGGCATCAACGCGGGTGCCTCCGCCGCCGTCGTCACGGCCATCACCTTCTTCGGTGTGACCTCGCTGACCGGCTATGTGTGGTTCGCGTTCGCCGGTGCCGCCGTGGTGGGCGCGCTGGTGTGGTTCCTCGGCGGCAGCCGGGGCGCCACACCGGTGCGGCTCGCGCTGGCCGGTACGGCGATCAGCGCCGCGCTGTACGGCTACCTCCAGGCCGTGATGATCTCCGACGACGCGGCGCTTGGCCGGATGCGGTTCTGGACGGTCGGCTCGCTGGACTCGGCCACCAACGGGACCATCGTCCAGGTGCTGCCGTTCCTCGCGGCGGGCATGGTCCTCGCGCTCGCGCTGGCCCGGCCCCTGAACGCCATGGAGATGGGCGACGACACCGCCCGCGCGCTCGGCGCCAACCTCCACCGCACCCGCGGCCTGGCCATGCTCGCCGCGACCGTGCTGTGCGGCGCCGCGACCGCCGCCTGCGGTCCGATCGTGTTCGTCGGCCTGATGGTCCCGCACGTCGTGCGCTCCTTCACCGGGCCCGACCTGCGCTGGATCCTGCCGTACGCCGCCGTGCTGTCGCCGGTGCTGCTGCTCGGCGCGGACATCATCGGGCGGCTCGTCGTGCGCCCCGCCGAACTCCAGGTGGGCATCGTCACCGCGATCATCGGCGGCCCGCTGTTCATCATGCTCGTACGACGCCGGAGGACGGCCCAGCTGTGAAGACTCACTCCCGGAGCCGTGCGGTACGCACCCCCGGCGGGCTCTCCCTGCGCGTGGACGCGCGCGCCCTGATCGTCGTCCTGCTGCTGATCGTGGCCATGCTCGCCGCGGGTGTGGCCCTGATCGGCACCGGCGACGCGAAGATCCCGGCGATCGACGTGCTGCGGACCCTCGCCGGGAACGGCAACGCGTACCAGGACTTCATCGTCAACGAGCTGCGGCTGCCGAGGCTGCTCGTCGCCCTGCTGGTGGGCGGCTCGCTGGGCCTGGGCGGCGCCCTGTTCCAGTCGATCTCGCGCAATCCGCTGGGCAGCCCGGACGTGCTCGGCCTCTCCCAGGGCTCGACCGCCGGTGCCCTCGTGGTGATCGTGCTGTTCTCCGGCAGCGCCACCGCCGTGACCCTCGGCGCGCTGGTCGGCGGCCTGGTCACGGGCGTCGCCATCTATCTGCTCGCCTGGAAGCAGGGCGTGCACGGCTACCGGCTCGTCCTGGTCGGCATCGGCGTCTCCGCGATCCTCACCGCCGTCAACGGCTATCTGATCACCAGGGCCGACATCGTGGACGCCGCCCGCGCGGTGGTGTGGATGACCGGCTCGCTCGACGGCCGGGACTGGACCCAGGTCTGGCCCCTGCTCTGCATGTGCGCGGTCCTCGTCCCGCTGGTCCTCGCCAACGGGCGGGGCCTGAGGATGATGGAGATGGGCGACGACGTGTCGTACGCGCTCGGGGTGCGCGTGCAGCGGGTGCGCCTGGTGCTGATGGTCTCCGCCGTGCTGCTCACCGCCGGTGCCACCGCCGCCGCCGGACCCGTCGGCTTCGTGGCGCTCACCGCACCGCAGCTCGCCCGTCGGCTCACCCGGTCGCCCGGCCCCAACCTGGTGCCCTCCCTCTTCATGGGCGCCGCCCTGCTCGTGACCGCCGACTGGCTCTCGCAGCGCGTCTTCGGCGCCGACCAGCTGCCCGTCGGCGTGGTCACCGGCGTCCTCGGCGGCGCCTATCTGCTGTGGCTGCTGGTCACCGAGCGCAGGGCGGGCCGGATATGAGCGGCGCCCCGCGCACGGACGGCACGACGACGAACACTTCTAGGAGCACTGTGAACCGCCTGTCCGCCGAGAACGTCACCCTCGCCTACGAGCAGCGCGTCATCGCGGAGAAGCTGTCGGTGGAGATACCGGACAACTCCTTCACCGTGATCGTCGGCCCCAACGCGTGCGGCAAGTCCACGCTGCTGCGGGCGCTCTCGCGGATGCTGAAGCCCAGCGAGGGCCGGGTGCTGCTCGACGGCCAGGTCATCCAGTCGATGCCCGCCAAGAAGGTCGCCCGCACGCTCGGACTGCTGCCCCAGTCCTCCATCGCGCCCGACGGCATCACCGTCGCCGACCTCGTGGCCCGGGGCCGCTACCCGCACCAGGGCATCCTGCGCCAGTGGTCCGCCGAGGACGAGCGGATCGTCGCCGACTCCATGGCCCGCACCGGCGTCGCCGAGCTGGCCGACCGGTACGTCGACGAGCTGTCCGGCGGCCAGCGCCAGCGCGTCTGGATCGCCATGGCGCTCGCCCAGCAGACCCCGCTGCTCCTCCTGGACGAGCCGACCACCTACCTCGACATCCAGCACCAGATCGACGTCCTCGACCTGTGCGCCGAGCTGCACGAGACCCAGGGCCGCACCCTGGTCGCCGTGCTGCACGACCTCAACCACGCGGCCCGCTACGCCACCCACCTCATCGCCCTGCGCGGCGGCGAGGTCATCGCGGAGGGCGCCCCCGGCGACATCGTCACCGCCGAGCTGGTCGAGAAGGTCTTCGGGCTGCGCTGCCAGGTCATCGACGACCCCGAGACCGGCACCCCGCTGGTGGTCCCGGCCGCGCGCAAGGCCCGACCGGCGGCGAAGGCGGCAACGGCGTCCTGAGCCGGAGGCCGGTTTTCACAGCAGCTTTCTCAGCCGGAACAGATCCAGCAGGCTCGCCTCCAGGCGTACCCGGCCCGATCCCCAGGCGGTCGCGAAGTTCAGCTCGCCGTCCACAAGGGACACCAGGTCGTCGCCCGTGAGGGCGAGCCGGATCTGCGCCCGCTCGCCCGGCGGACCCGGCAGGGTCCGGTCCACCTCGATCCGGCCGCCCGTCATGCGGCCGGCGAAGGTGACGTCCAGGTCGGTGATGTGACAGCTCACCGAGCGGTCCAGGGCTGCGGCGGCGCGCACGTCGCCCTCGGCGCCCAGCATGTTGTCCGAAAGCTTCTCCAGTGCGGCGCGGCACTGCTCGATCGTGGCCATCGCGCACGACGGTACCCCAGCCGTTCGCGGTAGCGTCTGGGCATGAGCGAGTCCGCCGCCGAGCCGCAGGGCGCCACCGAACACGACACCGGGTACGAACCCGAGGCCCCGGCCCCGCTGAACGTCCCCCGCACCCCCACCGGCGACCCGGACGTGGACGCCCGCCTGGCACGGATGGCCGACGCCGACCGCCTCACGGCCGACGGACACCTCGCGGTGTACGAGGATGTACACGCGGGGCTGCGCGACGCGCTGAGCGCGCTCGACGCCCGCTAGATCCGAAAACGCCGTTGAGAAGTCAGGAGCTGAACCGAACGTGGCTGGAGTCGCACGCCGCCGTCTGGACGCCGAACTGGTCCGCCGGAAGCTGGCGCGCTCGCGCGAGCACGCGAGCCAGCTGATCGCCGCCGGGCGGGTCAGCGTGGGCAAGACCGTGGCGACCAAACCGGCCACCCAGGTCGAGACCGCGGCCGCCATCGTGGTCCAGTCCGACGACGGCGACCCCGAGTACGTCTCCCGGGGCGGCCACAAGCTCGCGGGCGCGCTCGCCGCGTTCGTCCCCGAGGGGCTCGTCGTCGAAGGGCGCCGCGCGCTGGACGCGGGCGCCTCCACCGGCGGCTTCACCGACGTCCTGCTGCGCGCGGGCGCCGCGCACGTCGTCGCCGTGGACGTCGGCTACGGCCAGCTCGCCTGGTCCCTGCAGAGCGATGAACGCGTCACCGTCAAGGACCGTACGAACGTACGGGAGTTGACGCTCGATGCCATCGACGGGAAGCCTGTCGACCTGGTGGTGGGCGATCTGTCCTTCATTCCGCTGGGGCTGGTGCTGCCCGCCCTCAAGCGGTGCGTGACGCCGGACGCCGATCTGGTGATGATGGTCAAGCCGCAGTTCGAAGTGGGCAAGGAACGGCTGGGCAGCGGGGGAGTCGTACGGAGTCCGCAACTGCGGGCGGAGGCCGTGCGCGGGGTGGCCGAGAAGGCCTGGGAGCTGGGGCTCGGGGTGCGAGGAGTGACCGCGAGTCCGCTGCCGGGCCCCTCGGGCAATGTCGAGTACTTTCTCTGGCTGAAGTCCGGTGCACCCGAACTGGACCCGGCCGACGTCGATCGTGCAGTGGCGGAGGGGCCGCGTTGACACAGAACCGAGCGCGAACTGTTTTCCTGCTCGCCCACACCGGGCGTCCGGCTGCGATCCGCAGCGCGGAACTCGTGGTGAAGGGGCTGCTCTCGCACGGGATAGGCGTGCGGGTGCTGGAGGAGGAGGCGCGCGACATGCCGCTGCCGGGCGAGGTCGAACTCGTCACGGAGGCGGCACCGCATTCCCTGGACGGCTGCGAGCTGCTGATCGTCCTCGGCGGCGACGGCACGCTGCTGCGCGGCGCCGAGTTCTCCCGTGCCTCCGGGGTGCCGATGCTCGGCGTCAACCTCGGCAGCGTCGGCTTCCTCGCCGAGGCCGAGCGGGACGACCTGGACCGGGTCGTGGACCGGGTGGTGGCCCGCTCCTACGAGGTCGAGGAGCGCATGACCATCGACGTGGTCGTGCACCGCAACGGTGACATCGTGCACACCGACTGGGCGCTGAACGAGGCCGCCGTCCAGAAGGTCTCCGCCGAGAAGATGCTCGAGGTGGTCCTGGAGATCGACGGCCGCCCGGTCACCGCCTTCGGCTGCGACGGCATCGTGCTCTCCACGCCCACCGGGTCCACCGCCTACGCGTTCTCCGCCGGAGGCCCCGTGGTGTGGCCCGAGGTGGAGGCGCTGCTCATGGTGCCGATCAGCGCCCACGCGCTGTTCGCCAAGCCGCTGGTCACCTCGCCGGACTCGGTGCTCGCCGTGGAGGTGCTGCCGCACGTGCCGCCGGGCGTGCTGTGGTGCGACGGCCGCCGCACCATCGAGCTGCCGCCCGGCGCCCGGGTCGAGGTCCGGCGCGGGGCCGTCCCGGTCCGCCTGGCCCGGCTGCACCACGCGTCCTTCACCGACCGCCTCGTGGCGAAGTTCGCCCTGCCCACCACGGGCTGGCGCGGGGCCCGGCAGGACCACACCACCGAGTGACATGGGCGGCCTGTGTGCGCATCCCGCCCCGGACCTCGTATGGTCTGTTCCGTGTTGGAGGAGATGCGCATACGGTCGCTCGGGGTCATCGACGACGCCGTGGTCGAGCTGTCACCCGGGTTCACCGCTGTCACCGGTGAGACGGGTGCGGGCAAGACCATGGTCGTCACCAGCCTGGGGCTGCTGCTCGGCGGGCGCGCCGACCCGGCGTTGGTCCGGCTCGGCGCGGGCCGGGCGGTGGTGGAGGGGCGGATCGCCGTACCCGCCGACGCCTCGGCCGTCGTACGGGCCGAGGAGGCCGGGGCCGAGCTGGACGACGGCGCCCTGCTGATCAGCCGCACCATCTCCGCCGAGGGCCGCTCCCGGGCGTACCTCGGCGGCCGCAGCGTCCCCGTCGGGCTGCTCGCCGAGCTGGCCGACGAGCTGGTGGCCGTGCACGGGCAGACCGACCAGCAGGGCCTGCTCAAGGCGAACCGGCAGCGCGGCGCGCTCGACCGGTACGCGGGCGAGTCGGTCGCGGTGCCGCTGGCCGCGTACACGGACGCCTACAAGCGGCTGCGCGCGGTGAGCACCGAGCTGGACGAGATCGTCACCCGCGCCCGCGAGCGCGCCCAGGAAGCCGACATGCTGCGCTTCGGCCTGGACGAGATCGCGGCCGTGGAGCCGCGTGCCGGGGAGGACGTGGAGCTGGCCGAGGAGGCCGAGCGGCTCGGGCACGCCGAGGCGCTGTCCTCCGCCGCGACCGTCGCGCACGCGGCCCTCGCCGGGAACCCCGAGGACCCCGAGGGCATCGACGCGGCCACGCTGATCGCCGGTGCCCACCGGGCCCTGGAGGCGGTCCGCTCGCACGACCCGGCGCTGGCCGCGCTCGCGGACCGCATCGGCGAGATCGGCATCCTCGCCGGGGACGTGGCCGGCGAGCTGGCCGGATACGCCGACGACCTGGACGCCGATCCGCTGCGGCTGTCGGCCGTGGAGGAGCGCCGGGCCGCGCTGAACGCCCTGACCCGCAAGTACGGCGCGGACATCGCCGCCGTGCTCGCCTGGGCCGAGCAGAGCGCCGCCCGGCTGACCGAGCTGGACGGCGACGACGAGCGGATCACCGAACTGACCGCCGAGCGCGACGAGCTGCGCACCGAACTGGGCGCGCTGGCCGAGCAGTTGACCAAGGCACGCACCGAGGCCGCCGAGCGCTTCGCGGCCGCCGTCACCGCCGAGCTGGCCTCCCTCGCCATGCCCCACGCCCGGGTGTCCTTCGATATTCGGCAGACCGAGGACCCCGACGGCGTCGAGTCCGGGGAGCGCACGGTGGCGTACGGCCCCTCCGGCGTGGACGAGGTCGAACTGCTCCTCGCCCCGCACCCGGGCGCCCCGCCCCGGCCCATCGCCAAGGGCGCCTCCGGTGGTGAGCTGTCCCGCGTGATGCTCGCCGTGGAGGTCGTCTTCGCGGGCACCGACCCGGTACCCACCTACCTCTTCGACGAGGTCGACGCCGGAGTCGGCGGCAAGGCGGCCGTCGAGATCGGCCGCCGCCTCGCGAAGCTCGCCCGCACCGCCCAGGTCGTCGTCGTCACCCACCTCCCCCAGGTCGCCGCCTTCGCCGACCGCCAGCTCCTGGTGGAGAAGACCAACGACGGCTCGGTCACCCGCTCCGGCGTCAAGATCCTGGAGGGCGAGGACCGCGTCCGCGAACTCTCCCGGATGCTCGCGGGCCAGGAGGACTCCGAGACTGCGCGGGCCCACGCGGAAGAACTGCTGGCGACGGCACGCGGAGAGGCGTAGGACCAGGGTGCCCCTGCCGGGCGGGGGCACCTCAACTCCCTTCTGGAGTGGCCGGATGACCACCCGCACGACCACCTTCACGGCGGCCGCCCTCCTCACCCGGGGCGCCACGGCCGCCCTGCGCGCCCTCGCCCCCGGCGGCGCGGGCCGCTGGCAGCGGAAGAACCACGCGGGCCGGACCGTGGAGCTGTACTGCGGCCCCGCCTGTGCCGCCGCCACCGCCCTCGCCGCCGCGCGCGTCCATCCCGCCGCCGGGCTCGCGGTGTTCGCCGCCGGTGCCTGCGGGGCGTACGACGACATCGCCGGGGCCGGTGATCCGCGCCGGGGCTTCCGGGCCCACCTGGGCGCGTTGCGCGAGGGCGAAGTCACCTCCGGAGCGGTGAAGTTGTTCGGCATCACGGCCGCCGCACTGGTGGCCGGGGCGTTCCTCAAGCAGCGCCCGCTGGACCGGCTGCTGGCGGGCGTGGTGATCGCGGGGGCCGCGCACACCGTGAACCTGCTCGACGTGCGCCCCGCGCGGGCCGCCTCGGCGGTGCTCGCGCTGGGACTGCCCGGGGTGGTGCGGGGTGGAACCGGTGGCGTGCTGGCGGCGGCCGCCGTGGGTGGGGCGGCGGCCGTGCTGCCCGAGGATCTGGGGGAGCGCGCGATGATCGGGGACACCGGGGCGCACGCCCTGGGGGCCGCGCTCGGGACCGCCGTGGTGGCGGCCAACGGGCGCGCGGGGCTGCTCGCGCACGCCGTCGCCGTCGTGGCCGCCACGGTGTACGGGGACCGGGTGAGCGACTGGGCGCGGGGGCTGGGAGCCGTCGGCAGCACGGTTCGGTCGGCTCACCCGGACGGGTGATATGCGCCTGTGTGTTGCCTCTGTCCGCCGGGGTCCGCGCTGACCGGCGATTGCCGGAACGGCCTTGGCTCCTGGCATCCTTGAGGGGGAAGGCGGCGGGAGCGGAAGGGGCGCGACAGCTCCTCGCGGCGCCGACGACCGCTACCGTCTGTACGTCCCTTCGTGAATGCCCGCCGAATCAGGAGCCGGCCCCGTGAGCCCCGTGAGCAGCACCGCACCGCCCGGCCAGTCGCCGCTGCGCACCGTCCAGGTGCTCGGCGGAGGCAACGCGGGCAGCAGCGCGCATGTGCGCTCCCTGGCGGCGGGCCTGGTCGCGCGCGGGGTACGGGTCACCGTGTGCGCCCCGGCCGAGGCCGACCACACCTACGACTTCAGCGGGACCGGCGCCGAGCACCTGCCCGTGCCGCGCAGCGGCGACCCGGCGGCCGTGGCCGCGCTGCGGGCGGCCTGCGCGGACGCCGACCTGGTCCACGCGCACGGCCTGCACGCCTCCCTGCGTACCGTGCTCGCGCTCGGCGGCCGTACCACCCCGCTGGTGGTCACCTGGCACAACCGGGCCCGTGCCGAGGGCGCGCGGGCGCGGCTGCTGCGGATGCT
>NZ_WWIR01000711.1 GCF_009863025.1 Streptomyces sp. SID4985 | reverse complement strand
CGACCAGCGCAAGGCGCGCCCGCGGCACCTCGGCCCGCACCCGCTCCCAGGCGCGCAGCAGCACGTCCTGGCCCTTCTGCCGACACAGGCGCCCGACGCAGACGACGAGGGGGTCGGTGCCGAGGTCCACCCCGAGCTCCGCCGACAGGGTGGCGCGGGCGGGCCCGGCCGGGGCCGGGCAGAAGCGCACCGGGTCGACCCCGTTGGGGATCACCGCGTACGCGGCGCGCACCCCGGCGCGCAGCCCCCGCTCGCGCTCCGCCTCGCTGACGCACACCACACGGTCGGCCCAGCGGGCCCCGAACCGCTCCCAGCGCCGGGCGAGCGCACCGGTGATCCCGCCCGTCGCCTCGAACGACCAGGCGTGCGGCTGGAAGACGACCGGGACACGGCCGCGCAGGGCGAGCCGTGCGGCAAGCCCGGCCTTCGCGCTGTGCGCGTGCACCAGACCGGGCCGCGCCCGCGCTATCAGACGCCCGAGCTGCCGCACCTCGCCCCGTAGCCCGGGACCGGGTGACCGTACGGCCGGCCACTCCCACACCTCGGCATCCAACTCTCGCGCCTTGTCCGCGAGTTCGCCTTCGGGGCAGCCGACGGCCACCCGCAGTCCCGTGGCGAGCTGGGCCCGTACGAGATCCAGGACGACCCGGGCGACACCGCCGTCGACGGGTTGGGCGAGGTGCAGGACCCGGGGCCGGAAGTCGGGGGGTGGCTGGTGCATTCGCGGACTACCTCGCTGCTCGTGGAAGGGGGCGCTCGGGGCTGCGGTCGCAGCAGGGGCGCCAGGGGCCGGGGTCGGGAGCGCGCCGCGCTGCCGGGCGCCCCTCGCGGAGCGGAACCCACCGGTCCTCGTCGCGTCCCCGAGGGGAACGAGAGGAAAGCCCCGCTGGTCACCGCCGTGCGGCCGGGCGTGTCCGAGACCCGACAGGTGCGATCCGCACCCCTCGGGCAACAGACGTATCCACCGCTCGACCCGGGGCATTACGGCCCCGCCGTGCCGGTCGTGCGCGCACTACGCCATTCGGGGGAGAGAGCGGGTCGCGTCCGCGCCCGGCGCGCGACCGCGCCCCGGGGAGAGCGCACGCGGCTCGCCCTTCTCCCACGGCCCTTCCCGGGCCGGAGACCGAGTCATTGATCGAGTCATCAATAAGGCGAATCAGGACAACTGTGCCGGATCGGCGAGAGTGCCCCGCGCGCACTTCACTCCTTTGGCGGCACAACCCCCGGGGATGCCACGCGTTGACACAGCGTCGGGCATCCCGCCCGGACGTTTGTCTCGATTTGCAAGGAGCACTTCTCCATGTCGCGTATCGCCAAGGGCCTGGTCCTGACCTCCGCCGCCGTCGCGGCCGTCGCCGGCGGTGCCGGTGTGGCTGCCGCCGACGCCGGTGCCAGCGGTGTCGCCGCCGGCTCCCCCGGCGTTCTGTCGGGCAATGTCATCCAGGTCCCGGTCCACATCCCGGTCAACGTCTGCGGCAACACCATCGACGTCATCGGCCTGCTGAACCCGGCCTTCGGCAACACCTGCGTCAACGACTGACCTCACGGCGCACCCCTTCGGCCGGCCGTCCGCCCGCGCATCGACCGCGGGCGGGCGGCCGGTTTCAGTGAGTTGCCGTAGAGAGGAACCAAGATGAAGTCCCTGAAGGCCGCCGCCGTGCTCGCCGGTTCCGTCGCCCTCGCCGGTGCCGCGGCGCCCGCGTTCGCCTACACCGGCGATCTGACCCCCTCCAGCCTCAACGGCGCCGTCGACCAGGTCGCCAAGGGCGGTCTCACCGTGCGCGACGTGATGCCGCTCCAGCACCAGTCGAACGCCCTCGACACCGAGAACAAGGCGTCCGTCCTGAACGCCGTCAACGGCGCCACGACCGCGCTCAACCAGCCCAACCAGCTGCTCGGCGGCCTGCCCCTCAAGGGTTGACCCGCAAGGGTTGCCCCTCAAGGGCAGACCCGGTACCGGAGACGCGAGGAGGGGCCGGTCCCGTAGGTCGTGGGGACCGGCCCCGTGGTGTTCGAGCCCGCTTCCCTCATTCGTGTGGAGCACCCCCGTGCGCTCCTCCGGAAGGGTGAGAAGCCGCCCGTACCCGCCCCAACCCGTCGATAGGGTCGCGCGGTGACCTCAACCTCAAGCGACGCCCCCGCCTTCCGCGGCACCGACCTCGGCACCCTGGTCCTGCTGGCCTGGAGCGGCGAGGCCCCCGACGGCTACGACATGCCCTATCTGCTGGCCTACTCCCTCGGGGACGCGGCCGGCGGACCGCTCGTCACCGCCGCCGCGGTCCACCAGCTGCTCGCGCTCAACGGCCTGCCCGTCGGCAGCGAGGTGATCGACGGCACCACCCGGCCCAGTCTCCCCGTCACCCTGCTCGTCGAGGCGGGCCAGGCCGTCGTCAACATGCCGCAGCTCGTCGCCCAGGCCGACGCGCCCCCCGAGTGGCTCGCCGCCGTCGCCCAGCGCGGCTACGCCTACCTCGTCTTCACCACCCGCGCCTGGCCCGAGGGCCGCCCCGGGATGCCCGTCACCCCGGCCGCGCTGGCCGCCTTCGCCGGAGCCGACGAGACCCTGCACGCGGCCGCGCATCTCATGCTCCCGGCCCGCAGCCTGCGCGGCTGATGCCACCGGGCCGGGCGGACGGCCGGGGCCTCGGACTGCTGCTCGTGCTCACCGGGGCGGCCGGGCTCCTCGCGTCCTGGGTCATCACCCTGGACGAGTTCAAGCTCCTCAAGGACCCGGCCTTCGTCCCCGGCTGCAGCCTGAACCCGGTCGTCTCCTGCGGCAGCGTCATGAAGAGCGCGCAGGCGTCCGTCTTCGGCTTCCCCAACCCGATGCTGGGCCTGGTCGCCTACGCCGTCGTCGTCTGCGTGGGCACCGGTCTGCTGGCCGGTGCCCGCTACCCCGGCTGGTACTGGCTGACGTTCTGGGCCGGGTGCCTGTTCGGCGTCGGGTTCGTCTCCTGGCTCCAGTTCGAGTCGCTGTACCGCGTCAACGCGCTGTGCCTGTGGTGCTGTCTGGCCTGGGCGGCGACGATCGTCCTCTTCTGGTACGCCACCTCGCTCGTCGTCCGGCACGGCCATCTGCCCGCGCCGGACCCGGTCGGGGCCTTCCTCGCCGACTTCACCTGGCTCGTCGCACTGCTCCACCTCGGCGTCGTCGGCGTCCTCGTCCTCACCCGCTGGTGGGACTTCTGGACCGGCTGACCAGGGCCGTCCTACCCGGATGGCCCTGCGGCGGTGACTAGGCGCGGCCCGCGCCGGTTACCGGTACCGACATCCGATCCGCGACGAGGAGTTGAGACATGGCTGTCGGTGCCGATGGTGCGGCGGTGGGGGCGGGAACGCCGCTCAAAGCGGGCACGGCGAGAACGTCACGGCGGGACATGGTGCGGGGGCTGCTGGCCTCCGCCGCCGCCCTCGCCCTGGCCCCGGTGGTCGCCGCCTCCCGCCCGCTGCCTCCGGGCGACCCCTCGGACACCGTCTTCGACGAGACCTACCGGGGCCGCCACATCCAGGGCTACGCCGTCCCCGCCCTCACCCGCCACACCGGCGGGGGCGACTGGCAGATCACCGTGGACGGCAGTCCGCTGCACCTCATGCGGCGCGCGGACGGCACCTGGATGAGCATGGTCGACCACTACACGTCGTACCCCACCCCCCTGGAGGCGACCCGCGCCGCCGTCGACGAGATGGGCCCCGGCCGCCACCTGCGCGACCTGGCCCCGGGGCCGGTCGGCGGCCACATGGGCCGCTCGGGCGGGAGCATGGACGAGATGGACGGGATGGCGGGGGGTTCGCATGGCGTACACGCGTAAGAACGTCACGGCGCTCACCGCGAGCGAGCGCCGCCGGTTCGTCAACGCGCTCCTTGAGGTGAAACGGCGCGGCGAGTACGACGAGTTCGTGCGCACGCACATCGACTACTACACCTCCGACGGCGAGAAGGGCCTGCGCGCGGCCCACATGTGCCCGTCCTTCCTGCCCTGGCACCGCAGGTTCCTCCTCGACCTGGAGAACGCCCTGCGCCGGGTCGACTCCTCGGTGACCCTGCCGTACTGGGACTGGACCAAGGACCGCGCGACCACCGCCGCGCCCTGGACCGCGGACCTGCTCGGCGGCAACGGGCGACGCTCCGACCGCCAGGTGACCTCGGGTCCGTTCGCCTACGGCAGCGGGCACTGGACCCTCAAGGTGAACGTCACCGACGGCAAGGCCCTCACCCGCGACCTCGGCCGCGCCGCCAACCCCATCCAGTTGCCGACGAAGAGCGAACTCCAGTCGGCCCTGGACGACCCGGTTTACGACGCCTCCCCCTGGGACTCCACCGTCACCCGGGGCTTCCGCAACAAGCTGGAGGGCTGGGGGACCGGCAGCGGCAGCGTCTCCTGGCGCAACCACAACCGGGTGCACCGCTGGGTCGGCGGCGACATGCTCGGCGGCGCCTCCGTCAACGACCCGGTGTTCTGGCTGCACCACGCCTTCCTCGACTACCAGTGGTACCGCTGGCAGCGGGCCCACACCAGTCACCGCTACCTCCCCGCCAACCCGCCCGGCGCGGGCGACAAGCAGCAGGGCCGGATCGTCGCCCGCCTCCAGAAGCTGCCGCCGTGGAACGTCACACCGGACTCGCTGGAGGACGTCAGCGGGATCTACCGGTACGCCTGAGCCGCGGCAAGAGGCGGACACGGAAGGCGGACACGGCAGAGCCCCGGCGCACGGTGTGCCCGGGGCTCTGCGCGGTGTGCGTGGGGTGACCGCGGGTGGCTCAGTTGCCGTAGCCGGAGTCGCCGTAGCCGCCCGGGGTCTCGGGGGTCTCGGGGGCCGCCGGGGTGGTGGGCGGGGTCTGCTCGCCGATGTTGGCGCAGGTGTTGCCGAACGCCGGGTTCAGCAGGCCGACCACGTTGACGCTGTTCCCGCACAGGTTGACGGGGACGTTGACCGGAACCTGGATCACGTTGCCGGACAGCACGCCCGGCGAACCGACCGCGGCACCCTGGGCCCCCGCGTCGGCCAGCGCCAGGCCGGCCCCGCCGACCACCACGGCACCGGTGCCGAGGGCGACGACGGCTGCCTTCGCGATGCGAGACATCACGTTCTCCTTCTGTTGCTCGGGGAAGCGCGGTCGGCAGGACCAGCCGCCGCACTTCCCGTTCAACGGCCCCGGTCGGGGCGGGTCACGGGCGACCGGGCAGAGATCCCCCTTTTGCGGCGAAACGGGTCAAGGGGGCGGCTGTACCCGTTGGTGGCGCCGCTGATGCCGTTCCGTGGCTCAGGGAAGCCGTCGTACGGGCGCGCCCGCGAGGTACGCCTCGATGTCCTCCACCGCCTGGCCGTAGTACGTGGCGTAGTTGGCCCGCGAGACATAGCCGAGGTGGGGCGTGGCGAGCAGGCGGGGCGCGGTGCGCATCGGGTGGTCGGCGGGCAGCGGCTCGACGTCGAAGACGTCCACACCCGCACCCGCGATACGGCCCTCGCGCAGCGCGGCGAGCAGGGCGTCCTGGTCGACGATCGCGGCGCGGGAGGTGTTGACGAGATGGGCGGTCGGCTTCATGAGGGCGAACTCGGGGGCGCCGAGGAGCCCGCGCGTGCGGTCGCCGAGGGCGAGGTGCACGGAGACGAAGTCGCTGTCCGCGAGCAGCTCTTCCTTGCTGGCGGCAAGCTCGACCCCCACCTCGGCGGCGCGCTCGGCGGTGAGGTTCTGGCTCCAGGCACTGACCCGCATCCCGAAGGCGAGCGCGATCCGCGCCACCCGCGAGCCGATCTTCCCCAGCCCGAGCAGCCCGAGCCGGGCACCCTGCAGATCGGCCCCGAGGGTGGACTGCCAGGGCCCGTTGTGGCGCAGCGCGGTGCTCTCCTGGACGACCCCACGGGCGAGCCCGAGCAGCAGTGCCCAGGTCATCTCCACGGGCGGCGTCGACGAACTGCCCGTACCGCACACGGTGACGCCGTGTGCCTGTGCGGCCGCGTAATCGATGACGCTGTTGCGCATCCCGGAGGCGATGAGCAGCTTCAGCCGGGGCAGCCGGGCGATGAGCGACCCGGGGAACGGCACCCGCTCCCTGAGGGTGACGACGATGTCGAAGTCCGCGAGCGCGGCCGCGAGAGCGTCTTCGTCGCCGACGTGCTCCCGGAACGTGACGACCTCCACCCGCCCCTCCAGCCCGGACCAGTCGGCCACCTCGGTGGCCACCCCCTGGAAGTCGTCCAGCACCGCGCAACGAAGTCGCATGTCATCTCCCCCTGACCGTCCGGCTGTTGTCGGGCTCATTGGATCATGAGGGATCGCGGGGGCGGCGGCGGGACGGGGGCGTGGGCGCGTGGCTGCGCGGGTGCACGGGTGCACGGGTGCGCTGTGGGCCGACGTACTCGGACCCGCCTGAGTACGCGCGCTCTGTTCGACACCGCTCCGAACGGAAACGCTGGACCCATGAGCAGAGCATGGAAGCACCTCGTCACCCAGCCGCTGGCGACCGTCACCCTGGCCGCCCTCGCGGTCGGCCTCTGGGCCGCCTGGCTGGGCTGGGACCAGCACCGCGACGTCCACCCGGACGGCTCGAGCACCGGCCCGTACGAACCCTGGCAGGTGATCGGCCTGGTCCTGACCCTGCTGCCCCCGGTCTGCTGGGCGGCGTACCGCCGGTACTTCCCCGCGGCCGTCCTCGGTATCCCGATCGGCCTGGCCATCGCCTCGTTCTACGACTGGTCGGACGACGGCAGCGGGCTCTTCATGATCGGGGTGGGGTTGGTGGTGGTGGGGAGTCTGGTCGCGTGCCTGGTGGTCACCGCGTTGATCGGGTCGATGCGGGGGTCGGAGGGGGACGCGGAGCGGGGGTCACGTTCCTAGCCGCCGTCTCGGCCCAATGACCGTGCGGTCGCAACCAGTTGTCGTGCTATCAACTCTTGATCGCCATGTACTTTGTGATGCAAAGTAAATCCCGGGCGAGCGGCCATCCGGCCGTCCGCCCGTGAGTGCTGCCAGAGCGCCGGTCATGAGGGGGACATATGGCTACACCCGTAGCGGACAACGCGGATGCGGAGCCGAGGGCGGCCGCTGCCGCGTTGCTGGCCGCGACCGAGGGCCTCCGGGCGAGGACCCGCACGCAGATCAACGGCGCGTGGATTCCCCTCCTCGGCTTCGGGCTCCTCGCGCTGGCGGCGGTACCGATCGCCCGGTTCGCCTTCAACTTCGGAGCCCACGGGCGCAACGTCGGGTCCTATCCGGCCTTCGCCTACGCCGAGTTGACCGGTCTGTGTGTCGTCCACCAACCGGGAACCCCTTGTCTGAAGGGGGAGTTCGACGGAGCCGTCCTGCGCTTCGTGGCGTGGGGTGTGTGGTTCGCGCTGCTCCCCCTCGCCTGGTTCGTCTTCGCCCGCTGGTACCGACTGCGGGGCGAGGCCCGGGGTGTCGTGCCCCGGCGCGGCATGTGGGTCGGCGTGACTGTCGCGGCCACCGCCGTGATCGCGGCAGCCCTGTGGGTCATGCTGTTCAACAGCCAGCCGTGGGAGGCCGTGCTGCTGGAGAACAGCTACGTCTCCCCGTGGTACGTGGTCGGCATCGGACTTCTCGCGCTGGGCATCACCGAACGCAGTGGGGCCGCAGCGGCGGCCGGTATCGCCCACACCGTGCTGCTCACGGGGTACCTGGGAGCCTCCTGGGGCGGCGGATGGCTGCCCTGGCAGCACCCCGTCCACCCCGGCTGGACGGATGGACCGCAGTTCAAGGCCCTTCTGCTCGCCGCGATCCTGCTCGTCGCCGGTCTGTGCGAGTGGGTGGCGGTTCGCCGCCGGGGTGCGCCCGGTGCAGCGGGTGCGGGTGCGGGTGCGGGTGCGGGCGCGGGTGTGGATACGGATACGGTCGTCTCTTGAGCGTCGACGACGCGACCGCCGCGCAGGACGACCACGAGGAACCGCATCCCACCCAGGCGCTGGACGACACCGTCCACCAGCGCGTGCGGCTCGGCGTCCTCACCGTCGCCCGCGAGGCCGACCGGGTCGAATTCGGCTTCCTGAAGAAGCAGTTGGCCGTCACCGACGGGAATCTCTCCCGGCACCTGAAGGTGCTGGAGGAGTCGGGGCTGATCACCGTGGAGAAGGGCTATGCGGGTCGGCGTCCCCGGACCTGGATCACCCTCACCCGCGAGGGCGCGCAGGCCCTGGACGTCGAACTCCGGGCCCTGCGCGCGCTCGTGCTGCGGCTTGAGACTCCCCGCGCGGTGCCCGACGTGTAGGGGACGGGGGGTGGGGATGCCCGCCGGGTTGTGCGTCGCCCGGCGCGTTTCCTGGCCGGGCCCGCCGACAGTAGCGGGGTGCCGTCCTGCCGACGGGCGAAGAGGTGGTGTGATCAGGACCCGTCGGCGTGCACGGCGTAGACGTAGCGCGTGCCGTCGTACTCGGTCGCGTTCCAGATGACGGACTCGCTGAAGGCCCAGCCGGACGCGCCGCTGCTGTGGTAGCTGAGGTCCTCGCAGCCGATGGCGAGGTCACAGACGGCGGTCGTCGTGTCGCTGCCGGAGGTGAAGGTGCGCAGGGTGCCCTTGGCGGTCTCTCCGTCGCTCACCGAGAGGTAGTGCTTGCTGCCGCGGGAGACGACGCCCTGGATCTTTTGCTGGCTGATGGTGACGGCCTCGGTCGAGGTGAGCGAGCGCAGCTTCCGGTCGGTGTAGTCGAGGTCCCAGCGGACGACCTTGGGCGTTTCGATCTTGGTGCCGTTGCCGATGAAGGACTTGTCGCTGTAGTCGACGACACCGGCGTAGGAGTACTCGCTCACGACCAGGCTGTCGGGGGTGCTGGCGCGGTCGAGACCGATGGCCGTGTAGCGCAGATACGTTCCTGTGTTGTCGTAGGCATGGCTCTGCGGCAGCACGTACTTGTAGCCGTAGCCGTAGTAGGAACCGTCGGTGTGCAGACCGCAGACCTCCGTCTCGGCGGTGGCGACCTGGAAGAGGGTGTTCAGGTCGAAGACCCTCAGCCCCTTGAACGTGTCGACGACGTACAGCAGGTTGCCGTACCACATGATGCCGCCGGCATGCTTGCGTATCGGGTCGAAGGAGTACTCGCCCGTGCTGGTCATGACGGGCTCGACCAGCAGCACGTGGCGGTAGGTCGGCGCGGACGCGTTGCTGTAGTCGACGAAGGTGAGCCGGGTGCCCTTGTCCGTCGCGGTGGCGTCGTCGAAGTACCAGGAGACGAGGACGACCTTGTTGGTGCCGCCGTCCGGGTAGAGGCCGTTGCCGTAGGCGTCCGCGCTCGTGGTGATGCCCTGCGGGGTCCAGTAGGTGACAGCCTGGTCGCCACTGTCCCAGGCGAAGCCGGTCTGGAACGCCTTGGCCGTGTTGGGCGCGCTCGCGAGATGTATGGCGGTGCGGTTCGTGTCGGCTATGACAGCGGTGGCGTCCACCTTGGTCAGCTTGCCCGCCAGACCGGCCGTCAGATCGGCGAACTCCCCGTAACTGTTGGAGGACCGGGTGGCGAGCGTGAACTGCCCGGCGTCAATGGTCGCTGCCTCGGCGGGAGTCGAGGTGAGCAGGGTGCCGGCGGTGGTGAGGAAGGGTGCTGCGGCCATGCCCTTGAGGATGGCTCTGCGTGTCATAGTCACGACACGCAAAATATGATCTTCGAATATCCACTGCAAGCACTGGTGTTCGAGTTGAAGGTCTCATGGGTTCCCTTTGCCCGGGGGCTTTCCATTGGGCGGGGTGGGGTGGCTCGGACCTGCCGGTTGGGGGTGGGGGTCGGTGGCTCGCGGTAACGGATGGGGTGACGGGTGACGGCGGGGTTGCTTCTTCCCGGCGTCGTGTCGTCGCGTGTGGATTCCGCCAGGCGCTTGGCCGTGACCGCTGCGGACTGGGTGGCAGCGTGGGCCTCGGTGATCTGGTCGGGCTGTTCTTGCGGGCCGGTGGGATGGGGTGTTCGCCCGACGTCTTAGGGGGGCATTCGACACGGTGTCCCGCTGCCGTCGAGGTCAGCGGAAGAGTTCCGGCACCGGGCAGGGCTCCAACGGCTCATCCGGCCGGTCGGCCCAGCCCCACCAGACATGCCGATCGGCACACCGCCACAGCGAACGGCAGCTTCGCCGACCGTCGTCCATGCGGTATGAGAGCACCAGGCCGCCGGATGTCATGAGCCGGCCGCACTGGGGGCAGGGTGGGGTGGGGTCGGTCATGTGGTTCACGGCCGCCGGTAGGCCGAGGGGTCGACACCCGTTTCCGGCTTCCTGCGCAAGGACACGTAGACGGGGTCCTCGGGGTCTCCCACCTGCATGAGGGCGAAGAGATCAAGGTCATGGTTCGCGAACCTGTGGAGGTACTGGAGGAACAGCTCCAACTCGTCGTCCGACAGCCGCTCGTCGTGCCGCTCGTTGCGCATGCGAGCACGATACGAGTGGAGGGGCCCATGACCTGAAGCGGAGCTGTCCTGCTAGCGGTTGATGGGGATCTCTTGAACGATCTCGCAGTTGGGCTTGTCTGCCGCTCATCTACGCTGAGGGGCCGCGCTCGTCCGCCGTTGCGTATCTGCGTTGTCACGCAGACCTGGGTGTCGTAGAGCGGCAGGAACCGGGGATGCTTGCGGTGCATGATCTTCATCAGGATTGTTCCGCCCACCCCGCGGAGCGGGGCCGGACTGTCGAGCAGGCAGTCGATATCGCGGAATGGCTCCGCGTGCGCTGCTTCCCGGTGCGGGCGCACAGCGTGAAGGCTAATCGGCCATCCATCTCAATGTGGGTGCCAGCGGGGGCATCGTGGGTGATGCCAGCGGATGATCTGCTGTCGGAGGGCGCCCGGTACGGGGTCGTCCTGTGACCGGTGCTTCGGCGTGTAATGGGCACGGCCACCCACCAAACCCAGTGGCGGCCGTGCAGCCCTGGGAGGCTCCCCGTGATCGTCAGGTAAGGGTCCAAGGGCTCGCCGCGTCGCGCAGCAGCACAGCCCCGACCAGCAAAAAGCCCTTCCCGGAGGAAGGGCCAGAAGGCGCGCCCCCGGCAGGACTCGAACCTGCGGCCAAGCGCTTAGAAGGCGCCTGCTCTATCCACTGAGCTACGGGGGCCCGATGCGGGTCAAGGATAAAGCTGACTGGTTCCCGACCCTGTCGCCTCGCCTCCGTGGCTCGGTGTGGAGGTTCGGTGAAGCGGTCCTGATAATCGCAGGCGGGTACGAATCGTGCATCGCTTTTGCGCCCCGACGCGCCGGGTGTTGTGCACTCGTTATGCCTGGACTGTGCCCGTGTCCCAGTCGTCCCGTCCGTCCGTTCTGTTCTGTCGGCGCGCAGGCATGTCCATATGCTTCAGAATTCCCTCAAAATTGGGCATTCTTCGCATGTGGTGACCTTGGACGTACGGCCCCAGCTGCTCGACACACTCTCCGCCCTGCGCGACCGTGTCGCCGCGGCCCGCTTCCCGCTGCCCCTCGCGGGAGCACCGCGCGTGCGCGCCAATCGCGACGAACTCCTCGCGCAGCTCGACGACTACCTCGTACCCCGGCTGCGTTCGCCCGAAGCGCCGCTGCTCGCGGTCGTGGGCGGCTCGACCGGTACCGGCAAGTCGACCCTCGTCAACTCCCTCGTGGGACGCCGGGTCAGCGAGGCGGGCGTGCTGCGGCCGACCACCCGCACCCCGGTCCTCGTCTGCCATCCGGAGGATCATCACTGGTTCAGTGGGATGCGCGTCCTGCCCGACCTCACCCGCGGCCCGCTGATCCGCCGGGACCCGCAGCGCGACATGCAGCACGACACACACCGTGACACGCGTCGCGACATGCAGCACGACTCCCACCTGGACCCCCACGACGACCACCCCGCGCGCGTACTCCGCGTCGAGACCGCCGAGAGCATCCCCCGCGGGCTCGCCCTCCTCGACGCCCCCGACGTCGACTCCCTGGTGGCCGAGAACCGTGTCCTCGCCGCCGAGCTGATCTGCGCCGCCGACGTCTGGATCATGGTCACCACGGCCGCCCGCTACGCCGACGCCGTCCCCTGGCACCTGCTGCGTACCGCCAAGGAGTACGACGCGACCCTGGTGACCGTCCTGGACCGGGTGCCGCACCAGGTCGTCACCGAGGTCTCGCGCCAGTACGGCGCCCTGCTCAGCAAGGCCGGGCTCGGCGACGTACCCCGCTTCACGGTGCCCGAGCTGCCCGAGTCGGCCTGGGGCGGCGGTCTGCTGCCCGCCTCCGCCGTCGCGCCCCTGCGCGCCTGGCTGCTGCACCACTCGCAGGACCCCGCCGCCCGCCGCCAGGTCCTCGCCCGCACCGCGCACGGCCTCCTCGACTCGCTGAACGCCCGGATGCCCGAGCTGGCCGGGGCCGCCGCCGCGCAGTACGCGGCCGCCCTCCGGCTCACCTCCGCCGTCGACCACGCCTACGACAGCGAGCACGCGCGCGTGCGCGGGCGGCTCAACTCCGGCGCCGCCCTCGCCGGTGACGCCCTCAAACGCTGGCGCGCCTTCCCCCTCGACTGCACCGCGGGCGAACTTCTGGACGCCCTGGCCGAGAGCCTCGCGGAGCTGCTGCTGTGCGCCGTGACCGGCGCCGACGAGCGGATGCGCGAGGCATGGCGCCGCGAGCCCGCCGCCGACGCCCCCGAGCTGGCCGCCCAGGACCTCGCCCCCGAGCCCCCCGAGCACCGCATCGGCCTCGCCGTACGGCGCTGGCGGCGCGAGCTGGAGGAGTACGCCGAGGACGAGGTGCGCGAGCTGGAGCGGGGCGCGGCGGTCGACGCCGAGGCCGTCGCCGCGCTGGTCGCCACCGCCGTACTCGGCGGACACCGGGCGCGTACGGCGGGGGAGCGGCTCGCCGAGCGGATCGGCCCCCATGGCGCGCTGCGGCTGCGCGATCGGGCGGGCCGCCTGCTCACCGAGCACGTCGACCGGGTCATGAACACCGAGCGCGAACGCCGCCTCGCCCCCCTCGACGCCCTGGACGTCCACGCCGAATCGCAGGCCGAACTCATCGCCGCGCTGTCCGTACTGCAGAAGGAGAGGTGACCGGTGACCGCCGTCGCCGACCAGAACCACACGGATCGCATGGACCACTCGGACGGCACGGGGCCGCCGGGGCCGCCGGATCACGCGGGCCGCCCCACGGGTCGTACGGAGCACGCCGGAGGGGTCGCGGCGAGTGGGTACGTCCCTCAGCCGGCGCCGGAAGCGGGGCGCCCCGGCAGCAGCAGCGGTACGGAGGCCGAGGGCGCCGGGCACGCGCGCGTACCCGCCGCGTCGTCCGGCACCGAGCCCTCCGCCCCGAAGGGCGACGCCCCCGCCGACCACTGGGACGACGGCCTCATCGCCCGCCGCGCCACCGACAGTGCCGCCCCCGGCGAGGAGCGCTCCCCGCTCGACGCCCCGGCCCGCGGCGGTTCCTCCGCCCCCGGCACCCTGCCCCTCGCCTACGACGGCGCCCTGCGCTCCCGCCTGGACGCGCTGCGCGAACTCGTCGGGCTCTCTCGCGCGCGTCTCGACAACCACACCCTCGCGGAGGCCGCCCGCGTCCTGGACGAGGCGTCCGCGCGGCGCAGGCTCTCCGGGCAGCACACCGTCGTCGCCATCGCGGGCGCGACCGGCAGCGGGAAGTCGCAGCTGTTCAACTCGCTGGCCGGGGTGCCTATCTCCGAGACCGGCGTACGCCGCCCGACCACCTCCTCGCCCATCGCGTGCAGCTGGAGCGACGGCGCCGCCGCCCTCATCGACCGGCTCGGCATCCCGGGACGGCTGCGCCGCAGGCCGGTACCGGGTCCGGAGGGCGAGGCGCAGCTGACCGGACTGGTCCTCGTGGACCTGCCCGACCACGACTCGGCGGCCGTACAGCACCGCGAACAGGTGGACCGCATCCTCAAGCTGGTCGACGCGGTGATCTGGGTGGTCGACCCCGAGAAGTACGCCGACGCGGCCCTGCACGAGCGCTATCTGCGGCCGATGGCCGGGCACGCCGAGGTGATGTTCGTCGTCCTCAACCAGGTGGACCGGCTGCCAGACGAGGCCGCCGAGCAGATCCTCGACGACCTGCGCCGCCTCCTGGACGAGGACGGCGTCGCGCTCGGCGAGCACGGCGAACCGGGTGCCACGGTGCTCGCGCTGTCCGCGCTCACCGGCGACGGACTCGGTGAACTGCGGGGCGCGCTCGGCAAGTTCGTGGCGGAGCGCGGCGCGGCCGCCCGGCGTGTCTCGGCCGACGTGGACGCCGCCGCGACCGGGCTGAAGCAGGTGTACGCCGCCGGGCAGGGCGTCGGCCTCGCCGAGGACGCGCGCGAGGAGTTCGCCGACCGGCTCGCGGACGCGGTGGGCGCCACGGCCGCCGGT
>NZ_WWIR01000710.1 GCF_009863025.1 Streptomyces sp. SID4985 | reverse complement strand
GTTCGGGGGTGTGGCGCTGTGGCAGTACCAGCGCGCCCAGGACGCCGGGCGGCGGGCCGCGGTGGCGGAGGGGCGGGCCGACGAGGTGGCGGGGGTGCTGGCCGCGCCCGACGCCAAGTCGCGCACGGTGCGGGTGGCGGGCGGCACGGGCACGGTGGTGGTGTCGGCGGACCGGGACCGGGCGGTGTTCATGACCTCGGGGATGCCCGCCCCGCCGGACGGCAAGGTGTACCAGCTGTGGTTCGACGACGGCGGGACGATGAGGTCGGCCGGCCTGATGAACCCGGCGCTGCCCAGCCAGACCGTGCTGATGCGGGGTCCGGTGTCCGGGGCCTCGGGGGTCGGCCTCACGGTGGAACCGGCGGGCGGCTCACCCCGGCCGACCACCGCGCCCGTCACCGTGTTGAGCCTTCCGACGTAGCGACCTAGCAACGTGGATCCGACGAGAACCGCGAGCAGGCGCGGCCCCGACCCGGCGGGCGGCCGCACCTCCTTGCCGCCCCTCCCTCGGCCCCCGCCCGCGCGAAAGCCCCGGCACCCCGGCACCCCAGCACCCCAGCACCCCAGCACCCCAGCACCTACTGCTTCCTCGGCGGCCTCGGGAAGAACCCGCTCGTGCGGGCCACGTACGCGTCCCAGCCCGGCCGCCCCTCCATGTGCCGCTCCAGCATCCGCTTCCCGCTGCCGTTGACAAGCAGGAAGCTCATCACCACCGGGGAGATCACGGACACCACGGCCGGGGCCCAGCCGCCGTCGCAGGCGACGAGGAAGAGGCCCCACCAGACGCAGAAGTCGCCGAAGTAGTTGGGGTGTCGGGTCAGCCGCCACAGGCCCTGGTCCATGATGCGGCCCCGGTGGGCGGGGTCGGCCTTGAAGCGGGCGAGCTGGGCGTCGCCCACGGTCTCGAAGAACATCCCCACCGCCCACACGGCCGTACCCAGCCAGGCCAGGACGGAGACGGAGGGCGACGCGTACGGGGCGGCCTGCACCGGCAGCGAGACCAGCCAGACCAAGGCGCCTTGGAGGAGGTAGACCATGCGCAGGGCGTAGAGGTTCCGGCTGCCGGGGGCCTTGTCGAGGAGGGCGGCGTAGCGCGGGTCCTCGCCGTGGCCCCGGCTCCGGCGCGCGATGTGTACGGCCAGCCGCAGCCCCCAGACGGCGGTGAGGACCGTGACGAGGACCCGCCGGGCCGTGTCGCCCTCCCCTGCCGAGGCGGCGAGGGTCACCAGCGCGACGGCGGCGAAGGCGGCGCCCCAGGCGATGTCCACGACCCGGTGCACACCCTTGCGGACCGCGACGGCGAAGGTGACGGCCATGACGGCGAAGGCGGTCGCCGCCGCCCAGCCGAGGTTCGAGGCGAAGGCGCCCCACGCGAAGCCGGTCACGTCTGCTCCAGTCCCCGGTACCAGTCGGCGCCCTCGGGGCGGCCCAGCCCGCTCGCGCCCGTGTCCGAGGGGCGCACGCAGAGGATCTGGTCCACGCCCATGCGCCGTTCCTCGAAGGCGAGCGCCCCGCCGACCAGGTAGAGCCGCCAGACACGGGCGGTCTCCTCGCCGACCAGGCGGACGACGTCGTCCCAGCGGCGTTCGAGGGTGCGGTGCCAGGCGGCCACGGTGCGCACGTAGTGCTCGCGCAGCGACTCCACCGAGCGCACCTCCAGTCCGGCGCCCTCCAGCAGCCCGACGGTCTCGCCGAGCGGCCGCATGTGCATGTCGGGTGCGATGTACGCCTCGATGAAGGCGCCGCCGCCCGGCGCGCGGTGCCCCCGCGACATCTGCTGGACCAGTACCCGGCCCTCCGGCACCACCAGCCGGTGCAGCGCGGCCGCGAAGGCAGGGTACTCGGCGTCGCCGACGTGCTCCCCCATCTCCACCGTGGCGACCGCGTCGTACCCGGAGCCGGTGATGTCGCGGTAGTCCTGGCACACCACCTCGACCAGGTCCTCAAGTCCCCGCTCGCGGACCTGTTCGCGGACGTGGGCGGCCTGTTCGCGGGCGAGGGTGACGGCGGTGACCCGCGCCTTGTGCCGCTCGGCGGCGTACAGCGTGAGGGAGCCCCAGCCGCAGCCGATGTCGAGCAGCCGGGCGCCGGGGCGCAGTCCGAGCTTGCGGCAGATCAGCTCCAGCTTGGCGCGCTGGGCGCGGACGGAAGCGGTGTCGTCGGTCGCCTCGTCGGTCCAGTAGCCGCAGGAGTAGGCCATGGTGTCGTCGAGGAGGAGCCGGTAGAAGTCGTTGGACAGGTCGTAGTGGTGGCTGATCGCGGCGCGGTCGCGGGACCTCGTGTGGAGGCCGCCGCGCAGCCGGGCCTGGGAGGCGGGTGCGGGCGGCGGCGGTCCGACGGCGCCGAGCCGCACGGCCTCGACGGCGGC
>NZ_WWIR01000709.1 GCF_009863025.1 Streptomyces sp. SID4985 | reverse complement strand
CGGCCGAGCTGCCGGAGGTGAAGGCGGAGGAGAGCGGGACCGAGGAGAGCGGGGCCGAGGAGAACGAGGCCGGAGAGGCCGGGGCCGAGGAGGCCACGCGGCCTGAGGAGTGACCCCCCGGGCCGTCGGGGAGACCGGGGCCGGGGAGGTCGCGCGGCCCGAGGAGTGAACCCCTCGGGCCATCCGCGGAGCCCCCCGCCGATGAGCGCGTTTCGCGGCTTTGGCGCCCATATGATCACCCGTCATGGGAGACGCCCGAATCGCCGTGGACCCGCAGGCCGAGCCCGGGCGGCGGTCCGGCGGCCGGTCCCGCCGGGCCGCCGCGTGCGCGGTCTGGTACCTGCGGGCCGTCGCCTTCGTCAACTTCCTCAGCGCGGTATGGGTGTCGCTGGGCCAGGACGTGCGCCGCCACAACCAGGAGAACCTGTTCACGCCGTACCTGCTGACGGCGGGCTTCGCCTCCGGGGTGTTCACCGCGTTCCTCGCGATCACCATGCGGCGGCGCAAGCGGGCGGCCTGGATCCTCAACCTGGTGCTCAGCGGGGTGTTCCTCGCGCTGTTCGCCTTCGCCATGGTGTTCCCGGAGATCCACCGCTCCGCGCAGAACTGGGTCTCGCTGGTCCTCACGGCCGCCTTCGTCGCCGCGCTGCTCGTCGGCCGCCGGGCGTTCTACGCCAAGGGCGACCGGGCCAACCCCCGGCTCGCCGCGACCGTCGCCGGCGGGGGCGGACTCGCCGCCTCACTGCTCGCCGGGCTCCTGGTGACGGTCACCAACCAGGCGCCGGACGCGGCGAGTTCGACCTTCCTGGAGCGCTGGCAGTACGGCACCCTGCGGCTGATCTCGGTCGCCGCCGAGGAGTCCAGCTTCCCCGGCATCGACCCGCCCAACTGGGCGAACGTGAGCATCAACGTGCTCAGCACCGCCCTGCTGCTCGCCGTCCTCTACGCCGCGTTCCGCTCCCGGCGCGCGGTCGACCCGCTCACCGAGGACGACGAGAAGCGGCTGCGCGAACTCCTCGACCGGCACGGCGAGCGCGACTCCCTCGGCTACTTCGCGCTGCGCCGGGAGAAGAGCGTGGTGTGGTCCCCGACCGGCAAGGCGGCCGTCGCCTACCGCGTCGTGGGCGGGGTCAGTCTCGCCTCCGGCGATCCGCTGGGCGACCCGGAGGCGTGGCCCGGCGCCATCGCGCCCTGGCTGGCCGAGGCGCGGGCGCACGGCTGGATCCCGGCGGTGATGGGCGCGAGCGAGGAGGCCGGGACCGTCTACGCCCGGCACGGCCTGGACGCGCTGGAACTCGGCGACGAGGCCATCGTGGAGGTCGCCGACTTCACCCTGGAGGGCCGCGCGATGCGCACGGTCCGCCAGGCGTACAACCGGGTGCGGCGGGCCGGGTACCGGGTGCGGGTGCGGCGCCACGAGGACATCCCGGCCGACGAGATGGCGTACCTCGTGAAGCGGGCCGACGACTGGCGCGACGGCGCCACCGAGCGCGGCTTCAGCATGGCGCTGGGGCGGCTCGCCGACCCCGAGGACGGCCGGTGCGTGATGCTGGAGTGCGTGGACGCCGAGGGGCGGCTGCGGGCGCTGCTGTCCTTCGTGCCGTGGGGTCCGGGCGGCCTCTCGCTGGACCTGATGCGTCGTGACCGTGACTCCGACAACGGCCTGATGGAGTTCATGGTCATCGACCTGCTGCGCGGCGCGCGGGAGATCGGCGTCACCCAGGTCTCCCTCAACTTCGCCATGTTCCGCTCGGTGTTCGAGCGGGGCTCGCGGCTCGGCGCGGGTCCGGTGCTGCGGCTGTGGCGGTCGCTGCTGAGCTTCTTCTCGCGCTGGTGGCAGATCGAGTCGCTGTACCGGGCGAACGCCAAGTACCGCCCGATCTGGGAGCCCCGCTTCCTGCTCTTCGAGAAGAGCGCGGACCTGCCCCGTATCGCGCTGGCCTCGGCCCGCGCCGAGGGCTTCCTGGAGGCGCCGGGGCTGCCCAAGTGGCTGCACCGCAGACACCTGGAGACCCACCGGTGAGGGCCCGCAGGTGAGCCGGGCGGTCCGGTGGGCCCGCGCCGAGTGGGGGCCGCTGTACGGCGCCCTGCGCGCGCGGGGCGGCCTGCCCGCGATCCCGATGACGCTCGCCGCGGTGTCCCTGACCGCGCTGCTCCAGTACGTCCAGAACCAGCCCTGGGGTTTCCGCGCGGTGGAGACGGCGGGCGCGGTGCGTGCCCAGGACCCTTTGTGGCAGGCCCTGCTGCGCACCCCGCTGTCCCTCTTCGTGCCCGCGCTCGACCTGCCGGTGTGGGGCGCGCTGGCGCAGATCCTGTGCGTGTTCGGGATCGCGGAGATCTGCCTCGGCCGCCCGCGGACCCTCACCGTCGCCTACACCGCCACGCTCGCCGGAACGCTCTACGCCCGCCTCGGCATCGCCCTCGGCCCGCACTCCCCCTTCGGCCTGCCCGCCTCCGACGCCCTGGTGGTGGACACCGGCCCGTCGGCGGCCGTGGTCGGCCTCGCGGTGTTCGTGGCGGCCCGCTACGGCGCCCGTACGACGGCGGTCCTGGTGCCGGTGGCGATGGTCGTGGAGGTGCTGGCGAAGGACAACCTGGCGGGCAAGGAGCATCTGGCGGCGCTGCTGGCGACGGGCGTGCTGTGCGCGGCTTCGGCGGTGCGCGGCCGGTACGGGAAACGGACCCCGGGTCAGCCGCCGCGCGGGAGCCGCGCCGGGCTCGGGTCCGGCTTGCCGCCGATCAGGTCCTGGACGGCCCGCCGGGGACCGGCCCAGCGGCGGTCGTGGCGGTAGGCGCGCAGGAGGGCACGGGCGCGGGCGCGGGGGCGGTGGACGTAGAACCGGCGGGCCCAGGGGGAGGTGGGGCGGGCCAGCCGGATCGCGCCCGCGAGGGCCAGCAGGGGCACGATGGCGCCGAAGATCGCGACGCGGGCCTTGCCCTTGCTGAGCGCGACCAGCGAGAAGAGGAAGTTGACCGCGATGGTGGCGATGACCCCGCCCCGGTCCTGGAGTTCGTCCTGCGTGAGGTCGTTGACGCCGAACGGGGAGAACCCGGCGAGGAGCAGTCCGACCAGGGCCGCGGTGAGCACGACGACCTCGACGCTCTTGCGGCCCTCGGCGGTCCAGTACACGTCGTCCAGATGCAGGATCAGCGCGAACTCGTCGAGCACCAGCCCCGCGCCGATCCCGAAGACGACGGCCGCGAGCCCGGCCCCGAAGCCGTGCCGGTCGCTGGCGACGGCGCCGAACCCGCCGACGAGGGTGAGGACGACCCCGGGCACCACGTGATGGATGTGCAGCCCGCCCGCGCTGACGTTGCCGAACGGCCCCTTCCCGGCGCGGATCAGCCGGGTGACGATCCGGGTGACGAGGAAGGTGAGCACGAACGCGGCGAGGGCCAGCAACAGCGGAAGCTTGCCCGGCTCCACGATGTTCCGCTCCCACCACTGCCCCATGTGCGCACTTTATCCCCGTTGTCCCGGAGCGGCGGCTCACATCCGGCGCCCGGAGCAGCGCTTCCGCGTCCGCCCGGTAGCCTGCGCCGATGCCCGAGACCCCCGCCGACACCCCCGCCCCCGCCCTCACCCCGCTCGACGGCCTCCGCTTCGCCTTCGGCACCCTCACCGTGCTCCCCGTACGGGTCCGCCGCTGGGACCGCGAGGCGGCGCGCGCGGGCATGTTTTGCGCCCCCGTGGCCGGGCTGGCCGTCGGCGTCGGCGCGGCCGCCCTCGGCCTGCTCCTCCTGCTGCTCGGCGCGGGCCCGCTGCTCGCCGCCGTCGCCTCGGTGGCCGTACCGGCGGTGCTGACGCGGGGTCTGCACCTGGACGGGCTCGCCGACACAGCCGACGGGCTCGGCAGCGGCAGGCCCGCCGAGGACGCCCTGCGGATCATGAAGCAGTCGGACATCGGGCCGTTCGGCGTGATCACCCTGCTCCTGGTGCTGCTGGCCCAGGTGGCCGTCCTCGCCCAGCTCTACGGCACCTCCTGGACCCGGGGCGCGGTGGCCGCGCTCGTCTCGGCACTGGCGGCCCGCCTCGCGCTCACCCTGGCCGCCCGCGCCGGGATACCGGCCGCCCGCCCGGAGGGGCTGGGGGCGGCGGTCGCCGGGGTGGTCCCGGTGCGGGGCGCGACGGTCGCCGTGGCGGGGTGCGCGCTGCTCGCGGCGGCCTGCGGAGCGACCCTCGGCGCGTGGGGTGCCGTACACGCCGCGACGGCCGTCCTGTTCGCCCTCGGCGCCGCCGAACTCCTGCTGCGCCACTGTGTCCGGCGCTTCGGCGGGGTCACCGGGGACGTGTTCGGCGCCCTCGCGGAGACGGCCGCGACGACGGTCCTGGTCGTGCTCGCGCTGGGCGGCGCGGCGTAACCCCCCTGTACGCACGCGGAGTTGCCCGCAGACGAAGGGACGGCCACGTTCGAGTGACCACCCGGAGGAATGAGCGAGCGGGCGCACGCGCGTAGTCTCGTGGCGGGTGCTCGCCGACGGGGTGGAGACCCCGGTTGCCGAAGTGGTCCCACGCTGGGCCTAGGGTCGGCTGTCGGGCCCGGTCGACCCACCCCCCTTGCGTGAGGCCGCCCCACCGGGCGGCCGAGGAACGCAATCGGCCACTGCAACTTCACATCGGAAGCGAGATTTCACCACCGTGACTGCTCTGACTCTCAGCACCGCCGCGGCGCCCGGCCTGAGCGCCGACGCGATCGTGATCGGTGTCGCCAAGGCCGGCGCGGGCCCCGTCGTGGCGCCCGGCGCCGAGTCCGTCGTCGAGGCGTACGACGGCGCGCTGCCCGGCGTCCTGGAGACCCTCGGTGCCTCGGGTGCCGAGGGCGAGCTGACGAAGCTGCCCGCCCCGGCCGGCTTCGCGGCCCCGCTCCTGGTGGCGGTGGGCCTGGGCGCCGAGCCCGAGGCTGAGGACGGGTACGACGCCGAGACCCTGCGCCGCGCCGCCGGTGTGGCCGCGCGCGGCCTCGCCGGGACC
>NZ_WWIR01000708.1 GCF_009863025.1 Streptomyces sp. SID4985 | reverse complement strand
CGCCACCTCGCTCGCGTTCCTGCGGCGCCGGGCGCGCCGGGGCAGGGCCGGGGCGGACTTCCTGACCCGCGAGCACGAACTGCTGGCCGCGCTGTGGCGGCGCCGCGAAGTCGCCCGCCCCGCACTGGAGTACGCGGCCCGGGGCACCGCGCCCGTGCCCCGGCCGCAGTGGCCCGCGTACGGCCACCCCTCGGTGCCGTACGCGGGCTACGGGTACGGGAGCCACGGGAGCGGGGGCTACGGCTACCCGTCGGTGCCGTACTCCGGCTACAACCCCTACCGGTCCTAGGGGGTGTCTCCCCGGGGGCCGTCCCGCCGGATCAGCCGGATCAGGCGGAGGCGTCGGTCAGCCGGTCCAGTTCGTCCTGGGTCAGACGCAGGTCGGCCAGGCCGAGCAGGGCCGGGAGCTGGTCGAGCGTGCGGGCCGAGGCGATGGGGGCGACGACGGTCGGCTGGGCGGCGAGCCAGGCGAGGGCCACCGTGGCGACGGGCACGTCGTGGGCGGCGGCCACCTCGTCCAGCACCGTGAGCACCCGCTGGCCGCGCTCGGACGCCAGGTGCTTGGCGGCGCCCTCGGCGCGGGGGCTGTCCACCTCGGTGCCGGGCCGGTACTTGCCGGTCAGGAAGCCGGAGGCGAGGGCGAAGTACGGCACCGCGCCCAGGCCCTCCCGGGCGGCGAGGTCCTGCAGCGGGCCCTCGTAGGTGTCGCGGGAGACCAGGTTGTAGTGGGGCTGGAGGGCGACGTAGCGGGCCAGGCCCTCGCGGTCGGAGAACTCCAGGGACTCCCGCAGCCGGTCGGCGCCGATGTTGGAGGCGGCGATGTGCCGGACCTTGCCCGCCCTCACCAGCTCGTCCAGGGCGCCGATGATCTCCTCGACGGGGACCTCGGGCTGGTCGAAGTGGGTGTAGTAGAGGTCGATGTGGTCGGTGCCGAGGCGGCGCAGGGAGGCGTCGGCGGCCGCCTTGATGTTCGCGGCGGACAGGCCCTTGAACTCCGGGTGCTGGCTGACCTTGGTGGCGACGACCACCTGGTCGCGGTTGCCCCGGGAGGCGATCCACTTGCCGATGATCGTCTCCGACTCGCCGCCGGAGTTGCCCTCGACCCAGGCCGAGTAGGAGTCGGCGGTGTCCACGAAGTTGCCGCCCGCCGCCGCGTAGGCGTCGAGGACGGCGAAGGAGGTCTTCTCGTCGGCGGTCCAGCCGAAGACGTTGCCGCCGAGGGCGAGCGGGAAGACCTCGAGGCTGGAGGAACCGAGCTTGCGCAGAGGAAGAGAGGCAGTCATGTCTCTACTCAACGATCACTCGGGGCCCGTCCATTCCAACTGCCCCAGGGATTACACCCGTATCAGGGATTACACCCGTCTCAGGGGTTGAGCCCCTTGCCGCGCAGCCACGTCGTCGGGTCGATGCCGGTGGCCTGTCCGCCGGGGTGGACCTCCAGGTGGAGGTGGGGTCCTGTGACGTTGCCGGTGGCGCCGACGCGGCCGATGACGTCGCCGGTGGCGACCTTCTGGCCGACCGTGACGCCGATCGAGGACTGGTGGCAGAACCACAGCTCGGTGCCGTCGTCGAGGGTGAGGACGGTGCGGTAGCCGTAGGCCCCGGCCCAGCCCGCCTGGGTGACGGTGCCGCCGTGGATGGCCTTGATGAGCGTGCCGGTGGGCGCGGCGAAGTCGAGACCGGTGTGGTAGCCGGAGGACCACATCGCGCCGGGCTGCCCGAAGGTGCCGGTGATCGTGTACGACGAGGTCGGCAGCGTGTACTGCTTGGCCAGCGCGGCCAGCCGGGCCGACTCGGCCTTCTTCTTCGCGTCGGCCTCCGCCTTCTCCTTGGAGGCGGCGGCCTTGGCGGCGGCCTCCTTCGCGGCCTGGGCGGCGGCGTCGGCGGTCTGCTGGTCGGCCGCGGCGACGGCGGCCGCGGTGGCGCGGATATCGGCCCGGCTCTGCTGCTGCTCGGCCTGGGCGATGATCCGGCTGCGCAGGGCCTCGCCCGCGTCGGCGGACTCCTCGCTCTGCGCGGAGGCGGTGCCGACGGCGGCGAGCGAGGGCGCGGGGGTCTCGGCGCCCTGGTCCAGAAGCGAGTCGACGCCGGGCAGGTCGGGCAGCGCGATGGACACCGGCGGCTTGCCGGTGTTGGCGCTGGCCATGCCGCCCGCGCCGACGGCGGCGATGACACCGACACCGAGCACGGTGGAGCTGCGGGCGAGACCGCCGCCGCGCTGCTTGGCGACGCGGTGCCGGCCGTTGCGCGGGGCGGGGACGGACTCCTCGGTGGGGTTCCACTCCTCCCAGGGGCCGTCGGAGCGCGGAGCACCGTAGCCGAAGGTGTGGTTCTCACCCGGGGTCGGCGCGAAGGGGGTGTGGGGGTCGGACGCCACGGGGGCGGGCTCCTTTCCTTCCGCCGCCTACCGGGTTAGCTGACGGGTTCGGAGCAGAAGGTCTCCTACGCGCGTATACCGGCCGTGATCCATACGGTTCACGACAGATGTCCGCGTGATGCACCCCTTGGTGGTGGTTCCCCGGTTCCCTCGCGGGATTCGGCGCGTGCGCACGGAGCCATCTCGGGTGACGGCTGGGACGACCGCGCTGCGTTATCGAACGTTAATAGACCCGGCCATCGGATTCCAAGCCGGGCCAGCTTGATCTTTAAGCTTCTTCGGAGCGGACTTAACCGCCAAGCCGGGCGAAAGGAGGGCGAGTTGACCGGCGATCAGCAGCGAGCGCGTTTTTGATGATGACTCAGAATCGCTGCGGAGGGAAACCTTTACCTCACGGTGCGTAATGGTGAGGGGACAGAAAAAACACTCAGGGCCGGAATCCGATGAACTGGATTCCGGCCCTGAGTCTTCAGTAGCGGGGACAGGATTTGAACCTGCGACCTCTGGGTTATGAGCCCAGCGAGCTACCGAGCTGCTCCACCCCGCGTCGTTGTGT
>NZ_WWIR01000707.1 GCF_009863025.1 Streptomyces sp. SID4985 | reverse complement strand
GCGGCGGGGACCGTGGGCACGTTGAGCGTCCGGGTGCCCGACGGCTCGCCCGCGCGCTCGGCGTCGGCGGCCGCCTGGGCGGCGGCGCGGCGGGCACCGTAACGGCGGTGCACGGCCTGCTTGGTGACGCCGAGCGCGGAGCCCACCGCGTCCCACGAGAAGCCGAGCGAGCGGTCGAAGTCCACGGCGGCGGTGACCAGGGTCTCGACGCTGTCCCGGAGTTCCTGGGCGAGGCGGACCGTGGGGGCGGGGGCGCGTCCGTAGACGACGAAACCGGTGGACGGGCCGGAGCGGCGCGGGCGGTAGACGTTGCCGAGCTGGGCGGTGAGCGTGCGCAGTGCGTCCACCTGGCGGCGGACCCGCTCGATGTCCCGCACCAGGAGGTGCAGGCTGGCCCGGGCCTGGGCGTCGTGGGTTGCGTGGTCGGCCATGAACAAGCCTCTCGAACCGGCGTTGAAAGGGACCGGGCCGCTTCAGCCGCCCGGTGTTGGTCAACTCTGTCTTGACCAACGCGTGGGGGCTCCGCTGGTCACGCGGTGGGGGCGTGCGGTGTGTTTTGTACGCCGGTTCTCCCACCCGCGCACCACCCGTTTCCAGTTGGCTGACAGGCTGAACAACTGGCATGGGTCAAGCGCCGTCGGCGGCTCTCCCGCGGCGGCATAGACTGGTGCGCTGCCCGTCCGTAGCCGTTTGAGAGGCTCGATCCTGGTTATGAAGCTTGTCTTCGCCGGAACTCCCGAGGTTGCCGTTCCCGCTCTGGATGCGCTGATCGCGTCCGGGCGGCATGAGGTGGCCGCCGTGGTCACGCGGCCCGACGCGCCGGCCGGGCGGGGGCGCAGGCTGGTCGCGTCGCCCGTGGCCGAGCGGGCGGTGGAGGCCGGGATCGAGGTGCTGAAGCCGGTCAGCCCGCGCGACCCCGCGTTCCTGGAGCGGCTGAAGGAGATCGGGCCGGACTGCTGCCCGGTCGTCGCCTACGGCGCCCTGCTGCCCCGCGTCGCGCTCGACATCCCGGCCCAGGGCTGGGTCAACCTGCACTTCTCCCTGCTGCCCGCCTGGCGCGGCGCCGCCCCCGTGCAGCACTCGATCATGGCGGGCGACGAGATCACCGGCGCGTCCACCTTCCTCATCGAGGAGGGCCTGGACTCCGGCCCGGTCTACGGCACCGTCACCGAGGCGATCCGCTCCACCGACACCAGCGGCGACCTGCTCACCCGGCTCGCCCTCGCCGGTGCCGGGCTGCTCGCGGCGACCATGGACGGCATCGAGGACGGCACCCTGAAGGCCGTACCGCAGCCCGCCGACGGCATCACCCTCGCGCCGAAGATCACGGTCGAGGACGCGCGCGTCGACTGGGCGGCGCCCGCGCTGCGCGTCGACCGGGTGGTGCGCGGCTGCACTCCCGCGCCGGGTGCCTGGACCGTCTTCCGGGGCGAGCGGCTCAAGCTCGTCCAGGTCGTGCCGGTGCCCGAGCGGACCGACCTCGCGCCGGGGCGGCTCGCCGTCGGCAAGAACAGCGTGCACGTGGGCACCGGTTCGTACGCCGTCGAGCTGCTGTGGGTGCAGGCCCAGGGCAAGAAGCCGATGCGCGCCGCCGACTGGGCGCGCGGAGTGCGTATCGCCGAGGGCGAGACACTGGGCGCCTGAACGCCCTGAAGAGGAGGGGTGGGGTCCGGCCGACGTAGGCTGGGGGCCGCACCCCTTTCTTCGTATCCGGAGCACCTTTTCTCGTGAGCGAGCAGTCCCGTCGGCCGCACCGGCCCGCCAAGCCCTACCGGCGCCCCCAGAAGGACCCCGTCCGCATCCTCGCCTTCGACGCGCTGCGCGCGGTGGACGAGCGGGACGCGTACGCCAACCTGGTCCTCCCCCCGCTGCTGCGCAAGGCGCGCGAGAACGGCGACTTCGACGCGCGGGACGCCGCCCTCGCCACCGAGCTGGTCTACGGCACGCTGCGCCGCCAGGGCACCTACGACGCGATCATCGCCGCCTGTGTGGACCGCCCGCTGCGCGAGGTGGACCCCCCGGTCCTCGACGTGCTCAGCCTCGGCGCCCACCAGCTGCTCGGTACCCGCATCCCGACGCACGCCGCCGTCTCCGCCTCCGTCGAGCTGGCCCGTGTCGTCCTCGGTGACGGACGCGCCAAGTTCGTCAACGCCGTGCTGCGCAAGGTGGCCCAGGACGACCTGGACGGCTGGCTGGAGAAGGTCGCGCCGCCGTACGACGAGGACCCCGAGGACCACCTCGCCGTGGTCCACTCGCACCCCCGCTGGGTCGTCTCCGCGCTGTGGGACTCCCTCGGCGGCGGCCGCGCGGGCATCGAGGACCTGCTCGCGGCGGACAACGAGCGTCCCGAGGTCACCCTTGTCGCGCGCCCCGGCCGGTCGACCGCCGAGGAACTGCTGAACGAGGAGGCGGCCGTACGCGGACGCTGGTCGCCGTTCGCCGTCCGGCTCGCCGAGGGCGGTGAGCCCGGCGCGGTCGAGGCCGTGCGCGAGGGCCGGGCGGGTGTGCAGGACGAGGGCAGTCAGCTGGTCGCGCTCGCGCTCGCCAACGCGCCCGTCGACGGCCCGGACGAGAAGTGGCTCGACGGCTGCGCGGGCCCCGGTGGCAAGGCCGCGCTGCTGGCCGCTCTCGCCGCCGAGCGCGGTGCCTTCCTGCTCGCCTCCGAGAAGCAGCCGCACCGTGCGGGGCTGGTGGCGCGGGCGCTGGACGGCAACCCGGGCCCGTACCAGGTGATCGCCGCCGACGGCACCCGGCCGCCCTGGAAGCCCGGCACGTTCGACCGCGTCCTGGTCGACGTCCCCTGCACCGGCCTCGGCGCCCTCCGCCGCCGGCCCGAGGCCCGCTGGCGCCGCCGTCCCGAGGACCTCGACAACTTCGCCCCCATCCAGCGGGGGCTGCTCCGCACGGCCCTGGACTCGGTCCGCGTCGGCGGCGTCGTCGGCTACGCCACCTGCTCGCCCCACCTCGCCGAAACCCGCGCGGTCGTCTCCGACGTCCTCAAGGAACGCCCCCACACCGAACTCATCGACGCCCGCCCCCTCCTCCCCGACGTCCCCGACCTCGGCGAAGGCCCCGACATCCAGCTCTGGCCCCACATCCACGGCACCGACGCGATGTACCTCGCCTTGATCCGCCGCACCGCCTGAGCGCCTTGGGGCGCTGACGGTCGCTCCTCGGGCGCGGGCACGTGGTGGCCTTTCGCGCAGTTCCCCGCGCCCCTCCAGGGGCGCGGGGAACTGCGCGACAAGCCAC
>NZ_WWIR01000706.1 GCF_009863025.1 Streptomyces sp. SID4985 | reverse complement strand
GACCCGGGGCGTGTGCGGGGCGCTCGGCTGGGTGGCCAGGGTGCTGCTGCGCGCCTGCCGGGAGCACGCGGTGCTGATGGAGCGCGGGGTCGCCGCGGCGGCGGCCGAGCGCGCCCAGTCGGTGGACTACGGCCCCCGGATCGTCGCCCAGGAGCAGGTCGGGCTCGCCTACGCGGGCTGGGACCGGCTGCTGACCCGGGTGGCGCTGCCCGCCTGGCGGATGGGCCGCTGGCCCTCCCGGCTGGACGCGGGCGTGGTCGCCGCGCTGACCGAGCTGTCCCGGCGTGACCGGCTGGCCGCCGACGGCTTCACCTCCCGCCTTGGCGAGCGCCCGGCCTGCGACCTCCTGGAGGAGCCCGGGGTGGCGGACGAAGCGGTCTCCCTGCTCGCCGCCCGGCTCTTCCACGGCGCTCCCACAGGCCCGGGTCCCCAGTGGTCCCCGGTCGACTGGCACGCCTATCCGGAGGAGGTCGTCGACCGCACCTGGCGCGCGGAAGCGGCCCGCCTGCACCGGGTGCTGGACGGGCTCCCCGACCGCCCCCCTGCTTCCGGCGGCGCCACCCTGGCCCGGGTCCTGGACCACCTGGCGACTCCGGCCGAGGTGCCCGGGACGAGGGTGCCGGAGGACGACGCACCGGCCGTTCCCCCCTCCACGCACACCGAACCCGACGATCCCGACCCCACCACCGAACGCGGCTCCGCCCTCGCCGCGGGCCTCAGCGCCGAGCTGGCCCGGGAGGAGAGCACCGTGCCGCGCGGGGCCACCGCGTCCGGGCTCGGGCGGGACCCCGAGCTGTGGGACGAGGGGGCGTTGCCGCTGTTCCCGTTGCAGCCGCCCCGGACCGGCCGGGAGCTGCTGGTCGCGCATGTCACGGCCATGGTGTGCTGCGCGGCCGTCGACTCCGCGGGGGCCGCCCCCGGCCTCGACTGGCTCGACGGGCCGACGCTGCTGCTGGACGGCAAGCGGGCCGCCGATCTCGGGCCGAGGGTGCTCAGCCTGATCGAGGAGGGGGACCAGGGGCCGCTGCGGGACTGGCTCGCCGCCGCCGGGATACGCCCGGAGAAGCCGGTCCGGCTGGGCTGACTCCGGCCGATAACGGAGCACCGACTTCCACTTCAGGCCAATTCACAACGAATAGTGACCGGAGCCGTGCGTTATGTGATGTGCTGAGACCGACACGCACATGGCATCGGCATAAGACACGCGCCGAGCAGACCCGCACCGAGCACCACGAATCACCCGCACCACGAATCACCGCACCACGAATCACCGCACCACGCACCACCCGCACCACGACAACGGCAACGGGGGCATGAGGGAGGGGAGCGCCCATGGCCTCGGACCACATCCGCCGCTGGGAGTCCGGAGCACTCGCGCACGCCGTCACCGACCCTTTCGGCCTGGGCCCGGTGCCCTGGCTGCGCGGCAGTGAGACCTACTTCGACGACACCGGCCACGTGGTGCCCTGGTATGTGGACACCACCCAGCCGCACACCACCACGAGCGCGAGCGGCACCCGCGTACCCGCTCCCCGTTCGGCGGGCCCCGGCCCCCGCTCGGCCGACGACGTGCACCGCCAGATCAAGGGCTTCGCCTCCACCGGCGCGGTCGAGCCCGGCAAGGCGATCGACTTCCACATCACGGTCGATCCGCCGCAGGAGTTCAGCGTCGACATCTACCGCATCGGCCACTACGCCGGGCACGGCGCCGCGAAGATCACCAACAGCCCCCGGCTCTCCGGCATCGTCCAGCCCGAGCCGCTGGCCGCCGACCGCACGGTCTCCTGCCACCACTGGTGGCTGTCCTGGCGTCTCCAGGTCCCCGAGGAGTGGCAGGTCGGCGCCTATGTGGCCGTCCTCACCACCAGCGACGGCTACCGCTCCCACATCCCCTTCACGGTCCGCGACGACCAGCCCGCCGACCTGCTCCTGCTGCTGCCCGACGTCACCTGGCAGGCGTACAACCTCTACCCGGAGGACGGCCACACCGGCGCCAGCCTCTACCACGCCTGGGACGAGAGGGGCCGGCTGCTCGGCGAGGCCGACGCGGCCGTCACGGTCTCCTTCGACCGGCCGTACGCGGGCGCGGGCCTGCCCCTGCACGTCGGTCACGCCTACGACTTCATCCGCTGGGCGGAACGGTACGGCTACGACCTCGCCTACGCCGACGCTCGTGATCTGCACGCAGGCCGCGTCGATCCCACCCGCTACCGGGGCCTGGTCTTCCCCGGCCACGACGAGTACTGGTCGGTCCCGATGCGCCGGGCCGTGGAGAACGCCCGCGACCACGGCACGTCGCTGGTCTTCCTCTCCGCCAACACCATGTACTGGCAAGTGGAGTTGGCGGACTCCGCCTCCGGCGTCCCGGACCGGCTGCTGACCTGCCGCAAGCGCAAGGGCCCCGGAAAGCCCGTGCTCTGGCGCGAGATCGACCGGCCCGAACAGCAACTGATCGGCATCCAGTACGCGGGCCGCGTCCCCGAACCCAGCCCGCTGATCGTGCGCAACGCCGACCACTGGCTGTGGGAGGCGACCGGCGCCCGCGAGGGCGACGGCATCGAGGGCCTGGTCGCGGGCGAGGCCGACCGCTACTTCCCGCGCACCGCGCTCCCCGAGCACGAGGAGCGCATCCTGCTCGCGCACTCCCCCTACCTCGACGGCGACGGCGTACGGCGGCACCAGGAGACCTCCCTCTACCGCGCCCCCTCCGGCGCCTGGGTGTTCGCCTCCGGCACCTTCGCCTGGTCCCCGGCGCTGGACCGCCCCGGCCATGTGGACCCCCGTATCCAGCGGGCCACGGCCAACCTCCTGGACCGCATCTGCAAACGCGACTGACCACCCGGACGACACCCTCCTCGCCGTATACGGGAGAATCGAGGCAGTTGGACAGAACCACGGGGAGGAACCGTGTCCGGATTCGTAGAAAAGCCCGAGCCGATCGAGGTTCCGGGCCTGGTGCACCTGCACACCGGCAAGGTGCGGGACCTGTACCGGAACGAGGCGGGCGACCTCGTGATGGTCGCCAGTGACCGCATCTCCGCCTACGACTGGGTGCTGCCCAGCGAGATCCCCGACAAGGGCCGCGTCCTGACCCGGCTCTCCCTGTGGTGGTTCGACCAGCTGCGCGACCTGGCGCCCAACCATGTGATCAGCACCGAACTGCCCGAGGGCGCCCCCGCCGACTGGGCGGGCCGCACCCTGGTCTGCAAGTCGCTGCGCATGGTCCCCGTGGAGTGCGTGGCCCGGGGCTACCTCACCGGCTCGGGCCTCGCGGAGTACCGGGAGTCCCGCACGGTGTGCGGCCTCGCCCTCCCCGAGGGCCTGGAGGACGGCTCGGAGCTGCCAGGGCCGATCTTCACCCCGGCCACCAAGGCCGAGGTCGGCGAGCACGACGAGAACGTCTCCTACGAGGAGGTGGCCCGTCAGGTCGGCGCCGAGACCGCCGCCCAGCTGCGCCAGGCCACCCTCGCGGTGTACTCCCGCGCCCGCGACATCGCCCGCGACCGGGGCATCATCCTCGCGGACACCAAGTTCGAGTTCGGCTTCGACGGGAACACCCTCGTGCTCGCCGACGAGGTCCTCACCCCGGACTCCTCCCGCTTCTGGCCGGCCGACCAGTGGCAGCCGGGCCGCGCCCAGCCGTCGTACGACAAGCAGTTCGTGCGTGACTGGCTGACCGGGCCCGAATCCGGCTGGGACCGAAAGAGCGAGCAGCCCCCGCCCGCGCTGCCCGAGGAGGTCGTGGCGGCGACCCGCGCCAAGTACATCGAGGCGTACGAGCACCTGACCGGCACCCGCTGGTAACGCGAGAAGCCCCCGGTGGGAACCGGGGGCTTCTTCATGGAGCGGACGACGAGGCTCGAACTCGCGACCTCAACCTTGGCAAGGTTGCGCTCTACCAACTGAGCTACGTCCGC
>NZ_WWIR01000705.1 GCF_009863025.1 Streptomyces sp. SID4985 | reverse complement strand
CGGCCGGGGGCAGCGGCACCGGGGCGCCCGGCTCGGCCAGGCTCACCCGGGCCCCGGCGTACGGGGCGAGCAGGGCGCGCAGGTCGAGCGGGCCGTCGTCCGGGGGTACGGCACCGTCGTCGCAGGGTGTCCCGGGGCCCGCTTCCAGCGCCGTACGGGAGACCGGCAGCAGGCCGCCGGAGACCAGCATGCGCAGGGCGACCTCCTGCTCGCCCGCGAGCCGCCCCAGCTCGGCCGCCTCGCCGCCGATGACCGCGCCGCGCCGCTGCACCATCGCGAGCACCTGGAGCACGCCGTCGTGGATGTCGCGGGCCAGGCGCTCGCGTTCGCGGGTGGCGGCCTCGATCTCCAGGGCGCGGGCGAGGGTGCGCTCGGAGGCACGGGCGACCTCGACGACGTAGCCGATGGCGATGGAGGCGAGCCAGACCAGGATGACGTTGTGCACGGTGTCGCGGGTCGGGGCGCCGCGTTCGATCAGGTTGGCGGCGGCGACGGCCGTGGAGGCGATCGCGGCCCAGCGCCAGCCGCCCTTGAGGGCGAAGGCCAGCACCGCCCCGGCCGTCCATATCGAGGGCAGGGTGGGGCCGCCGCCCGTGATCCGCGCGGGGTCGTCGGTGAACGGCGTGAGCAGGATGCCCGTCACGGCGACGGTCAGGTCGGCCGCGAGGAACCTCCGGGTGCAGCGCTCGGCGCCGGTGACCCGGGGCAGGGTGACGGCCGTCCACACGACGAGGACCGCGTAGTACGCGACGGCGGCCCAGGGGCGTACGAAGTGGCCGAAGGCGGTGACGCCCAGACCGACGGCGTACAGCGCCGTCAGGACGCGGTATCCGGCGAGCGCGCGCCACAGCGGCAGCTCGACCGACATCCGCAGAACCCGCTCACGTCCGGCCACGACCGCCCCCGTCCCCCCGGTACTTCTTCCCCCGTGCTCCCCGGCTTCCCCCGTGCTCCCCCGGCCCGGCCGCTAGGCGCCGGTCTTCTCCGGCTTGTCCCCGGTGGACCCGGTCCCCGCCTGCGCGGCTTCCTTGGCGGCCTTCGCCGCATCCGCGAGCTGCCGCTTGGCGGCGGTCGCGTACATGTCCACGTACTCCTGGCCGGAGAGCTTCATGATCTCGTACATGACCTCGTCGGTCAGCGCGCGCAGCACGAACCGGTCGTGGTCCATGCCCTGGTAGCGGCTGAAGTCGAGGGGCTTGCCTATCCGGATGCCGGGCCGCATCAGCTTCGGCATCACCTTGCCGGGCGGCTGGATCTTCTCGGTGTCGATCATCGCGACCGGGATGACCGGGGCGCCCGTGGCCAGTGCCACGCGTCCCAGGCCGCCGGGCTTGCCCCGGTAGAGCCGGCCGTCGGGCGAGCGGGTGCCCTCGGGGTAGATGCCGAACAGCTCGCCGCGCTTCAGCACCTCTATGCCGCTCTTGATCGCCGCCTCGCCCGCGCCGCGCGCGCCGGAGCGGTCCACGGGCAGCTGTCCGACGCCCTTGAAGAAGGCGGCGGTCAGGCGTCCCTTGACGCCCGGGGTGGTGAAGTACTCCGCCTTGGCGATGAAGGTGACCTTGCGGTGCAGCATCGTGGGCAGGAAGAACGAGTCCGAGAAGGACAGGTGATTGCTCGCCAGGATCGCGGGGCCGTCGTCCGGGATGTTCTCCAGACCCTCCACCCAGGGCCGGAAGGCGACCTTGAGCGGCCCTCCGATGGCGAGCTTCATCGTGCCGTACAACACCCGTGTTCCTCCTGTGGTCCGTCGAACAGACCTTAACCCGGTCCGCGGCCGATGGACCCGACGACCCTGGTCGGTGTCGGTACGGTCGCGTACGGTGAAGCACATCCGCCGGTTCCGCAACACCGCTTTCCCCGAACCGTCCCGCACGCACCGGAAAAGTCCCTTCGCCCCTTCTCGGAACAGGAGCCCCAAGGTGCCGGTCCTTCCCGGAGCAGAGCCGTACCGCCACGAAGGCGGGGAGGTGGGTGTCCTCCTCTGTCACGGCTTCACCGGCTCGCCCCAGTCGCTGCGCCCCTGGGCGGAGCACCACGCCGCGCACGGCCTCACCGTCTCGCTGCCCCTGCTGCCCGGACACGGAACCCGCTGGCAGGACATGGCGGTCACGGGCTGGGCCGACTGGTACGCGACGGTCGACCGCGAGCTGCGGCACCTCACCGAGCGCTGCTCCCAGGTGTTCGTGGCCGGTCTGTCCATGGGCGGCGCGCTCTCCCTCGCGCTGGCCTCGCGGCACGGCGACCGGATCGCCGGGGTGGTCGTCGTCAACCCGGCGAACCGGGTGCACGGCCTCTCCGCGTACGCCCTTCCGGTGGCCCGGCATCTCGTGCCCTCCACGAAGGGCATCGCCAGCGACATCGCCAAGGAGGGCGCCGAGGAGCTGGGCTACGACCGGGTTCCGCTGCACGCCGCGCACTCGCTGCGGGAGTCCCTGCGCCGTCTGGACGGCGAGCTGCCGCGGGTCACCCAGCCGTTGCTGCTGCTGCGCAGCGCGCGGGACCATGTCGTTCCGGCGGCCGATTCCGCCCGGGTGCTGAGCCGGGTGTCCTCCACGGACGTAACGGAGATCGTGCTGGAACAGAGTTACCACGTGGCGACGTTGGACCACGATGCGGACCGGATCTTCGAGGAGAGCCTTGCCTTCGTCGGCCGGCTCGCACCCCGAGCCGACGAGGAAGGGACGGCCAGAGTTGGCTGAGCACGACTCCGATCGCGAGGGCCGCGAGGAGCGCGAGCCGGAGGAGCCGGGCGTGCCGGGCGTGCCCTTCGACGAGGAGGCCGCCTGGAAGGCGATCGTCGCCGGGTACGGCGAGGAGCCGGTGGACCCGCCGGGTTCCCGGCCGTTCCGGCCCATCGAGGATCTGGCGCTGCCGGAGATGGACCCGGAGGAGCCCGCCGTGGCCACCGGCACGGACACCTCCGGGGCGGACAAGGACAGCGCGGCCAAGGACGGCCCGGACAAGGACGGCGACGGGGAGGAACCGGGCACGCCCCGGACCGCTCGGCCGCTGGGCAGTTCGGTCTCGTTCGCGCCCGGGATAGGACCCCAGGCCGGGCCGCGCGACTACCAGGCTCCCGAGTCCTCCGAGGACGACTTCGACGAGGACGACGAGGGCCACTTCGTACCGCCCGAGCCGCCGCCGCTGCCGGTGGCGGACACCACGGCGAAGTTCGCCTGGCTCGGTGTGGTCGGCGGGCCCATCCTGCTGCTGCTCGCGGTGCTGCTCGGCTGGGAGATGACCTGGTGGCTGGCGACCTGCGGGATCGGCGGCTTCGTCGGCGGCTTCGTCACGCTGGTGACGCGGATGCGCACGGACGACGAGGAGGGGGGCGGCGACGACCCCGGGCGCGGGGCCGTCGTCTGACGTTCTTCAGGACGCGGGAATTCTGAGGGCGGCCAGGACCGGGAGATGGTCCGAGGCCGCCCTCAGGTCTTCCCCGGTGACCCCGGGCAGGTCCGCCGGGACTCCGCAGGCCAGCACCTCGATGCCCTTGGTGGCGAAGAGCGCGTCGATACGGCGCTCGGGCGCGGTGGCCGGGAAGGTGTCCGCGCCGCCCCGCGGGGCCGTGGTCCGGCAGTCCTGGAGTCCGGCGGCGAGGCTCTGGAAGGTGTGTCCCCCGGGGTCCTCGTTGAGGTCGCCGCCCGCGATCGCGTGCTCGGTGCCCATTCCGGCGAGGCGGTCGAGGAGTGCGGCGCCCTGTTCCCGGCGTTCGTCCCGCTGGAGGCTGAGGTGGCAGCTGAGGACGCCGAGGCGAGCCTGTCCGAAACGGACCTCGGCGGTGGCGAAGCCGCGCCGGTGCAGTCCGGGGGTGAGCGGGAGGAGGGCGTCCTCGGTGCGGTCGACCGTGGCCCGGAGTGAGCAGAGGATCGCCGGCCCTGCGGCGGGGGCTCCGCCGGTGAGGTAGGTCTGGCCTGTGGCGTTCGCGAGGCGGGTGAGCTTTTTGCGCCAGCGGAAGAAGCGGGGGGCTTCTTGGAGGAGGACGAGGTCCGGGGTGCAGGCGTTGATGACTCTGGCCAGGGCTTCGGTGTCGTCCTTCAGGGAGCGGACGTTGTAGGTCAGGACCCTGATGACCGCTGAACCGTCTGGTTCTGTGCGGGAGTTGGGGAACGGGGTTGCCATGCGGCCAACCTACGCGGTTCGGGCGTTCGGGCGCCTTATGAGTCAGGGGCGCGGGATCGTTTGCGACTGCCGGTCGTGCGTGGCTTGTCGCGCAGTTCCCCGCGCCCCTAAA
>NZ_WWIR01000704.1 GCF_009863025.1 Streptomyces sp. SID4985 | reverse complement strand
GGCCGCCCGGCCCCCCGTACGACGGGAACCCGGCTGCGCCCGGCCAACCCACGGCTGCTGCGCCAGCGGCTGTTCGTCTTCGTGGTGGTGACGCTCCTCGTGGCGCTGGGGATCGCGCTGGCCCAGGGATGTACGGGCCCGTCCCGGGGGCTGGGGGGCGACGGCACGCAGCGGACGCACGTCCAGCCGAGGACGGACTCGCACGGCGGCGACGGGGTGCCGGTGGAGCAGGAGTACAACCCGACACCGCGGCCCGACGGACCGTAGCCCTCCGCCAAGTGGGCCGCCGGGCCGGGTGTTACGGCGTGCGGCAGGTCGCGTAGAACGCCACCGCCGAGGCCGCCGCCACGTTCAGCGAGTCGATGCCCGCCGACATCGGGATGCGGACCAGTTTGTCGGCCGCGTTCATGGCCGCGCGGGACAGCCCGTCACCCTCGGTGCCCAGCATCAGGGCCAGCTTCTCGTGGTGCTCGGCGGCCAGCTCGTCCAGGGTGACGGAGTCCGGGCCCAGACAGAGGGCCGCGATGACGAAGCCCGCCTCGTGGAGCGTGCCCGCGTCCTGCGGCCAGGAGTCGAAGCGCGCGTAGGGGACCGAGAAGACGGCGCCCATGGAGACCTTCACCGCGCGCCGGTAGAGGGGGTCGGCGCAGCGGGGGGTGAGGAGGACCGCGTCCACGCCCAGCGCGGCCGCGTTGCGGAAGGCGGCGCCCAGGTTGGAGTGGTCGACCATGTCCTCGAAGACGGCCACGCGGCGGGCCGGGGCCAGCACTTCGGCGGCCGTCGGCAGCGGCTTGCGGCCCATGGAGGCGAGGGCGCCCCGGTGGACGTGGTAGCCGGTGACGCGTTCGGCCAGTTCCGGGCTCACGCAGTAGACGGGGGCGGGGAGTTCGTCGATGACGTCCCGCATCACCTCGGTCCACTTGGGGGTGAGCAGCATGGAGCGCGTGCCGTAGCCCGCCGCCCGCGCCCGGCGGATCACCTTCTCGCCCTCCGCGATGAACAGCCCCTCGGCGGGCTCGCGCCTGCGGCGCAGCTCCACGTCGGTGAGGTTCGTGTAGTCGTGCAGGCGGGGGTCGTCGGGGTCCGTGATGGTGATGAGTTCGGCCACGGGAAGATGGTGCCTCGTTCTGGAGAGAGAAGGAAAACGACGGTGCGGGCGTGCGGGGTGCCCGCCGGGGTCCTCAGGCGTCCGGCGCCGTCGGGCCCACCGTGACCACCTCGCCGACCACGATCACCGCGGGCGGCTTCACCGCCTCGCGCCGTACCGTCTCCTCGACCGTCGCGAGCGTCGCGTCCACCCGGCGCTGGGCGGCGGTCGTACCCTCCTGGATCAGGGCGACCGGGGTGTCGGGGGACTTGCCGTGGGCGATGAGGGTCTCGGCGATACGGCCCATCTTGTCGACGCCCATGAGGATCACCAGCGTGCCGGTGAGCTTCGCGAGCGAGGGCCAGTCGACCAGGGAGCGCTCGTCGTCGGGGGCGACATGGCCGCTGACCACGGTGAACTCATGGGCGACGCCCCGGTGTGTGACGGGTATCCCGGCCGCGCCCGGCACGGAGACCGAGCTGGTGATGCCGGGGACGACCGTGCAGGGGATGCCCGCCTCGGTGAGCGCCTGGACCTCCTCCATGCCCCGGCCGAAGACGAAGGGGTCCCCGCCCTTGAGCCGCACCACGGACTTGCCCTGCTTGGCGTGCTCGATCAGGGCGTTGTTGATGGCCTCCTGGGCCATGTAGCGGCCGTAGGGGATCTTCGCCGCGTCGATCACCTCGACGTGCGGCGGGAGTTCGGCGAGCAGGTCGCGCGGGCCGAGCCGGTCGGCGATGACCACGTCGGCCTCCGCGAGCAGCCGCCGTCCGCGCACGGTGATCAGGTCCGGGTCGCCGGGGCCGCCGCCGACCAGGGCGACGCCGGGGGTGCGGGTGCGGTGGTGGGGGGCGACGAGGGTGCCGTCACGCAGGCCCGCCACGACCGCGTCGCGGACGGCTGCGGTGTGCCGGGGGTCGCGGTGGCGCGCGGTGGTGGTGAGGACGGCGACCGTCACGCCCTCGCTGGTGCCGGTGGCCGGGGTCCAGGCGGTGGCCGCGTCGGCGTCGTCGGAGCGTACGCACCACACCCGCTCGTGCTCGGCCTCGGCGGAGGCGGTGGCGTTGGCGACGGGGTCGCTGGTGGCGATCAGGGCGTACCAGGCGCCGTTCAGATCGCCCTCGGCGTACGGCCGCCGCTCCCAGGTGATCTCGCCCGCGTCCGCCATCGCCTCCACGGAGGGCGTGGCCCCGGGCGAGACCAGCAGGACGTCCGCGCCCGCCGCGATCAGCGCCGGGAGGCGGCGCTGGGCGACCTGGCCGCCGCCGAGCACGACCACGCGGCGGCCGGCCAGACGGAGACCTACGGGGTAGGCGGGGTGTTCGGCCATGAGGTGCGGCTCCTCGTCCAGCTCTGCGGTCGGCGCGCTACGGCGGCGGAGCGGCCCTGACGTGCGGATTTTACGGCGCCGGGGCGGGCGGCGGCACGGGCGGTCCGGTGGGTGAACACCGGGCCCGCCCGTCTCGCGGGGAGGACCGGACCACCCCGTGACGTTCCGGGGTGGTCGGGCTCCCTGTGACGACCTACTTCTCGGTGACGCCCGCCGAGTCGAACGTCGCCACCTCGTGCATCGCACGCGCCGTGCTCTGCACCAGCGGCAGGGCGAGCAGCGCGCCGGTGCCCTCGCCCAGGCGCAGGTCGAGGTCGACCAGCGGGCGCAGGCCCAGCTTGTTGAGCGCGGCGACATGGCCGGGCTCGGCGCTGCGGTGTCCCGCGATGCAGGCGGCCAGCACCTCGGGGGCGATGGCGCGGGCGACGAGGGCCGCGGCCCCGGCGCTGACGCCGTCCAGGATCACCGGCGTACGCAGCGAGGCGCCGCCGAGGAGCAGGCCGACCATGGCCGCGTGCTCGAAGCCGCCGACCGCAGCGAGGACGCCGATCGGGTCGGCCGGGTCGCACTGGTGGAGTTCCAGCGCGCGCCGGACCACCTCGGTCTTGCGGGCCAGCGTCTCGTCGTTGATGCCGGTGCCACGACCGGTGACCTCGGCCGGGTCGGCGCCGGTGAAGACGGCGATCAGCGCGGCGGACGCGGTGGTGTTGGCGATGCCCATCTCACCGGTGAGCAGCGCCTTGTTCCCGGCGGCGACCAGGTCGCGGGCGGTCTCGATGCCGACCTCGATGGCCGCTCTGGCCTCCTCGCGGGTCATCGCGGGCCCGGCGGTCATGTCGGAGGTGCCGCCCCGGATCTTGCGGGGCAGCAGGCCGGGGGTGGCGGGCAGGTCGGCGACGACGCCGACGTCCACGACGCACACCTCGGCGCCGACCTGGGCCGCGAAGGCGTTGCAGACGGCGCCTCCGCCCAGGAAGTTGGCCACCATCTGACCGGTGACCTCCTGCGGCCAGGGGGTGACGCCCTGGGCGTGCACGCCGTGGTCACCGGCGAAGATCGCGACGGCCGCGGGCTCCGGGATCGGCGGCGGGCACTGCCGGGAGAGACCGGACAGCTGCGCGGAGATGATCTCCAGCATGCCGAGCGCTCCGGCCGGCTTGGTCATGCGCTTCTGGCGCTCCCACGCCTCGCCGAGCGCCTTGGCGTCGAGCGGGCGGATCTGTGCGACGGTCTCGGCGAGCAGGTCGTGGGGTTCCTCTCCGGGCAGGGCGCGGCGCCCGTACGTCTCCTCGTGCACGACCCAGGACAGCGGGCGGCGCTTGGACCAGCCCGCCTGCATCAGCTCGGGCTCGTCCGGGAACTCGTCGACGTACCCGACGCACAGGTAGGCGACGACCTCCAGGTGCTCGGGCAGGCCGAGGGCGCGGACCATCTCCCGCTCGTCGAAGAAGCTGACCCAGCCGACGCCGAGGCCCTCGGCGCGGGCGGCGAGCCACAGGTTCTCGACCGCGAGCGCGGAGGAGTACGGCGCCATCTGCGGCTGGGTGTGCCGGCCGAGGGTGTGGCGGCCGCCTCGGGTGGGGTCGGCGGTGACGACGATGTTGACCGGGGTGTCGAGGATGGCCTCGATCTTCATTTCCTTGAACTGCTTCGCCCGGCCCTTGGGCAGCGACTGGGCGTACGCCTCGCGCTGGCTCATGGCCAGGTCGTGCATCGCGCGCCGCGTGTCCGCGGACTTGATGACGACGAAGTCCCAGGGCTGGGAGTGGCCCACCGACGGCGCGGTGTGCGCGGCCTCCAGGACGCGGAGCAGCACCTCGTGCGGGATGGGGTCGCCGCGGAAGCCGTTGCGGATGTCGCGGCGCTCGCGGATCACCTTGAGCACGGCCTCGCGCTCGGCGTCGTTGTACGCGGGGGCGGCGGGGCCTGCGGGTACGAGTGCCTCCGCCACGGCGGGCACGTCCTGGGCGTCCTGCTCGTACTGGTCGTCCTGGTCGGCGGCCCGGGTGTCCAGGTCCTCCGCGCTCTGGACGACGTCCGGCTCCCCGGTGACCTGCTCGGGCAGCCTCAGCGGCTGCGGCGGGGTCGGCGCGAGGTGCGGGGCCGTGGGCACCTGCCCCTCGACCGGCACGAACTGACCGAGCGTCTGGTCCGGGTGCGGCTCCAGGGGGACGGAGGAGGGCAGCGGGGCAGCCTCCGGCGGCGCGACGAGTTGAGGGCCCTGGGTGGGTACGGGAGCCGCTGCCTCGTCGGCGACGGGGGCGGGCTCGGCGGGAGCCGGGGTTTCGGCCTCGGGGGCCGGTACGGGCTCGGCCGCCTCGGGAGTCACCTCGGCGGCGGCCGGTACGGCGGGCTCGGCCGGAGCGACGGGGGCGGCACCCTGCGGGTCCGCGTCGGCGGGGGCGTCCGCCTGCGGCTCCGGCTGGGCCGGGAGGACGGTGACCGATGCCTCGGCGGGGTCGGCGATGGCCGGGGCCGCAGCCTCCGGCGGGGCCGCGTCGGACACGAAGACGTGCGCGGGGTCGTCCTCTGCCGGGACGCCGGCCTGCGGCTCCGGCTGGGCGGTGTCCGGGGCCGGTGCCTCGGCGGGGACGGCGGCGGGGGCCGCAGCCTCCGGCGGGGCCGCGTCGGGCGCGGGGGCCGGTGCGGGGTCGTCCTCTGCCGGAGCGGCGGCAAGCGGCTCGGCCTCCACCGGGGCCACAACCTGCGGGTCCGTGTCGGTGGGCGCGGGAGCCTGCGGCTCGGCCTCGGCGGCGGCCTGCGGCTGGGCGGCGTCGGGCGCGGGAGCCTGCGCGAGGTCGGCCT